>DASPXE010000108.1:0-4068 GCA_035637455.1 Gemmatimonadales bacterium
CGATCTCGTATGCCGCCGCGATGAAGACTCCCACGCTGATCCTTTCGGATGTGCGCGACGCGCGCGTCACGGTCACGCAGTCCTACGAGCTGTACCACGCGCTGCGGGACAACGGCGTGCCCGTCAAGTTCGTCGCGTACCCGGTCGACGGTCATTTCCCCGGAGATCCGGTACGGACGACGGACGTGTACCGGCGCTGGATCGACTGGCTGGATCAATACCTGAAGGGGCCGGTCTCGACCCGGTAGCCGTCGCCGTGCGTCCGGCGCTCCCCAGGATGGCACGTCCCCGTCGCTGGCTGCTCGGCCTGTACGTGGCGAGCGCCCTGCTCGTCACGCTGCAGCAGGGCGTGCTCCGCCCGTCCAACAACTTTCGCGTGTTCCGCTCGGCGACCTTCAACCTCCTCGCCGGTCGCGATCTGTACGCGGCACACCCCGAGCAGCATCTCGACTTCTACAAGTACAGCCCGACGTTCGCACTGCTATTCGCGCCGCTCGCCTATCTGCCGTTCGCCGTGGCGTTCCTCTGCTGGAGCCTGCTCAACGCGCTGCTCCTCTGGTACGCGCTCGAGCGCCTCCTGCCGCAGCGCCAGGCCACGCTCGCACTCGGGCTCTTGTACCTCGAGGTGCTGTTCGCGATGCAGTACGGGCAGAGCAACGCGCTGGTCGCCGCGCTCATGGTGCTGGCCTTCGTCGCGCTGGAGCGCAGCCGCCAGCTCGAAGCGGCGAGCGAGCTGGCGCTGGGCGCGTCGATCAAGCTGTTCCCGCTGGCCCTGCTCCCGGTCGCGGTGTTCCACCCGCGGCGCGCGCGGTTCGGTCTCCTCTTCCTTGGCGTCGCGACGGCGCTCGTCGTCCTGCCGCTCCTCGCCGTGCCCGCGCCGCAGCTCATCGCCCAGTACCGCTCGTGGCGCGCCATCGAAGCGTCGGACACGCTGAACCGGGGCTATTCGCTGATGCAGTATCTCTACATGGCGCTCGGCACCGATTGGCCCAACTGGCCGGTGCAGCTCGCGGGCACGGCGCTGCTCGTGGCCCCGCTCGCGCTCGGCCGGCGGAGGGGGCGCTGGAGCGACGCGGCGTTCCGGCGCCTCGTGCTCTGCTCGGTGCTCGTCTACGTGGTGCTCTTCAACCATCAATCGGAACGGGCGACATTTGTCATCGCCTACACCGGCATCGTCGTCTGGTGCGTGAGCTCCGCCTCGAGCCGTCTCAAGACCGCGATCCTCGCGCTCACGCTGCTGGTGATGGTGGTCCACGACGTGGACATCGTGCCGCGGTGGGTGAAGTCGGAGATCCTGATTCCCTACCGCATCAAGGGCATTCCTTGCCTCGTGGCGTGGTGTGCGATGCAGGTGGAGCTGTTCGCTACAGCGCTCCGAAGTGAATCAGCCGGAAGCGCCCTCGCCGGAACCGTTCCCGAACCTCGGGGCGCATGAGCGCGGCCAGCTCCCGGGCGCGCGGCGCGGCGTAGTCGTCCCAGGCCGCGAGCTCCCCGTCGGGATGGCCGGGATGCACCATCAGTTCGGTGGTGCCCGGCTCGAGGTGGTCGAGGAGGGCCAGCAGGCACGGCAGGAAGCGCGGGCTGCCTTGGAGTGAGATGCCGACGAAGCGGTCCGGGCGGCGCAGCGGCGGCGCCGCCTCGCCTGCCGCAACGCTCCAGGCCAGCCGCAGCGTCGCTTTCTTGAGCAAGGCCCGCCAGCTCATCACGTTGACGCTATACGGCTCGAGCGGCACTCGGACGACTCCAATCCCTTCCCGGCGGGCGGTCTCCACGACCGGCCCCCACACCCCTGGCAGCACGTGCACGTGCCGGTGGCTGTCCAGGTGGGTGACGACGAGTCCCGCGTTGCGCAGCCGCGCGATCTGCGCTGCGCACTCGATCGCGATGTCCCCCGGATCGACGCGTCCCGCGAGCGCGCGCGGGATGAGCCGCCGCAACGGATGGAACCAGCCACTGCGGGCGTCGCTCAGGCTTCCACCCCACGAGACGGGCCGGCCCGTCGTCAGGTTGAGGTGCAATCCGACCCCGAGCCCGGGCCCGATGTCGCGCAGCTGCCGCGCGCCGTCGGTCCACCCCGGCGTGTTCACGAGGACCGAGACCGAGGACACCACACCCGCCGCGTGCGCTTCCAGGATCCCGCGGTTCACGCCGGCCGATAGGCCGAAGTCGTCGGCGTTCACGACGAGGCGCCGCGCGTCAGCCGTAGCGCCCCCGCCAGGCGTTCCAGCGGATCTTCACGAGGTCCTCGAGCATCTCGACCGCGTCCGCCGCGAAGCGGACGGTGCTCGGCTCGTCGTCGTACCGATAGTGGACCGCCGCCTGCGCGACCGTCAGGCCGTGCTGCTTGGCGATGTAGAGCAGCTCGACGTCGAAGCCGAAGCCGGCGATGGTGAGCCGCGGGAAGATCAGCTCCGTCGCACGCGCCGTGAAGCCCTTCAAGCCGGCCTGGGTATCGAGAATGCCCGGCAACAATACGAGCCGCACGACGCGGTTGAACACCCGGCTCATCACGTGCCGGGTGTAGAGGTAGTGGAAGAACGACGGACTCATGAGGTAGCGCGACTCGGGAAGCACGCGGCAGGCGATCGCCACGTCGCTCCCGGTCTCGAGCTGGCGCACCATGTGCGCGATCTCGTCGACCGGATACGCCAGATCGGCGTCGGTGAACACGCGGTAGCGTCCTCGGGCGGCCAGCATCCCCCGGGCGACCGAAAAGCCCTTGCCCCGGTTCGCCTCGTTCCGGAGCACGGCCACCTCCGCCGCGTCGCGGCCGAACTCCGTGAGCAAGCGGGCGGCCGCGGGCTCGCTGGCGTCGTCGACCAGGACCAGCTCGGTAGGGCGGTCCTGAGCGCACGCGAACGACCGCAGCGCCGCGAGATGCGCCGGGAGGCGATCCGCCCCGTTGCGCACGGGCACGACGACCGATAAGTGGATTGCGCGATCACCCACGCGACGAAAGGTACGGCGCTCGACGCCGCGCACCAGCCGCTGTAGCTTTCCGGCCCGCGATTGTCGAGGCGCAGCGTGAGCGAAGCGTCCGGAACCATCCAGCACGTCTCCGATACCGCGCGCTGGGTCGCGCTGTATCGCGCCATGGAGTCCGAGCGGCCGGACGCGCTGTTCCACGACCCCTACGCGCGGCGGCTAGCGGGACCGCGCGGCGAGCAGATTCTCGCCTCCATGCCGAAGGGCCGGACCTGGGCGTGGGCGATGATCGTGCGGACGGCGGTGATGGACGAGCTGATCTTACGGGCGATTGCGCGCGACGCCGTCGGAACGGTGCTGAACCTCGCCGCCGGTTTGGACACGCGACCGTACCGGCTGCCGCTCGCTCCTTCGCTCCGTTGGGTCGAAGTGGACTTCCCCGACGTGATCGTCTACAAGCAGGAGCAGCTGGCGGGCGAGCGGCCCGTGTGTGCGCTGGAACAGGTCGGCGTCGATCTCACGGATGCGGCGCGCCGGCGCGCTCTGTTCGCGCAGATCGGCGGCGCGGCGCGGCAGGTGCTGGTGGTGAGCGAAGGCTTGCTCATCTATCTCACGGGCGAGCAAGTCGGGGCGCTCGCCGGCGATCTCGCCGCGCAGGCGTCGTTCGGGTGGTGGCTGATCGACCTCGCCTCGCCCGGGCTACTCAAGATGATGGAGCGGACGTGGGGTCGCGCCGTCACCAGCAACGCGCCGTTTCGGTTCGCCCCTTCCGAAGGGACGCGGTTCTTCGAGCCGTTCGGCTGGCGCGAGACCGAGTTCCGCTCGACCTGGGAGGAATCACTGCGACTCAAACGGACGATGCGCTTGGCCTGGCTGTGGGGTCTGCTCGGCCGGTTGTACCCGAAACGCAAGCGGGAAGAGTTCCGTCGCTTCTCCGGCATCGCGCTGCTGGGACGCCGCTGACCCACGGCGCAACGCCGCACCGTCGAAAGGAAACTGAACCATGCGATCCTGTCTGCTTGTCGCCGGCTTCGTAGCGTGCGCCGCCTGTGCCAGGCCGGCGTCTCAGGCCGCCGCGCCGAACGTCGTCACGATCACCGCCACCGACTACGCGTTCAGCGCGCCGGACACCATCCCCGCCGG
>DASPXE010000109.1:0-14339 GCA_035637455.1 Gemmatimonadales bacterium
GCATACGAGATCGGTGACTGGTCGCGATAGGCCTGGAGCGCCTGCCCCGTCCACGGAGAGCCGAAGCCCGCGAAGCCGTACCGTTCCAGCACGTTGAAGTCGGCCATATTGTACTGGTCCACGAGGTTCGTCACCGCGGCCCCGGCGACGGCCGCCTTCCACACGTGGTAGTGCCCGATCAACCAGCTCGTCATGTAGCCGCCGTACGACCATCCGGAGACCGCGATGCGGGTCGTGTCCACGACGCCGAGCTTCACGAGCGCCGCGATCCCGGCCATCACGTCCCGCCCCGGGCCGCCGCCCGCGTCGTTGAAAATGGCGCGCTGGTAGGCGTTGCCGAGGTTGTCCGAGCCGCGGTAGTTGGGCGAGAACACGATGTAGTCGTGCGCGGCCACGGCCTGGCTGAACAGGCTGAACGCGCGCACCGAGGCCGCCGTCGGTCCGCCGTGGATGATGAGCACGAGGGGGTACTTCTTGCCCTTGACGAAGCCGGGCGGGTAGGTCACGACGCCATCGCTCTGGAAGCCGTCCGGCCCCGGCCACTCGAACCGCTCCATGCTGCCGAGCTGGCGGGCGGCGACCTCGGCGTTCAGGTTCGTCAGCCGGCGCGGCGGCGCCGCTGCCGACGCGAGGTAATACAGCTCGGTCGGCCGGTCGGGGGTGCTGCCCGCGAATGTGATCGCGCCGTCTTTGCCGACCGAGACATCGATCCAGAAGCCCCACGCCGGGCTGACCTCGCCCAGGTCGATGCGCTTGGCCGCGCCACCCAGCGGCATGAGCCACAAAGCGGTGCGCGTCCCGTCGTGACCGCCCAAGAGCAACGACTTGCCGTCGGGCATCCACACCGCGCGCACCAGGTTACGGTCGACGGCGCGGGTCTGAACCGTCCCGTCGCCCCCGGCCGCGGTCGTTACGTGAATCTCGTTCACATTGTTGGGATCGCCGTCGCGCGGGTACCAGTACGCGATGCGCGAGCCGTCGGGCGAGTACGTGGCGTAGCCTTCGAACGCCTTATGCGCGGTGAGCTTGCGACTCTCACTCGTGGCGACGTCGAGCACCATCAGCACCGACTGATCGGCGTCGCCGAAATGGGGCGTGGCCTGTTGTGTGAACAAGATCGACTTGCCGTCGGGCGACCAGGCCAGCGGCGAGGAGGGCGGGCCGGGGGGCTGGCTCTTGGCCAGGCTCCACGCGCCGCGGGTCAGGCGCCGCGCCGTCCCACCGCCGACCGGCACGATCCAGAGGTGCGACGGCGTGGGGGCCGCGGTGGTGAGATAGCCGTCGTCGCCCACCTCGAAGGCGTCGTTGTGCGCCTCGATCTCCTTCTTGTTCTCGGCGTCGTCGGCGGTGACGTAGGCGATGTCGGCTCCGTCGGGCCTCCAGGCGTACTGCTCCACGCCGTTCGCCGCCTCGGTAATCTGACGAGCCTCGCCGCCGCGCATGTCGAGCACGAACACCTGCGGCGCCGCCTTGTCCCCCGAGCCCGCGGTCGCGATGAACGCGAGGCGATCCCCGCTGGGGGACCAGCGCGGCGCGGTGATGCCCTTCCGATCGTATGTGAGCGTGCGCTGCGCGCCCGTGGCGATGTCGACCAACACGAGATTCGCGTCGAACCGATCGTCGGTCCAGTTCACGCGCGACACGACACAGGCGATCGATTTCCCATCGGGGGCGATCTGCGGGTCGGAGACGTTGACGAGCTTCTGTAAGTCGGAGAGGTCGATGCGCTTGGTCTGGGTCGCCGCGATGCCGGCGGAGCAAACACACAGACCCAGCGTGAGGAGCAGAGGTGGCTTCATGGAGCCAAATCTCGGGGCTCGATCACCGCTCGGCTAGAGTCACCCGCCGACCGGGAAGCTGCGGTGCTACAGGGGAGGCCAGCCTGCCGACAGCGCCGCGACGTTGAGCCGGGTGAGGTGGGTGAGCCAGCCTGACACGGTCCCGCGCGTGGTCAGAAACCGGGCCGCGGTGCGCCACGCTTGCTCGAAGGTGCTGGCCACGGCCGCTTCGGCTTGCTCGGGGTCGACCAGTGCGGCGTAGGCGGTTGCGTAGAGGGTGCTGCGGTAGCGCGCCAGCAGCTCGCGGACCGCACCTCCGTCCCCCGCCGCCATTCGTTCCACGACGGCCCGATCGGTGGTGTCACGAGCCGGTAACCCGGCACGCCACGGGTGTGGTCGCATGCGTGCTAAAGAGCCTGCCGGTCCAGCGGGCGTAACATGCGTGACGGAGGCCACGCCCGCGGCGCCCACGCGGTCAGGTGGTGCAAGTACAGACGGCCGGGGAGGTTTGCCACCACGGCTGGTTGACAGCGCCCGGGCAGGCTTGGTAAGGTCCGTTCCAGTATGCTGAGCACCCGTATCGCCACCCGCTGTTGTCCGTGCTGTCGAGGGATGTGTGCGCTCCCGTGGGGAAGCGGACGCATGGGCGATGCACGGTGGTGCGGTACCGGACGAACGTGAGCTAGTTCCGAGACGACGTGCAACGCGATGCGGGCCCGCTTCCCGATTCGGGAAGCGGGCTCGTCGTTTTTGTGTGATCGATCGATCCAAGCAGGGAGGAGTGAGGATGGCCGACAAGCACGCGGATGTGAGCGCCGTCGAGAAGATCAAGCAGGCGAGCCACGGGCTGCGCGGCTCGCTCGCGCCGGAGCTCGCCGCCGACACCAGCCATTTCGAGGACGAAGCCGCGCAGCTGCTCAAGTTCCACGGCGTTTACCAGCAGGACGACCGGGACACGCGCCGGCAGCGGAGCGATGCCGGCCTGGACCCCGCCTACGCTTTCATGGTCCGCTGCAAGATCCCGGGCGGCGTCGTCACCGCCGAGCAGTACCTGGCACTCGACGAGCTGGCGGGACGGTACGGCAACGGCACGCTGCGGGTCACCACGCGACAGGACAACCAGTTTCACAGCGTAGTGAAGGGCGACTTGAAAGCCACCATCCGCGCCTTGAACGACGCGCTGGTCACGACGCTCGGCGCCTGCGGCGACGTGCAGCGCAACGTGATGTGCTGCCCGGCGCCGCTGCCCGGTGGATTGCGCGATCAGGCGCTCGCCGTGGCCCGCCACATCTCGGCGCGCTTGCTGCCTCGGACCCGGGCCTACCACGAGATCTGGCTCAACGGCGATCAGGTCGCCGAGGGCGCACCGGCGCCCGAGCCGATCTACGGCCAGCGCTATCTCCCCCGGAAGTTCAAGACGGCGATCGCATTTTCGGACGACAACTGCACCGACGTCTACAGCAACGATCTGGGGTTTGTGGTGATTCCCGACGGGGACTCGGTCGCGGGGTTCAACGTGCTGGTGGGCGGGGGGCTCGGCATGACCCACGGCAAGAAAGTCACCTACCCCCGACTCGCCGACCCCTTGGGGTTTGCTACCCCGGAGGACGTGGTCGCCGTCGCGGAGGCTGTGATCACCCTGCAGCGCGATTACGGCGACCGCAGCGACCGCCGTCACGCGCTGCCTCAAGTATCTGCTGGACGACCGGGGGCTCGATTGGTTCCGGGCGCAGGTGGAGCAGCGGCTCGGCCGGCCACTGCCGCCGCCCGCTCCGGTCCGCATCAGCGACGTGCACGACCACCTGGGGTGGCACGATCAGGGAGGCGGCAGCTCGTTCTACGGGCTGTTCATCGAAAACGGGCGCATCCAGGATACGGAGGATGTGCGGCTCCGGACCGGCGTCCGGCGCATCGTGGAAGTATTCCGGGCCGGCGTCCACTTCACGCCGCAGCAGAACCTGCTGCTCACGGGCATCGCCGAGCGGCGCCGGGCCGCGCTGGACGCGATGCTGGCGGACCACGGCGTGCACCCGGCGGGCGTCATTTCGACCGTCAGGCGCTGGTCGATGGCCTGTCCGGCGCTCCCGACCTGCGGCCTGGCGCTCGCCGAAGCCGAGCGGGCGCTGCCGGGCGTGATCGACGAGCTCGAGGGCGAGCTGGAGCGTCTCGGGCTCGCGGACCTGCGGCTCACCGTGCGGATGACGGGCTGCCCCAACGGCTGCGCGCGCCCCTACACGGCCGATCTCGCGTTCGTGGGCCGGTCGGCGGACAAGTACACGATCTTCGTGGGAGGAAGCGTGCTCGGCACCAGGCTCGCCACGGAGTACGCCGACCTCGTGCCGCGGCACCGGCTCGTCGCCCGGGTGCGGCCGCTGCTGGAGCGCTACCGCGCCGAGCGCCTGCCGGGCGAGGGCCTGGGGGATTTCTGCTGCCGCATCGGCAGCGACGAGTTACGCACCGGCGCCGTCGCGGAGGCCGCGCCGTGACGCACTTCTATCCGGTGTTCCTCGACCTGCGCGGCCGCCGGGCCGTGGTGGTGGGCGGTGGCGCGATCGCGGAGCAGAAGGTGGTGGGGCTGCTCGATGCCGGCGCGCGGGTGACCGTCATCAGCCCGAGTGTGTCTCGGCGGCTCGACGATCTGGAGGCCGCGGGGGCGGTCACGATCGAGCGGCGGCCGTATCGTCCTGGTGACCTAGCGGCCGCGTTTCTCGCGATCGCGGCGACCGACGATCGCGCCGCGAACCGCGCGGTGTGGGTCGAGGCCGAAGCCCGGGGCGTCTTGCTCAACGCGGTGGACGATCTGCCGCACTGCAGCTTCATTGCCCCCGCGATCCACCGTCAGGGCGACATCGCGGTGGCTGTCTCGACCGCGGGGAAGAGTCCCGCGCTCGCCGTGCGGCTGCGCGAGCGGATCGGGCGGCTGATCGGACCGGAATACGCGACACTGCTCGAGCTGTTGGGCGAGCTGCGGGCCGAGTTGGCGCGGAGAGTCCGCGACGTGAGTGTGCGCACCCGGCTGTGGTACCGCATCGTCGATTCCGACGCGATCGAGTCGGTGCGACGGGGCGACGTCGCGGGCGCCCGACGCCGCATCGACCAGCTGGTGGGGGCCGCGACAGGCAAGCGCGCCGGGCACCCCGCGCCGGACGGCATCGTCTACCTCGTGGGCGCGGGTCCGGGAGAGCCGGGGTTGATCACGCGGCTGGGCCTCGAACGTCTTCAGGCGGCCGACGTCGTGGTGTACGACCGCCTGGTGCATCCAGATCTCCTGGACGAGGCGCCGCCGTGGGCGGAACGGATCTTCGTCGGGAAGCGATCGGGTGGGGAAGGGCATCCGATCGCGCAGGAGAAGATCAACGCCCTGCTGATAGAGCAGGCCCGGCGTGGCAGTATCGTCGTCCGCCTGAAGGGCGGAGACCCCTTTGTGTTTGGCCGGGGCGCCGAGGAGTGCGAGGCGCTGCGCGCCGCGGGCGTGCGGCACGAGGTCGTGCCGGGTGTGACGTCGGCGATTGCCGCGCCCGCCGCCGCAGGCATCTCCGTGACCCACCGCCACTACGCGTCGGCGTTCGCAGTCGTCGCGGGTCACGAATGCGGCGAGGCATCGGATCTCGACTGGGGCGCGTTGGCGCGGCTGCCGGCGCTGGTGTTCCTGATGGGACTGCGTGCGCTTCCAGAGATCACGGCGCGGCTGATCGCGCACGGCATGTCGGAGGAGACGCCGGCGGCGGTGATCGCGAGCGCCACGCTGCCCGAGCAGCGCAGTGTGATCGGTACGCTCAGGACGCTCGCCGAGCGCGTGGATGCGGCCGGGCTCGAGCCTCCCGCGACGCTCGTCGTCGGGAACGTCGTGGCGTCGGCACCGCTCGTGGAGCGAGACTGGCCCGCGGCGGCCGCTTGTTTAAGCCCGGGCGCGATGTGAAGTTTGGGCGGAGTCCGACCCGGTAGCTCAGTTGGTAGAGCAACGGACTTTTAATCCGTAGGCCGCGGGTTCGATCCCCGCCCGGGTCATCCGCCCGCCGGCTGCGCCAGCCCGAGCGTTCCGCTCGGTTGCTCCACAGGCTGCTGAATAAGGTCTGGCACACGCCGTGCCGTGATGCGCGGCTGAGAGCCGCGGCTCGGCCCCTTCCGCTGAAGCGGAGCAGCCCGGCCCGTTTACGGGCAGATGCCGAGTCGCGAGTTCACTCGCGCACTCCGCGGCGGCGCTGTAACCTCTTTTCGAGCACCTAGCTAGATGTGGATCGCCAAGAACACGATCGCCGCCGGTAGAAACGCCAGCACATCGAGCACGCCGTTCCACGGCCCGCCGTTTGCCTGCAGAAAGTCGCCGTCACCGATCTCGTGCGCGATCCCCATCGCGAGCACCGCCACGAGCACGGCGACCGGAGGCGCCGCGAGCCACGCCAGCACGGCGGTGAGGCCGGTCCCGATCACGGCGTGGAGCAGCCACCCACCCCACGGTGACGGTGTCGTCTTATTCTCGTTCATCGTGCCTCCCTCTCCCCGGGGCCAGCGCCCCAGCGCGCCGGGCGCGACAACACGGGGCAGATGTATCGGCGCAACCGGTACTACGACCCGGTGACTGGGCGGTTCACGCAGGAAGATCCCCTCGGCCTCGCCGGCGGGCTCAACCTCTATGGTTTCGCCGCGGGCGATCCAGTGAACTTCAGCGATCCCTTTGGGTTGTGTCCGGAGAAAATGCGGGACAAGGATGGAAGATGCCCCGGCGGCCTCACTGTGGAGCAGTGGCGCAGGGTGGAGTATGCCGCGAACAACCGAATGCAAAAGGAGGCCCGTGATCGTGTACTGAAGCTGTTACGGGAAGGAAGGATCCATGCTGGCCAGATGGTTGATCCTGCCAGTGGCGCAGAGACACGGCCCGGCAACATCACGGTACAGCCCGACCAGTTCGAGGTAAGCCCCAGCAGCTTTGCGTGGCAGCTGGCGCACGAAAGCCAGCACATCGAACAGTTCAGCGGCCTCACCGGCCAAGTCCAGTGGCGCTGGATGGGTCTTGACGACCGATTTGGATACGGCTTGGTTAGGTCGGGATTGGAGCATGACGCCTACAGTTACGGTTGTGCGTACTCGTACGGCGTGACGAATCCGAGACTCCTCCACATCTGCGCGAGCGGCGTACCATGAGGATTGTCTGGCCAGCTTGCAGACGTAAAGAGCCGTGACTCCGACCCAGCGGAAGCGACTGGCCGTTGCCTTGGTGGCGACTGCGATTCTCGCGATCGTGGCGTGGATATACCTTGGCTACGCGACAAAGCCGATACCCTAACCGTTGGTTGAAATTCACGCGATGGGATCGGGCGTGGCGCTGCTCGCCGAGGGCCGCAAAGGATAACAGAGCGGAGACCATCGAAAAGATACCACCTATGTATGAAGGAGAAGGCCACTGGGTGATTCAAAGCTGCTATTCGTCACCTGTCGTTGCGCCGGGTTTGGAGTGTCGCGTATTCAGAACGGAATCAAGTCGCCGAGAGGTACGTGAACGTGACTCACGTATGGGGAGTACTCACGGGGTTGGCGCTAAGTGTGACACCAGGGTTTTCCCAGGTGGCTTGCCAGGCGCCGCAACCGGAACCGCGGCTGCCGCTGGTGGTTGGCGCGTTCCGCTTAGTCGACAGCACCAAGTCTGACAGCGTCACTGGCAGCGGGTTCAGTTACGCCGATACGGCTGGCACGCGCGTCGAGGTCTTTCTGTACTCCGTTCCCGCGACTCGACGCTCCGAGAGTGCTAGCACGAGTCTTGAGCGCGAAGCTCGTGCGTTCTTGCTTTCTCTCCAGCATGCGCAAGCGGACAGGCAGGAGCCATATCAGGTGATCGTCGATACTGTGCGTGGTGTCGAGACCGACGCTGGTTCGATCCCCGTCCGAGTCATCGTCTTCGTCTTTGAGAGACCCGAAGGTACCTTCGTGTCCTTCGCCCATCTCTTAGTGCTCGCCGGACATTACCTGAACGTTCGTCTCACGCTTCCCACCCAAGTTTGGCGCAATAGCTCGGCGCCAAACTTCGCACTGGACCTCGTCAAATGCCTCCACAGTCGGGAACGAAAACCCCTTTGAATGCGAGTCGCACTCGAGCTCGCAGCGGTGTCGCTCATGCCCGAGAATGGCGGCGACGTCCACTACCCCTAGGGGCACCTGGGTCACGTGCAGCTCGCGACGACCCTGCTCTACACCGCCCACTCTCCTGGAAAACACGCGTTCCGGGTCAACACTACGTTTTACGACCATCCGTCGAGATACCTCAGCAGCTAACAGAGCAAGCGGCCGCCACCTGCATCGCTCGGGGCGTACGACATACGTCCTATCAGGAGTCTTACGCAGGAAGATCCCCTCGGCCTCGCCGGCGGGCTCAACCTCTATGGTTTCGCCGCGGGCGATCCAGTGAACTTCAGTGATCCATTCGGGTTGTGCCCATACACTGGGAAGAAGCGAGACTTGAATGTGGATGACTGCCCCAAGGATAAGCTTGGGAATGCCATCCGACTGATTTCACGGTTCGGAGGTAAACAGGGCGCTGCGGTGCTGGGGTACCTGGTGGCGAATCCTTCGGTGCGCATCAATGTTGTGTCAGCGACGGACGTGGAAAAGCGCTGTGGTACAGAGTTTCGAGCGTGCTTGCGGGGCGATCAGATGGTCATCCACGATGCATCGCATGGGAGGATGGTTGAAGCGATCGGTCACGAGTCCTTCCACGGGATGAATCCAGGCTCGGAGTGCTCAACGGAGGTGCCTGCGATGAACTACGGTCTCGACCTCTACGGGACACTTCCAGAAGGGCTTCAGGCTGACGCGTATGACAACGCGCTATTGCGGATGAGGAGTCAATCCTCAATGTACTTCGACGAGGTGGTCCGCCAGAGGGCGTGCCGATAAGGAAGAGGGATTCATGAAAACCGGTACTCCAGCAATCGTAGCGTGGGCTTCAGCTTGCACGCTTGTTGTTGCGGCTTGCCCAGCGGGGCGACTCGCACAGACAGACGCGAGTCACATACCGCCTGAGGCTCGGGCAGCCATCATTCACGACCTTCGGGATCAGGCCGAGTCCGTGGGTTCTGACGAGATACTGGCTGGCACAAAGTTTGTCGAGGACTCTTCGCGGGTGCTGAAGAGCCTCGTCTATTATTGGGGCTCATTCCGTCCGGCTGCCAGTCATGACGCGACCTTTCTTTCCGTCGTTGCGTGGAGGGACGGCAGGGCAACGGCCATCCACAATCTGCCCGACTGGAACAAGATTGCTCGGGTGCCAAAAGCCCTCGATGGACATCAACTCCTAGCCCTGTGCGAGGAAGCGGTTCGGGTCAGCAGTCGCCTCCGTACTCTTCCGCGGTCAGGATCGTTCATACAGCAGCTGTCAGACCTCCGCGCCGATTCTCCGGCACTTCGGGACTCGGGTTTCCTGGCCAGGTTTACCCCGCCAAGGTTTGAGCCGGACTCGGCTCGACCCGTTCGTGCGGTTGCCTGGATGGTATGGCCAATCGAAGGCGCTTGGAAACTCAGTTGCACTCTGGACTCCATCGGAGGGGCAATAGCGATCGCCCACGTCGACAGCGTCTTTGCCATGGGCGTCCGTCGGGACACAGGCGGCCCCCGCTAGCGCCGCGTTGTCAACACCTCGGACGCAGATATCGCTATCTGCACCAGTTTCTGAGTCTTTCTGGGTGTGCAAGCAAGTGGGCAGATATCGGTGCACGCGCGGGGGCGCGGCCCCGAATCTGCCCAAGTGTTTGCCCATTCGCGCCCGGTGGGCGCTCAAGGGCCCCGCTACCTTCCGGCGCGCCGTCGCATCTCGAGGAGGGCGTCGACCTTGAGGGCAGCGCGCCAATCGGTGGCGGCAAGCGCCTCGACTCTCTTCAACCGATAAGGAGCCGGGCTGTCTTCGGCGACGTGCCCTCTTTCAGGGGCGTCACACCCAGCAACTGTCCGTCGAGACCCGCAGTGCTTGCGCCACGGTGCACCAGCACCGCTCCCCGTGGCTGCGCGTCGTCGCGCTCACGCGGCCAGTCCCACAGATTATCCCCCGTAGAGCGGCTCCGAGACTTCTGACTCTTACTCCGTAGGCCGCGGGTTCGATCCCCGCCCGGGTCATCCGCTCCGCTACAAATGGATCGCCAGGAACACGATCGCCGCCGGTAGAAACGCCACCACATCGAGCACGCCGTTCCACGGGCCGCCGTTCGCCTGGAGAAAGTCGCCGTCGCCGATCTCGTGCGCGATCCCCATCGCGAGCACGGCCACCGGAGGCGCCGCGAGCCACGCCAGCACGGCCGTAACGCCGGTCCCGATCACGGCGTGGAGCAGCCACCCACCCCACGGCGACGGCGTCGTCTTATTCTCGTTCATCGTGCCTCCCCCCTCCGGGGCCCGCGCCCCAGCGCAACACGCCATCGGGATCGGCGGCCCGCAGCTGGAACGCCCACCCGCCGTCTGGTTCGCAACCTTCACGAGCACGCGGTTCCAACCAGCACGCAGCCGCACCGGAACCGCGACGTCATCGGGCTCCGCGGTGTGTCGCCCCTGCCGCCCGGAGACGCGCTCCCCGTTCACCCACAGGACGTGCCCGTCATCCGCGCCCAGGAGGAGCGTCGCCGGCCCCGCCGTGGGCGAGTAGAGGAACGCCGTGCCGTAGGCGAGCACCCAGTCCGCCAGCTTGAAGATCCGGGTGAGCCGCACGCGGCCGTCCAGGCCCACCGTCACTCGACGCCAGCGAATCGGCTGGCCGCTCACGCCGGCGTAGCTCGCCGCAAGGTCGGGGTTCCGTTCCGGCGCGAGCACGCTGTCGAGCGCCGGACTGGTTTCCTTCCCTAGCACCCGCGGACTCGGGAACGGGCCCACGACGTGCCATTCGCTCGCCCACACGCGGAGGGGCAGCGCTTCGATGGCCGCAGGGAGGTGCCGTACCCGTGCCTCGAGCCGCACGCTGTCCCGGACCGATACCGCACCGAGCGGGATCGGCGGCAAGAGCGTGTTGGAGTCTTCGGCGACGAGGAGCGCCGCACGGCCCGAGCCGCCCGCCACACGGAACGTGGCGCGATCGCTGTCGGGGCCGCCCACCGGGTAGACCAGGATCGTGTAACGGTCGGGGTGAGGCACCGGGAGCGCCACGGCGGTCGTCGCGCCGCGGCGTTGCCAGCGGAGCGAATGGAGCGATACGCACGAACCCGGCTCCCCGTTCTGGTCGTGGGGGCCACGGGCACGGGGAAGGAGCTCCTTGCCCAATACGTCCACCAGCGCAGCGGCCGTCCTGGTCCGTTGGTTGACATCAATTGCTGCGCCCTGCCGCGTGACATGGTCGAAAGTCTGCTGTTCGGTCATCGGCGCGGGGCGTTCACCGGTGCCGTAGAGTCCACCGTCGGATACGTAGAGCGGTCAGACGGAGGGACGCTGTTCTTGGACGAGCTCGCGGGCCTCGAGCTACCCGCACAGGGCAAGCTGCTTCGGGTGTTGGAGACGGGGTATGTGGAGCGCTTGGGCGTCGGCGCGAAGCGACGGGTGGACCTGCGTGTGGTCAGCGCGGCACAGGACACCATGGCACGAGCCCTGGCGGAGGGGCGATTTCGCCAGGACCTCTTCCAACGGCTGGCCGGCGTGCTGATCGAGCTGCTGCCCCTGGCTGCGCGTCCCGAAGATGTGATGCCGCTGGCCGAGCACTTTGCCGCAGCTCAAGGCCGGACCCTCGAGCCAGGAGTTCGGGAGGAGCTTCTGAGCTATGGGTGGCCCGGCAACGTGCGCGAACTGCGGATGGCCCTTGAGCGCGCCGGGGAGCTTGTGGGTAACGGGACTTTGTCGCGTTCTGCAGTGGCGGAAGCGATCAAGCTTGGGCAGCTCTTTCAAGGGACTCCGCGCCATGAGTCGAGATTGCTGGGACGCTATGCCGTGTCTCGTGACGACGCGCTCGCGGCGCTATCGCGCAACGAGTGGGACGCGGAGCGCGCGGCGGCGGAGCTCGGATTCGGTCGCACCACATTCTTCAAGCGCTTGAAGGAGCTCGGCCTCTCCCTTAGGGCCGAGCGAAAGTTCACCAGTACACCATAGTTCACTGAACTCGGGTGAACGAGTGAACTTTTCTTCCTGGGCCAGCGTTGTAACTCCTTGACTCACAACGGACGACAAGCCAGCCGACTCGGCACGCCGCGTGCTTTCAGCGGGGGCGACCCCTTGCCGGAGCCTACCCATGTTTGCGTCCCGTCGGTCGTGTCGAGCAGGAGCGGTTGCGCTCCTGATTGCGTCGTTCTGGCCTGCGCCTCTGACCGCTCAGGTTCAGATATCGGTCACGCCGGACGGCGCCCCCCTCAAGGTGGAAAAGAACCAGAACGGGCTGAAGGCGACGTTCACGATATCCTCAAACACGACTCAGTCGACGACCGTGACGCTCATCCCGTCCTGCTCCGGCCAGGTCACGTCGTGCACCGTCTCCCAGAGCTACGTCACGTTTATATACTCGACAACAGACACAGTGACGTTCTCTTCGGGATCGGTAGGCTCGGGAACCCTTGTGCTGCTGGCTCAGGGAAGCACGAGCCAAGACCAAGGTTTCTACAATGTGAGCGTGGTGCAGTACAGCTTGGCAGTCGCCGCCGTGAGCGACACGGCGCCTCCACAGGCGCAATACACGTCCGGCTTCACCACGCAGTTTACAGTCACGAATACGAGTAATACGAGCGAGACTCTGGACCTGGGGTGCCAGAGTTCGACCAATGTGTCGTGCACGACGGTCACCCCGCCGACCCTGGCAAATCTGGCTGCCGGCGCAGCCGCGACCGTGACCGTGACGTACTCGACCAGCGCACCTGGCTGGGGTTGGGTACAGCTGACCGCCTCGGTCAGTGGGGTGAGCGCGAGCGGGCTCGCGGGCGTCCAAGTCGTGCCGTACACCGTAGCCGTGACGCCCGACGCAAAGGGCGTCGGGGCGCTCGCCTCGGCGAGCAAGACCCAGCCCTTTGTGGTCCAGAACGTCACCAGCGCGGCCGTGACCTACACGTTCGCCGTCCTGTGCACCGGGACGGGGGTGAGCAGCTGCTCGCAGCCGGCGAGCCAGAGCATCCCGGCCGGCAGCGCCGCCACCGTGAACGTGACCTACACCAGTTCGGCGACGCTCGGGGCCACGGGACGCGTCCGCCTCCAGGCCTCCAGCGGCCCGGGCCAAGACTCCGGCTGGGTGAACGTGACGGTGGGAAGCATGATGGCCCCCGACCTCGTCGACGTCACCAACACAACGCCGGGCACGCGGGTGGAGCCCAAGATCTGCGTAACGGTCGCGGCCGGCCGGGGGGCCGCCTACGAGTGTGGCGATCTGCGGATCGTGCACGCCTTGCCCACGACGCGCACGATGAACAAAGCACGTACCCCCACCTTGATGTACAACAGTCAGCACGCCCACCCGTATCCCCTTATCGCGGCCAATGTGTCCCTCAACGCGGCGGCGGCGACGCCGGACAGCGTGGTCGCCACGCTGCTCGTCAACAGTATCGTGCACGCGCGCGCCCGCTGGGACGGGGCGGACTGGATACCCGGCCGGGCGAGCCGGATCGTGGTCGCGGACACCGCGCTGGTTCGGGCCGCGCCACTCAAGGACACGGTCTTCAGCTACACGCTCCAAGTGGTCAATTATTACGGCTCCACTCCCACCACAGCCGTCACGACGACGAGCAAGTTTGCCGTGGTCAATCGCTCGGCGAGCCCGTTTGGCGCCGGCTGGTGGCTCGCGGGGCTTGAGCACCTGGACGTCGCCACCATGACGTGGAGCGCGGGCGACGGCGCATTGCGGCAGTATACGTCCGCCGGCACGAACATCTGGGCCGCGCTGACGTTGGATCACCCGGATACGCTCAAGTTCGACGGCACGTACTACCTGCGGGTGCTGCCGCACGGCGACACCGTGAAGTTCGACGGCCTGGGGCGGCACGTCGCCACCGTGAATCGGCTCGGACAGCAGACCTCATTCGCCTACGAAACCAACTCATGCGGCCGACTGCAAAGCATCACCTTGGCGCCGGCGAGCGCCAGTCGCATGTACCAGTTTACCTACGCGAGCCCGACCGACTGCACGACGAAGCTCCAGAGCGTCACCTCGCCTCCCGTCGGCGGGACCTCACGCGTAACGACCCTTACCGTCGTCAACGGCCGCGTGACGGCGATCCACGACCCCGACAACACGACGGTGAGCTTCACCTACGGCACCGGTGCCGACACGAACCGCATCGCGTCCCGCACCGACCGCCGCGGCACCGTGACGACCTTCACTTACGATGGAGGGAAGAAGCTCGCTCGCACGAGCATCGCCAACGGCACGGGGCAACCCGCGATTACGACGCGCTTCCGGGCCGTGCAAGGTTACGGGTTGGCCAACGCCGGCACGCCAAGCGCCATCGACACGGCCCTCGCCTACACACGGCTTGACGGCCCGCGCTGACGTTTCCCCCGAGAGTGAGCCAGGGTAGAATCGGAGGGTCCGGACCGGCCGGGAGGCCTGGGGGACCCGATGACCGCAGGGCGGAAGTACACGGATGAGCAGATTGTGGCGATCCTGCAGGAGCATCAGGGTGGCGT
>DASPXE010000110.1:0-17149 GCA_035637455.1 Gemmatimonadales bacterium
CTGATCCGCTGGCGGGCGTACGACCTGGTCCGGGTGGGCCGGCCGCCGCGGCTCGAGTTCGCAACGTGGCGCTACGGTGAACGGCTCAAGGCGCGCCAGCGCGAGCAGCTCAAGTTCGTGATTCCGCTCACGGTGGCGACGGTGGGGCTCGCGGTGGCGGTGAACGTCGCGGCAGGTGGATCCGTCGGCGTGTTCGTGTGGAACATGCCGAACATCGCGCGGGCGATGTACACGGGGATCATCGGTCGCCGGACAGTGGGCCTGGTCGAGCCACCGTTGTGCGAGCGCTGTGGCAGCCTGATGCGTCTCCGCGCCAAGCACATGGCGCACGCCCGCATTGTCCCCGACAGCACGGCGGGCCTGGGGCTGGTCCTGAGCTGCCCCACCTGTCGCTCGGAGGGCGCGCTGCTGCTGGGGGCGGACGCGCAGGCGGCGTTGCGGCAAGGACTGACGTATCTGGCGCTGGCCCGCCGCGGCCGGGAGCGCGCCGAGGACGCGGCACGGCTGGTCGAGGGCGCCGGCGGGCCGGATCGGCTCATCCGCGATGTCGCCCGGCGGGAGCTGACGCTCCGCAGCATCGCCCCGGAGCGGCGGCTCGCCCTTGAGATGGCCGTGGACGAGCAGGCGGAGGTCGAAGCGTTGGAGCGGCAGTGGAAGGATGCCGAGGAGATCGCCGAGATCGCGGACGGCCTGCTCTCCACGACGGCGGAGCTGGAAGAGGAGCTGCGTCGGTTGAAGAATCGCAAGCCGGCGGGCGATCAACCATCTAGTTGAAATTTGACCTTTTGTCGCCTTCCGCGCTTCACTATCTTCCCCAAGCCTCATGGCCACCGCGCTCACCCAGATCACGGCTCGTAAACCCGCCTGGCTGAAGGTCCCCGCCCCGGGGGGCCCGAACTATCTCGCTGTGAAGCACCTCATGCGTGAGCTCGAGCTCCACACCGTGTGCGAGGAGGCGCATTGCCCCAACGTCGGCGAATGTTGGGAGCACAAGGCCGCCACCTTCATGATCCTGGGCGATGTGTGCACCCGGAACTGCGCGTACTGCGCGGTCCCGCACGGCACCCCCGCTCCCCTCGACGCGGGCGAGCCGGCCCGTCTCGCCGAGGCGGTGCGGCAGATGGAGCTGAAGCATGTGGTCATCACGAGCGTGGACCGGGACGACCTGCCGCACGGCGGCGCCGAGGTCTTTGCGGCGTGCATCGCCGCGATCCGCCAGCGGACGCCGGACACGTCGGTCGAGGTGCTCATCCCCGACTTCAAGGGCAACGAGCGGGCGCTCCGGATCGTGGTCGACGCGCAGCCCGACATTCTGAACCACAACCTCGAGACCATCGAGCGACTGTATCGGCTGGCGCGGCCGGGCGGCCGGTATCCGCGCGCCCTCGAGCTGCTGGGTCGGGTGAAGCACCTGGATCCCGACATGCTGACCAAGTCGGGCATCATCTGCGGGCTGGGCGAGGAATGGGACGAGCTGCTCGGCGCGATGCGCGACCTGCGCGCCCAGGGCGTCGACATCCTCACGCTCGGCCAGTATCTGCGCCCCTCGAGCCAGCACCTCCCGATCGCCCGCTATTACACGCCGCCCGAGTTCGCCGAGCTGCGGCGCCTCGGCATGCAGCTGGGATATCGCCACGTGGAAGCCGGGCCGCTGGTGCGCTCGAGCTATCATGCGTGGGAGCAGGTCGAGCGCGCGAGCGCCGCCTCTTAGCCCCAACCGCCCCATGACCACCGCCACCGCCCACGCCCCGAAGGACCAGTCCCAAGCCGAGCTCGAGCGGCGAATGCTGCGACAGATGCTGTTGATCCGTCACTTCGAGGAGAAGGCGGCGGAGGCTTACGCACTGGGCAAGATCGGGGGGTTCTGTCACCTCTATATCGGCCAGGAGGCGGTGGCGGTCGGCTCGCTCGCGGCGTTGCGCGACGACGATTACGTAATCAGCTCCTACCGTGAGCACGGCCAGGCGTTGGTCCGCGGCATCTCGGCGGGCGCGGTGATGGCCGAGCTGTTCGGAAAAGCGACTGGCTGCTCGAAGGGCAAGGGCGGCTCGATGCACCTGTTCGACGCCGAGAAGCGTTTCATGGGTGGGCACGGCATCGTCGGCGGGCATATCCCGCTCGGAGCGGGGATCGGCTTCGCAATCAAGTACAAGGGTGGCAACCAGGTCTGCATCTGTTACTTCGGAGAGGCGGCCGTCAACATCGGCGCCTTCCACGAGACGCTCAACATGGCCTCCGTCTACCACCTGCCCGTGATCTTTTGCTGCGAGAACAACCGCTACGGCATGGGGACCGCGTTCGAGCGCGTCGCCGCGGTGACGGACGTCGCGGAGCACGCCTGCAGCTACGACATGGCGGCGGAGTTCGTGAACGGCATGGATGCGCTCGCCGTGTACGCCGCCACCCAACGCGCCGTCGAGCGCGCGCGCAAGGGTGGTCACCCGACGCTGCTGGAGGTGCGCACGTACCGCTTCATGGGGCACTCGATGTCCGACCCGCTGCACGGCGTATATCGCACCAAGGACGAGGTCGAGGAACAGAAGAAGCGGGATCCCATCTCCCAGCTGGCGCTCAAGCTCAAGGAAGACGGTGCGCTGGATCAGGCGGGGCTCGACGCGCTCGACGCGGAGGTGCGCGCGGAGGTGGAGGAGGCGGTGAAGTTCGCCGACGCAAGCCCCGATCCGGATCCCGGCGAGCTCACCACCCACGTGGTCGCGGACTGAGCGATGCCGACCCTGACCTATCGCGACGCGCTGAACCAGGCGCTGCGGGAGGAGATGCAGCGCGACGCCAACGTGTTCCTCATGGGGGAGGAAGTCGGCGTGTACCAGGGCGCCTACAAGGTGAGCCGCGGGCTGCTCGAGGAGTTCGGGCCGACACGCGTGGTGGACACGCCCATCGCCGAGCTCGGGTTCGCCGGCATCGGGGTGGGGGCGGCGATGGCGGGACTCCGCCCCGTGATCGAGTTCATGACGTGGAACTTCGCGGTTCTCGCCCTCGACCAGATCGTCAACTCGGCGGCGAAGCTGCTGTACGAGTCGGGCGGCCAGTTCCGCATCCCGATCGTGTTCCGGGGACCGAACGGCGCGGCCCTCCAGCTCGGCGCGCAGCACTCACAGGCGTGGGAAAGCTGGCTGAGTCACATCCCCGGCCTCAAGGTGGTGGCGCCGGCGACGCCCGCGGACGCCAAGGGCCTGCTCAAGTCCGCGATCCGCGACAACAACCCCGTCATCGTGCTCGAGGGCGAGATGCTCTACAACACCAAGGGGGAGGTGCCCGAGGGCGAGTACGTCGTGCCGATCGGCAGGGCCGACGTGAAGCGGGCGGGGCGGGACGTCACGCTCATCTGCCACTCGAAGACCGTCGCGGTCGCCCTCAAAGCCGCGGAGCAGCTCGCCGAGCAGGAGGGGGTGTCGGCGGAGGTGGTCGACTTGCGCTCGCTGCGGCCGCTCGACGAGGCCGCCATCACCGCGTCAGTCGCGAAGACGAACCGCGCCGTCGTGGTCGAGGAAGGGTGGCCGCACTGCGGCATCGGCGCGCAGGTCGTGGACGTGATCCAACGCGAGGCCTTCGACCATCTCGATGCACCGGTGCTGCGCGTGACGCAGGCCGACGTGCCGATGCCCTACAACAGGCAGCTCGAGCGGCTCGCCAAGCCAAGCCCCGACAAGGTCGTCGCCGCCGCACGGCGCGTCCTCTACCTCGACTGACCATGGCCGCCAAGGTCTTCATGGAAGCGCTCTCCCCGACGATGGAAGAGGGGCGCCTGGTGAAGTGGCACAAGCAGGAAGGCGACGCCGTGAAGGTCGGCGAGACGCTGGCCGAGGTCGAGACGGACAAGGCCGTGATGGATCTGATCGCCCGCGCCGACGGCGTGCTGCGGCAGGTCGCGGTAACCGATGGGCAGACGGTGCCGGTCGGGAGCGTGGTCGCGGTGATCGCAACGCCGGGGGAGGATGTAAGCTCGCCGGTCACCACGCCGGCCGCCGTGACTTCGGGAAGCGGGAAACGGGAAACGGGAAACGTCGGCCTCGCTACCACCTCCGCGCCCGTGGCTGTCTCCCCCGCTCAAGTTGTCTCTGGCGCGGACGCCACCCACGTGAAGGCTTCGCCCTTGGCAAAGCGCATGGCCAAAGAAGCCGGGGTCGATCTAAAGCTCGTCACCGGATCGGGTCCGGGCGGCAGGGTGGTCAGACGAGACCTGGAAACTGCAGGGAGAGGGGAGAAGGGAGAGGTACGCTCCGTCGCGGCGTCGGCCGCAGTGCAGCGGAGCGAACCTCTCCCTTCTCCCGTCTCCCCGGTGGCGGCGAGGTCGGGTGGGGCGTACGAAGACGTTCCCCTCACCCAGATTCGCAAGACGATCGCGAAGCGGCTCGCGACGTCACTCGGCCCCATCCCGCACTTCTTCCTCACGACCGAGGTCGACATGGAGCGGGCCGCCGAGGCGCGGGACGCGCTCAACCGGCAGCTCGGCGACCGGGGCAAGGTTTCCTTCAACGACATCATCGTCAAGGCGACGGCGCTCGCCCTCACGAAGCACCGCGCGTGCAACGCCTGGTTCCAGGAGGACCACATCCGCTACTGGAACGAAGTGCACCTCGGCATGGCGGTGGCGGTGGAGGACGGGCTGATCACGCCCGTGATCCGCAACGCGGACCTGAAGCCGCTACTCGAGATCGGGCAGGAAGCGAAGCAGCTCGCCGACAAGGCGCGCAGCCGCCGGCTCCAGCCGAGCGAATATACCGGAGCGACGTTCTCCGTTTCGAACCTCGGGATGTTCGACATCGACCAGTTCACGGCGGTGATCAATCCACCGGAAGCGGGCATCATAGCGGTCGGCTCGATCGCGCCGAAGCCGGTCGTGTGGGATGGCCAGGTGGTGCCGCGCCGACGCATGCGGATCACGATGAGCTGCGACCACCGGGTGATCGACGGGGCAACAGGGGCGGCGTTTCTGAGAACCCTGAAGGAGATGCTGGAAAACCCGTTGGCGATGCTGTTGTGAAAATGCGGAATGCGGAGTGCGGAATGCGGAATGTCAGGGCGAGGGTCGAACCCCGAGTCCACGCCTGGACGCCAGCCCATTCACTCCGCATTCCGCATTCCACACTCCGCATTCGGGGAGGGGCGGCCATTGGCAAACCAATTTGACGTCATAATCGTGGGTGGGGGGCCGGCCGGCTACGTCGCCGCCATCCGGGCCGCCCAGCTCGGCTTGAGCACTGCAGTGGTCGAGAAGGACAAGCTTGGCGGGGTGTGCGTCAACATTGGCTGCATCCCCACCAAGGCGCTGCTCTACTCGGCGTACATCGCGAAGCTGCTGCGGGAGGCGAAGGAGTTCGGGGTCGACGCGGGGCTTGTCAAGACCGATTACGGCGTCGCCATGCAGCGCTCGCGCCGCGTGAGCGACCAGAACTCGAAGGGCGTCGAGTTTCTGATGAAAAAGAACAAGATCACGGTCGTGAAGGGCAGCGGTGTGCTCCAGCCCGGACGTAAGGTGAAGGTCGGGAGCGACAGTTACGAAGCGCGAAAGGCGGTAATCATCGCGACGGGATCGCGCGTGAAGGGCCTGCCGCAGATCGGATTAGAGATCAACAAGACAACCGTCATCTCCTCGGACGAAGCGCTGTTTCTCGAGAAGGCGCCGGCCACTCTGGCGATCATCGGCGCCGGCGCCGTGGGCATGGAGTTCGCCGACATTTTCAGCGCCTTCGGCACCACGGTGACGCTGATCGAAGCGCTGCCGCGGATCTTGCCGCTCGAGGACGCCGAGGCATCGGAGGCGCTGGCGAAGAGCTACAAGAAGCGCGGCATCGAGGTGATCGCCGGCGCCAAGGTGAAGAAGGGGACGCCCGCTAAGGACAAGGTGACCCTCGAGGTCGAGGCGAACGGCGCGACGCGGAAGATCGAGGTCGCAGCGGTGCTGATGGCGGCGGGTCGCGCCGTGAATACGGAGAACATCGGCCTGGCCGAATGCGGCGTCCAGGTGTCCGAGCGGGGCTTCATCAAAGTCGATCCAGGCCTGCAGACGACCGCGCCGGGCTATTACGCCATCGGCGACGTGGCCGGGCCGCCGATGCTCGCGCACAAGGGAATGCGGGAGGGCGTGAATGTCACCGAGCTCGTCGCGGGCAAGAAGCCCCACGCGATCAGGTACGATAACGTGCCCAGCGTGACGTACTGCCACCCCGAGGTGGCCAGTATCGGGCTCACCGAGGACCAGTGCAAGGAGCGGAAGCTCGAGTACGTGGCCGGCCGGTTCCCGTTCTCGGCGAACGGCCGGGCGCGTGGAACGGGCGAGACCGAGGGCTTCGTGAAGATCCTGCGCGACAAGAAGTACGGCGAGATCCTGGGCGCCCACATCGTGGGCGGGCACGCGTCCGAGATCATCCATGAGCTGGCCGTGGCGCGGGAGAACGAATACACCGTGGAAGAGGTCGAGCTGGCGATTCACGCGCACCCGACGATGTCCGAGGCCGTCGCCCAAGCCGCGCTCGATTCGCTGGGCCGGGTGGTGGACCTGTGAAAGACCCGCTCGCGATCGGCCTCGGCGCACTGGCGTGCGGCGCCGGGCTCGGAGGAGGTACCATCGTGGCCGCGCTCGTCATCGTGCGAACCCTGGAGCACCACGTGAGCGCATCGAATTACCAGGAGAGCGCGGCAGACCCGGTCCTCGCGGGCACGCTCGCGGGCCTGGCGGTCGGCGCGACGTTCGGCTGGCGCCGCAGTCGCTGGCTGGACAACGTGTGGCAACGCGGAGTGATCGGTGCGCTATCGACCGTCGGGGCGCTACTGCTCGGCTTCATCGCCTGGCCGATCGACCATCTGTTCGGCGTCGGCGGTCTCGCCGTGTGGGGAGTCGCAAGCTTCGTGCTCGGTGGCGCGGCGAGCGCGTGGGCGGTACGAGGAAGCCGAGACGATGCGTTGAGGGACGCGGAGTGACTGGACGCAGCGTTGACGTGATCGAGGCCGGCTTGGTGCCGTACGCCGAGGCGCTCGAGTGGCAGCGGTCGCTCGCCGAGGCGCGCATCGCGGGGCGGCTGCCGCACGACGTGTTGCTGCTGCTCGAACACCCTGCCGTCGTGACGCTGGGCCGCACCGCGCGTGCGGGCCACCTGCTCGAGCCGCACGGCGTGCCCGTCGTCGCGGTGGAGCGCGGCGGCGATGTCACCTTCCATGGCCCCGGGCAGCTCGTCGGCTATCCCATTCTGGACTTGACCGGTTACCGCCAGGACCTGCACTGGTATCTCCGCACGCTCGAGCAAGCGTTGATCGCCGCCCTCGCCGAGCTCGGCATCCGAGCCGAGCGGAACCCGGGCTACACCGGCGTCTGGACGCCAGGGGGGAGCCGCAAGATCGCGAGCATCGGCGTCCACGTGAAGCAGTGGGTCACCTGGCACGGATTCGCGCTGAATGTGACGACCGACCTGTCGCACTTCGAGCGTATCGTGCCGTGCGGGATTCCGGGGGTCGTCATGACGTCCGTGGAACGGGAGAAGGGAGAAGGGAGAGGGGAGAAGCAGCTCTGGGACGACACGGTCGCGGCGGTGATTCGGGGATTCGCAAAGACCTTCGACGTCACGGCGACGACGGACGGCGGCGAGCAACTACGTCTCGCGACGGCGTCGGGCAGAAGCGTCTGACCGGAACCGTGCCAGCCCTGAACGACCGCCTTCCCCCAGGCCAGGTCGTGACGACGAAATGGCCCGTCCTGCACTACGGGGACGTCCCCCGGGTGGAACTGAAGACCTGGACGTTCGCCGTGTCGGGACGCGTGGCTCGGCCGTTCACCCTGACCTATGACGAGCTGCTCGCGCTGCCCCGCAAGACCGTGCGCTGCGACATCCACTGCGTCACGCGCTGGAGCAGGCTCGACAACACTTTCGAAGGCGTCCCGGTGCAGCTGCTGCTCGAGCGCGCCGGCGTGGGCCCCGAGGCGAGCCACTGCCTCGTTCTCGCCGAGCAGGGGTTCACGACCAACCTACCGCTGACAGACCTGGCCCGCCCTGAGAACCTCATCGCCCTCAGGTGGGGCGGCGAGTGGCTCACGCCGGAGCACGGCTGGCCGGCACGGCTGCTGGTGCCGCATCTCTACTTATGGAAAAGCGCGAAGTGGGTGCGCGGCTTCGAGCTGCTCGACCAGGATATGCCGGGCTTCTGGGAGCAGAACGGCTACCATATGCGCGGGGATCCGTGGCGGGAAGAGCGCTACGGGGGCCGCGCGCTGACCCAGCACGAGATCAACCGGCTGCGGAATCTCAGCAAGAAGCGGGGCTAGGCGAGCAGCTCGGCTGCGATGACCTTTCTCATCTCCTCCTCCCCTTGTCGATCTGGTCGTACGTAGCCTCTCAGCGCGTGACATGTGCGGGGCGCCGCCAGCTTCAAGCGCCGGTTAGGCGGCGCCGCTTCTTGGGAGCCGTCGGGGACGACGAACCAGTTCGCCCCCGCAGTTCGGACAAACCTGTCCCATCGATTCAGTGCACGAGGGGCAGAACGTGCACTCGTAAGAGCAGATAAAGGCGTCGCCATCCGGCCGCAGCTCACGGTTGCAGCGCTCACAATGGTCCCGTAGTTCAAGACTCATCGTTCACATTTGACCTACCCTCGAAGCCGATGCGGCGGCGTCCGTTGGGGGGCTAGTTCCATTCTCGGGATCCGCGCGACGCGCCGCACAGCGCGACCGCGACGGCCTGGAAGCGATCGAGCGTCAGTGGCTCGCATCCGAGCACGACAGCGCCACGCTCGGGCGGATTCTTGCAGCAGACTTCCTCCACCCCGTACAGAAGCGGGATCTTGGCAAGAAGCAGGGCTAGGCGAGCAGCTCCGCCACTTCGCGCGCCGCCGCCTGTTGGCGGCGGCCTTCCTCGTCCAGATCCCGGGCGAGCTGACCGAGCGTCTCCGTCCCTTCCTCGTGCGCCGCCCGCGCCTGCCAACCGCTCAAGGCGGCGCTCGCCTCCAGCAGCCGCTGGGTCAGGAGATCGCGACCCTGCTCGCAGCGAGCGAGCGCATCGAGCCAGCCGGGCGGCGCGTCGGCCCAGCGGTCGCGCCGCGCGTCGAACGCGCCGAGCTGCTGCTCGAGCGCCGCGAGCTCGAGCGCGACAGTGCAGGCCGCGATCACCAGCTGCTCGAGTCGGTCCCCTCCCCCAGCCGTGACCGCGCTCGCGCGGCGCAGCAGGTCAATCAACAGGGCGCGGGCGCCACCCGCCGGCAACGCCGCGAGTGCCCGGACAGCACCACGCTCGGCTTCCGCCGGCAGAGGCGAGCGCCCGCCGGATAAGGGATTCCAGACCGGCGTCCGGCGCAGGGCCGCGCCCAGCATCACCAGGCCCGCCGCCACGGCGGGACTGGTAACGAGCAGAACCGGCGTTGCCGCGGCGAACGCCGCAGCGGCGCCTGCCGCTGTGACGATCCCTGCGAGGACGGCGATCGGCGGCGGGACGTTCAACCGCCACGAAGCGGTACGGGACTCCGTCCGGGCGGGCAGGCCCTGCGCCTCGAGCAGCTCCAGCACGCGAGCGCCCGCCTGAGCGGGGACCCGCAGCAGGGGTCGTTCGCCCGCGACGGCGGCATCACGTCCGGCCCCTGACGCACCGGCGCCGATCCGTTCCTCGAGCGTCTCCCGCACCGCGCGGCGCGCCGGTCCTGGAGTGGTCCGATCGAGGAATACCAACACATCGTCGCCGCCACCGGCGCGGTGGGCACAGCGAGGACAGACGCCGATGCCGAACGGCTCGGGCGCTCGGCACAACACGCAGCGCTCCTTTTCCGGAGACACGGGTGCCGCGTCGACCCCGTCTCCGCCCCGCTCGAGTGCCGTCGCGAGCAGGGCGACCGAGGGAAAGCGATCGGCGGGATCCGGCATCGTGGCGCGCCCCACCACGTCGTCGAGCCAGGCGGGGACTTCCGGGCGCCGCCGCCGGGGGCGGTGGCCGTCGCTGCCCGGGGCGGGAGCGCCGCGGGAAGGGAGCCGAGCGGGAAGCTCGCCGGTGAGGGCGTAATACAGGGTCACACCCAGCGCGTATTCGTCCGCTCGCGCGTCGCCGCGGCCACCGGCGAGCTGCTCCGGCGCGGCGTATTCGACCGTGCCAACGAGCGCACCGGTCTGGGTCACGGTCTCCTGCCCCGCCAGCCGCGCCGAGCCGAAGTCAGTGAGACGGGCCCGGCCATCGGGGCCCAGCAGGATGTTCTGCGGCTTGACGTCGCGGTGCAGCACGCCGCGCCGGTGGGCAGCTGCGAGCGCTGCGGTGATCTCACGCCCGAGACGCGCCGCTGCGTCGGGGGCGAGCGGCCCGCGCTGCCGCACGCGCACGGCCAGGTCCGGGCCGGCTACGAGCTCCATCACGACGAAGCTCCACGGCCCGTCGTCGGCGACGTCGTACACGGCGACGATGTTCGGATGACTGAGTTGCCGTACAGCCTGCACTTCGCGGCGCAGTCGCTCCCGTGCCAGCCGCGCCGCTGCTGGCGGAGGCACGAGCAGCTTGATCGCCACGTCCGCATCCAGACGGCGGTCGCGGGCGCGGTACACGACGGAGAAGCCGCCCCGGCCGATCTCTTGCACGATCTCGTAGCGATCCTGCAAGACCACCCCCGAGGCGAGGTAGGTGGGCTCGGTCACCGGCACACGAATCGCTAACGGAGCCGCGCGAGCACAGCGCGCGCGTTCTCGGTCCAACCGTCGTTCTGGTGGTACTGAGAGAGGAAGGACTGCAGGTGCGTCTGCGCGAGCCGGGTCTGACCCAGCGCATATTCGGACATGCCGGCGTGGTACAGCGCCATGTAGTGGGTCGGGATGTAATCGATCACCAGCTCCATGATGGGGCCCGCCGACCGATCGTCCCCCGCGTCCGCCACCGGATGGGCGACGCCGAAGACGATGGCGGCTGCCTGGCCCCGCTCGGCAGCTGGTAGGCGGTCGAGCGTGGCGCGCGCCAGATCGATCTTGCCGCCGAGCGCGTAGCAGGCGGCGCTGTAGCCCTGGCCGCCGACCGTCGCCGGAGCGGGCCGATCTCGTAACGCCAGCTCGACCTCCACCGCGTTGCAGTATGGTTTGACGCCCGAGAACCACTCTTGCGCCGTGCCGTAGGGCCCCTGCGCGGCGGGGTGTTCGGGCGTGGTGGCAGGTGAATGCGTGGCTCGGTGGCGGAGCACCACCACGCCGCAAACGGCGAGATAGCCGAAACCGAGGAGGTAGAGGGTACGGTGCATGGCACGGTCAATATAGGAGACGACCGAACCGGACCGGCGTGCACCGCGTCACAGGGCGGAACCGTCTGTCCCGGCGCGACTTACTTAGCCCGGGACGCTCCCAGCAGCTGATAAAAACGCTGGAACACCTGAATTCCGTCCCACAGCTGCTTCAGATCGAGCTTTTCGTTCGGCGCGTGCAGCCGGTCATCGGGCAAGCCGATGCCGGTGAGGATGACCGGCGCGCCGCTCTTGCCGAGCGCGGGGACGACCGGGATCGACCCGCCCGCCCGGGCGGGCACCGTCCCGCGCCCCACGACTTCCCGGAACGCCTGATCGAGCAGTTTGAATGCCGGGTGGGTGAGCTGCACGGTGGCAGGGTCGGCGCCGTGCAGGAACTTGACGCTCGCGTGCACGTACTTCGGCGCCAGCCGCTTCACGGCGGCGGTGAGCTGGCGTTCCACCACCTGGAGCTTCTGATCGGGGACGAGCCGCAGGCTCACCTTCGCCTTCGCCTCCGCGGGGATCACCGTTTTGGCGCCATCGCCCGTGAAGCCCCCCGTGATGCCGTGGATCTCGAAGGTCGGGAGCGCCCAAAGGCGCTCGAGCACCGAGTACTTCTTGAGCCCGGTGAGGGCCTTCGCCTGCACGCGGTGCCTCAGGAACTCGCTCTCCTTGAAGGGCAGGCGCTTCCAGCTCGCGAGCTCTGCGCTGGTGGGACGTCGCACGGCGGCATAAAGGCCCGGAATATTGATCCTGCCGTCGGGTGACTTAAGCTTGGCCAGCAGCCGCACCAGCTCTTCGTGCGCGTTGGGCGCGGCCCCGCCGAACTCGCCCGAATGCAGATCCGACTTGGCGGTGCGTACCGTGATCTCTCCGTAGCACAAGCCCCGCAGCGTGGTGTACACCGCCGGCCACTTCGGGGCGACGTAGGCCATGTCGGCGATGAGGACGACGTCGGCCCTAGTACGCTCCGGCTCGCGCCGCAACAGCTCGAACAAGACGCGGCTGCCATGCTCCTCCTCGCCCTCGATCAAGAACCGGAAGTTCACCGGCGGCCGGCCCGTCGCCGCGATCGCCTGGAGGAGGCAAAACACCTGGCCCTTGTCGTCCGCCGAGCCGCGGGCGAAGAGCTTGCCGTCACGCACGGTCGGCACGAAGGGCGGCGTGGTCCACTCGGCGAGCGGATCGGGCGGCTGGACGTCATAGTGACCGTACAGCAGCAGCGTAGGCGCCCCGGGCACTTCGGGGCCGACGCCCCACACGACCGGATGGGTGTCGCTCGCGAGAAGCCGCACCTCGCGGCAGCGGAGCCGTCGCAGCTCGCCCGCGACCCACTCCGCCGCCGCGCGGCACTCAACGTCGTGAGCGGGCAACGTCGATACCGAGGGGATGCGGAGGAAATCCATCAGCTCGCGCAACAACCGATCCGTGTCCATGCGGGGCAGAATTTAGAAGCGTAACACCGTGGAGGAAAGACGTGGAGGAAGACCGCTGAGGAAATGCGTTGGGGACACACGTCGTCCCTCCACGGCATTCTTCAACGTCGACCCTCAACGTCGCTACTTGACGTCAACGTCGCTACTTGACGTCGTCCATCGAGCCGTCTAGCCGTCCGCCGCGCCGCGGATATATTCGCGGCCATGCGAACGACCGCGTCGTACGAGCTGTTCCCAGACGCGCCGAGCGAGCGAGCGATGGCGCGCGCCCGCTACCTCGCCCGGGAGGGACGGATCGCCGACGCGGAGAAGGCGTATCGCGACGTGCTGGCCGCGCAACCCGATCTCAAGCCCTGCTGGGCGGAGTGCTTCGAGTTGCTGCGGAGCCACGGGCGGCGCGAGGACGCGCTCCACCTCGCCGAGGGGGCGCGCGCGCACTTCGGGGACTCTGCGTTCCCGCTCGCGCTGAAGGGCGCGGCGCTGATCGAGCTGGAGCGCTACCGCGAAGCGCTCGGCGCCCTCGAACAGGCTATCGAGTCCGATCCGGACCTCGCGCTCGCCTGGCACGAGCTCGGGTACGCCGCGTTCCGCCTGGGCGACCGCAACCGGGCACTGCTGGCGCTCGACCGTGCGTTCGCGCTCGAGCCGCACACGGAGACGCTGCGGCTGCGGGGGCGCATCCTGCGCGACGCCGGACGCTACCAGGCGGCGGAGGTCGCCTACGAGGGCGCGGCCCAGGCCGCCGAGCATGCCGAGCAGCGCCAGGGGGCGGAGCGGGAAATCGCGATCACGCGGCGCTACGCCTTCTACGCCCCGCGCCGCCCGGAAGACCTCTCGCCGGCCGAGCGCTGGTTCGCCGAGACCGGCACGGTTGTGCTCGCCCCCGACCCGGGCGCGGACGTCCCGGACGATGCGGCGCTGATCGCCGCCTTCCTGGACGTGGCGCACGATTCCCGCTGGCGGTTCGGCCAGGTGGTGGCGCTGGGTCCGGCGCTGCCCGCCTGGCAGTCGCTCGCGGACGGGCTGGGGGCGCCGTTGGTCGGCCGCGCGGCGTTCGACGCCGCGGCGGTGCCGCTCGTCGTAGCGCAACGCGCGCTTCCCGGCGACGCCGGGTGGAGCGCGCTACAAGCCGCGGTGGCCCGGGACGGCACCGGGCTGGTGTTCGTGCTCGAGCACGCCGCCGACGACACCGCACCGGCGCCGGGAGCGGCGGACGTGATCGGCGTGCTCTCCGACGCCGGGCGCCGCCGCGCGCGTCGCATCAACGTCGCCCACGCACTGTCGGAAGCACAGCACCCGGCGGCCCGCCTCGCCGGCCGCCGCCTCGTTCGCGAGTGAGCTCGGAGCTCGGCGTTCCCAGGCTGTGGGAATACCGACCTTCCCACTTCTCCCGCCCGTGCTCACGACCCCGCAGTACCCCGTGACAGCTCCCGCCACTCCCCGCAGCCCGATGTCTGGGAAGGCAATCGTCGCGAGCCAGTTCGACCGCGCCGCCGATCTCATCAGCCTCGAAGGCTACATGCGCCGCATTCTCATGTCTCCGTTCCGCGAGGTGCAGGTCGAGGTCCCCGTACGGATGGACGACGGCCGCATCGAGGTGTTCACCGGCTATCGCATCCAGCACAACGGCGCGCGCGGCCCCTGCAAGGGGGGGATCCGCTACCACCCCGACGCCGATCACGACGAGGTACTCGGGCTCGCCGCGATCATGACGTGGAAGACCGCGCTCATGGACATCCCGTTCGGCGGCGCGAAGGGCGGCGTGACGGTCGACCCGAAGAAGCTCTCCAAGCTCGAGCTCGAGCGCCTCACGCGGCGCTTCACCCAACGCATCTCCATCATGCTGGGCCCCTACCGCGACATCCCCGCGCCGGACGTGAACACCAACGCGCAGGTGATGGCCTGGATCCTGGATGAGTATTCGAGCCGTCACGGCTACACGCCGGCCGCGGTGACCGGGAAGCCGGTGTCGCTCGGTGGGTCGCTCGGGCGCGAGGAAGCGACCGGCCGGGGCGTGATGTACGTGATGATGGAGTACTCCCGGGACTTCGGGATCCCACTCAAGGGCAGCCGCGTCGTGATTCAGGGGTTCGGGAACGTCGGCGGCCACCTCGCGCGGCTGCTCGCCGCAGAGGCGGGAGCGAAGGTGGTGGCGGTGTCGGACGTGAACGGCGGCATCGTCAACGAACAGGGGCTCGATGTCCCAGCGCTGCTGGCCCACACCGCCGGCCGCAAGCCCGTCTCCGAGTTCACGGGCGGCCGGGCCATCACCAACGACGCGCTGTGGACCATCCCGTGCGACTGGCTTGTCCCCGCCGCGCTGGGCGGCGTGATCGCGAAGGAGACCAATGCGCGGACCATCGACTGCAAGGTCGTGGTCGAAGGCGCCAACGAGCCCACCACGCCGACGGCCGATCGAATTCTCGAGCAGCGCGGCATCGCGGTGATCCCGGACTTCTTGGCGAACGCGGGCGGCGTGACCGTCAGCTATTACGAATGGTCGCAGAACCTGCAGCAGTACCGCTGGACCCACGAACAGGTGAACCGCGAGCTCCAGGCCACGATCACCAAGGCCTACGTGGCCGTGCGGGACCTGGCGAAGTCAAAAGGAGTCACGTTCCGGACCGCCGCGTACGCCATCGCCCTGCAGCGGGTCGCCGAGGCAGAGCGGCTCAGAGGGAATTAGTCGTCGGGGGGTAGGCCGGACCGCGAATACAGCGCCTGGTACGGGTCGGTCCCCGGTTGCGTGAACACACGCAGCTGAATCGCGCGGATCGTCTCGGTCAGATTCGCGCCCGAGTGCACGTAGATCTCCTCGAACAGGTTCAGGTTCATCCGGTACAGGCGTTGGGCGATCACCACAGCGTTGTTGAGCGGGGCTCGCGCGAACCAGCGCCAGTCGTACGTCTCGAGCGACTGCCCCACAGGGCCGGTGAGCTGCGCCTGGGCCCACCCGAACAGCGTCGCCCGGCCGCGCTCGAGCTCGGACGCCGACAGCGCCTGCGCGTACGCGGAGTCGAGCCGTCTGGCGAGCTCGGCCCAGAGCACGTCCAGCGTACGCTCGTCGCGCCAGCGCGCCGCGGCGCGCTTCGCATCGGCCGCGTCCTGCCGCGAACGGAAAAACGCTTCTGCCCCACGGTAGCCGACGAAGCTGGCGAAGCTCTCGTTGAACGGGGTCTGGCTCTTCACGTACAGCGTGTTGTGCGCGAGCTCGTGGATCACGGTGGCCACGAGCTCCATCGTGTCGCGCTCAATGATCGTGGAAAGCAGCGGATCGCTGAAGTAGCCGAGCGTCGAGAACGCCCCCGCGGGTCGCAGATAGGTGTCGTAGCCCTGGCGCTCGAGATCCGTCGCGTTGCGGCGTGCCTGGTCGAAGTTGAAGAATCCTTTGTACGGCACCGTGCCGACGATCGGGTACTGCCACGTGTACTCGCGCAACCGATCCCGCCGGCTCGCGGAGAGCACGAGCAGGAGGGTGTCCCGCCCCACGTCGACATATGTCGTGTACGTGTCGCCCACGAGCAACTTGAGGGAGTCCGCCGCGTAGGCGCGCGCCGTGAGCACGAGCGCGAGGCGCTGGCGCAGCTCGGCCGTGGTCTGCGGGTCGGCGACGAGCTGCGCGATGGCGCGACGCTTGAGGAGGATGCGTGCCTCCTCGACTCCCGCCCGCGCGAGGTAGCGGGCGTCGTCGCTCAGGAGCAGCGCCAGCGCGAGCAGCGCCGGCACACCGATCAGCACCCAGCGCAGCAAGCGGCGCGCCACGCGGCCCCAGCGCGGCCGCGCGCGCTCCATCAGGGGGTCCATCGCAGCCCGAACCGGTGCGTGCCGCCCCCGCTGCCTCCCCCGCCGGTTCCGGTCTCGGACGCGCGGTAGGCGTAGTCGAGGTGCAGCCGGCCGAGCTCCACGCCGGCACCGTAGGAGAACGGAGCAGCATCGGTAGACGTGGAGTGGCCGGCATAACCCACCCGGGCGACGATCCCCGTGCCGTGCACCACCACACCCCCCTCCACCCCCGCGATCAGGAACGCGGCGCCGGCCCCGCCCGAGGGCCACTGGCCCTCCAGCGTAGTGAGCAGCCGATACGCCCCCTGAGGATCGACGTAGTTCAGCGTGAGACCGGCTCGGCTGCGACGCGGGAGTCGCACCCCGCCCCCCAAGTCCCCGCCGAGGTTCTGCACGCTCGCGCCGAACGCCATCAGGTCGAAGATAGCGATTGCGACGCCCACGTCACCGGCCCAGGCGTCAGCGGTCGTGGCGCCGAGCGTCTCACGGACGTACTTGACCGAGGTGCCCAGCGCGATGAAGCTCGCACGGAACACGAGCGACGAGAGGCCGAGCAGGTCCGTCGCGCGCACCAGCGCACCCGAGGTGTCGAGCGCGGCAGCGCCGAATCCCCACGACAGGCGCCCTGCCCGCAGGGCGAGGGCGCCCGACCCGACGGCCGTGCCGCCGGGAAAGCGCTGGTACGCGCCTTCGACCGACAGGTGGCGAATCGTGGCGATGCCGGCGGGGTTCGAGAAGAC
>DASPXE010000111.1:0-14716 GCA_035637455.1 Gemmatimonadales bacterium
TCACCGTACGACGGGCTGAACCAGAACGAGAACGGCAAGTTCCTGCGGTGGCGCGAGCTCAGCCTCTCGTACAACGTGCCGACCACAGCGAGCGCAAGGCTCGGCCTGCGCTACATCACGCTGAAGGCGTCCGTCCGGAACCTCGCGCTCTGGACCGGCTACCGGGGCATTGATCCCGAGCTCAACGTGTACGGCCGCGGCACAGCCGACGCTGGCCTCGACCTGAGCGGGATCGACCCAAACTTCGGCGAGGGCATCGATGCGTTCGGACTGGCTCTGCCCCGGCGGTTCACGTTCTCCGTCCGGTTCGGCTTCTAACCTCCGGCGCTGGACAGAGGAGCGACACCATGGCGAAGAATCAGGCGATCAGGCTGCTCCCGGCCGGGCTTGTGCTGGCCGTTTCCGCGTGCAGCGGGCTGTTGGACGTAAAGAACCCGAACAACGTAAACGAGACGGACCTGAACAACCCCGCCTCGGCCGCGGCACAAGCGAGCGGCGTGCTCGCGTCCCTAACCCGAGCCTGGGGCAACATCCTGACTCCCTACTCCATGGCCACCGACGAGCTGACCTGGATCGGCTCGCGCGACGCGTGGCGCAATCTCGACGAGGGGCAAATCTCCGAGCCGACGAACGAGTTCGTCGACGCGGCCTACTTCTATGTCGGCGAGGCGCGCTGGTGGGCGGACACCACCATCGGACGGCTCGTTGGCTTCAAGGCGAAGAGCGTCTTGGCCAACGACGACGACCTGGCGCGCGCGTACCTGTACGGGGCGCTCGTGTTTACGGCTATCGGGAACCTGTTCGACAACTTCCCGATCGGCTCCAGCGGCCGCAACGCCGCACCGCCCCTCGGTGCCAGCAAGATGGACTCCGTTTACAAGACGGCGATCAACTACGCCACGAACGGCATCACACTTGCTCAGGCGACGAGCAACAAGGCGCTCGAGCTTGACCTCACTGCGGCTCGTGCAACGGCGCGCTATTACCTGGCGCTGTGGGGCAAGCTCAACCCGGCCCCGGCGAACGTGCCGGTCGGCAGTCCACTGGTGAACGACGCAGGCGCGGTCACTGATGCCAATGCCGCCCTCGCGCTCGCGGCCACACTCAAGCAACTGGACTACCGGTTTCAGCTGACGTTCAGCTCGGCCACTGTCAACTTCGCGGACATCGGGTTCGAGGTGAACGAGCGGCTGGAGATGCGCATCGGTAGCGCCTACGTGTATCCGTTGTGCACCCAGTCAGGCTGTGGTAGTGGCGGGAAGACGATCTTCGTCGACAGCATCCGGCTCCGGGACCCGATCGACAACAGGCCAGACCCTGAGCTCGCGCGCTTCTTGTGCGGATCGGCCACGGTCGCCACTTGTCCGAAACCGAAGCTGGCCGGCGGAAGCAGCGGATTCCTCAACACAACGCACTTCACGCCGCTGACCGTCCTCTCGGCACGCGAGCTCCATCTCATCGTCGCCGAGGCAGCGCTCGCCGCCGGCAATACGGCCGGCTTCCAGACCGCGATCGACAGTCTGCGGGCCCTCGACGGTCTGACCGCGTGGACGCCGGCCAGCACCGTGACCGCGCTCGATCTCTTGAAGTACGAGCGCCAGGTGAACCTGTTCCTGCAGGGGCGGCGCCTGTCCGACGAGTACCGGTTCGGCATTCCTGCGGACATCTGGCAGCCCGGCCAGGAAGCCCTGACGACGCCCGGAACGTTCCTCCCCATCACGATCAGCGAGCGGTTGGCCAACCCCGCGTGCCTTGCGGACCCGGCCTCGTGTGGCGGCCGCTGAGCGCGCCCTAGCAGGCGATCAACCGAGAGGCGGCCGAACCAGGCCGCCTCTCGCTCTTAGTGCAGGCCCCCGCTCCCGAACTGCTTGACCAGGTCGCCCACCACCGTCTTCGCGTCGCCGAACAGCATCCAGGTGTTGTCCTGCACGTACAGCTCGTTGTCGATGCCGGCGAAGCCCGGGTTCTTGCTGCGCTTGATGGCCAGGACCGTCTTCGCCTTGTCCGCGTCGATGATCGGCATGCCGTAGATAGGACTGCCCTTGGCGTAACGGGCGGCCGGGTTTACGACGTCGTTCGCCCCGATGACGAGTGCCACGTCGCACTGCGGCATTTCCGGATTGATCTCCTCCATCTCGACGAGCGCAGTGTACGGAATGTCCGCCTCGGCGAGCAACACGTTCATGTGGCCCGGCATCCGCCCGGCGACCGGATGGATGGCGAATTTCACCGTGACCCCGCGCTTGGTCAGCTGGTCGTACAACTCGCGCACCTTGTGCTGGGCCTGGGCCACGGCCATGCCGTACCCGGGGATGACGACCACGTGGCTGGCCTGCTCGAGCAATTGCGCGGCGCCCTCGGCCGTCTCCTGCTTCCACGCCTTCTGCTCCCCGAGCGCCGTCGTCTTCTGCACCGTGCCGAACGCGCCGAACAGCACGTTGGTGAACGACCGATTCATCGCGCGGCACATGATGATGGAGAGGATCAGGCCGCTCGAACCGTCGAGCGCGCCCGCGGTCACGAGCAGCTTGTTGTTGAGCACGAAGCCCATCGCGACCGCCGAGAGACCCGCGTAGGAGTTCAGGATCGAGATGACCGTGGGCATGTCGGCGCCGCCGATCGGGATGATGAGCAGCACGCCGAACAGCACCGCGAGCCCGACGATCGCGGAGAAGACCTGTCCCGACCAGGCAGCCGTCGGGTGCACCACCACGAGCACGCCCAGTGCCACGGCGATCACCAGCACGCCGATGTTGACCACGTTTTGTCCCGGGTACGTGACCGGCCGCTGGGGGATCCACTTGATCTCCTGCAGCTTGCCCGCGGCCATCAGGCTCCCCGTGAACGTCAGGAACCCGAGAATCACCTCGGCGACGATGGCGCTCATCCGGAATGCCGTGAGCTGCGCCGGATTCTCGCCCAACCCGAGAAAGTACTCCGCGGTGCCCACCAGCCCAGCGGCGAGCCCGCCGAACGCGTGCGACAAGGCGGTCCGCTGCGGCACCGCGGTGAGCGGCACGAGCGAGAGCGGGACGCCGACGATGAACCCGGCGACGATCGCGGCGACGATCCAGCCGTGGTGGACGATCTCAGGCTGGATCCACGTCGCCGCGACAGCGATCGACATCCCCGTGACCCCCGCCACCACACCCCGGCGGGCGGTGTTCGGATCGTTCATCCAGTGCAGCGAGAAGATGAACAGTGCCGTCGCGACGACGGCGGCGAGCTGGGCGACGGCGAGCGTCATTGCTTCTTGAACATCTTCAGCATCCGGTCCGTGATCAGGAAGCCGCTCACGATGTTCGTCATTGAGGCGAACAGCGCGACCGCGCCGATGATGCGAATGGCCCGCGGGTAGTCGGCGCCCGCGACGACGATCGAGCCCACCACGGCGATGGCCGAGATCGCGTTGGTGAGCGACATGAGTGGAGTGTAGAGCAGCCGGGACACGCGGCGAATCACGCCCAGTCCGATGAACGTCGCCAGCACGAATACGAACAGCATGGACCAGTAGTCGCCTGCGGGCTCGGCCGGCGCAGTCTGGACCGCCATCAAACCGTCAATCATGATTTCCGCACCTCCCCGGCGTGCGTCACGCACGTGTCACGAATGATCTCGTCCTCGAAATCCACGACGAGCTTGCCATCTCGTGCAACGAGCAACAGGAAACTTGAGACGTTCCTCGCGTACATCTGGCTCGCATGGTACGGCACGGTGCTCGGCAGGTTGAGCGGCCCGAGAATGCGGACGCCGTTGCGGACGACCTCGCGCCCCGCCTCGGTCAGCTCACAGTTGCCGCCCGTCTCGACTGCGAGGTCCACGATCACCGCGCCCGGCTTCATCGCCCCCACCGCGTCCGCCGTGATCAGGATCGGCGCCCGCTGGCCCGGGATCGCCGCCGTGGTGATCACGATGTCGGCGTCCTTCACGTGCTGCGTGATGAACGCGAGCTCGCGGCGGTGTGTCTCGTCCGACAGCTGCTTCGCGTAGCCGCCCGCGGCCTCCGCGTGCTCGCCGATTTCCAGCTCGAGGAATTTCGCCCCCAGGCTCTGCACCTGCTCCTTCACCGCGGGGCGCACGTCGAACGCCGACACCACGGCCCCGAGGCGGCGCGCCGTGGCGATCGCCTGGAGCCCCGCCACGCCGGCGCCCAGGACCAGCACCCGGGCCGGCGTGAGGGTGCCGGCGGCGGTCACGAGCATCGGGAAGAATCGACCGGCCGTCACGGCCGCGAGCAGGAGCGCCTTGTAGCCCGCGACGGTCGCCTGGGAGGACAGCACGTCCATGGCCTGCGCGCGCGTGATGCGGGGGAGCAAAGCGAGACTGAACGCCGTCACCTTACGGGCCGCGAGCTGGGACACGGCTTCCCGCTCAGCCGAGGGCTGGAACACCGCGACGAGCGCGATCCCCTCGCGACACAGTCGCGTCTCCTCGCTCGAGGGCGGCTGCACCTTGAGGACCACGTCGCTCTGTCCGAAGACTTCCGCCGCGGTCGCGACCACCGTCGCCCCGGCCGCACGGTACGCCGCGTCGTCGAACGAAGCGGCCTCCCCGGCGGCCCGCTCGACGAGCACCGTCAGGCCGGACTTCGCAAGCCGCCCGGCGACGTCCGGCGTCAGGGCTACACGGCGCTCGTTGGCGACGGTCTCCTTCGGGACCCCGATATTCATTCCAGCTCTCCGGAAGTATTCGGCAAGGGGCGGTGAGAAGCCGGGGAGAGGCCGATGAGAGGCCGGGGAAGGGTCCGCGCCCCCCTTCCCCGGCCTCTTACGGGCTTCTCACGGGCTCCTCACCGGCCTTTCACCCTTTGGGTAGGCTCCCCCGCTCCCGCGCCTGGGCCAGCAACCGCTCGGAAAAATCGAGCCGCTCGGCGAGCTCGCTCACCTGCGATTCCAGCAGCTGCATGCGGTCCTCGAGGTCCGTGACGCGGCGCTGGGAGGGTGGCGCCCCGCTGTCGTCCGCGCCGACCTCCCAGCGGGCGACGCGGCGGTGGTCCCCGTCCCGGAAATCGCCCGCGGCGATGACCACGACGTCGTAGAGGTACCAGATCCCGCACCCACCGAGGGTGAGGCACATCCACACCGCGCTCTGCGCCCGGCCGGTGTAGAAGCGGTGCAGGCCGAACACACCGCCCACGAGCGCGAGCCCCAGTGCCACCCCGCGCGAGCGCTCGGACACGTCGGCCCGCGGTCGGGGAGACGGCCCCGGGTCGTAGCGCAGCGGCGTGCCGGAGGTCATGTCACGAGCGGACGGCCGCGTCCACCAACGCGTCGAGCTGCGCGCGAGACAGGATACCCGTGTGCCGGCCCGCCGGGCGGCCCTTCCAGAACACCAGCACCGTGGGGATAGCGCGGATGTCGAACCGCTGCGCCGTGGCCGGATTGCGGTCGGTGTCGAGCTTGGTCACCAGCACCTCCCCGGCTCGATCGTGGGCGAACTCGTCGAGGATCGGCGCCACGACCTTGCAGGGGCCGCACCAGTCGGCGTAGCAGTCGACCACCACCGGCACCTCGGTATCGGCGATCACGCCCTCGAACGTCGCATCGCCAAGCGCGATCGGGCGGTCGAGGAGAATCGGCCGCTTGCATTCGCCGCAGCGCGGGCGATCGGCGAGCCGCCCGAGGTCGACGCGGTTCAGCGTGGCGCAGAAGGGGCAGGCCACCGTAGCCTTTTTACCGACGTCCGTCACAGACACCGGAACCTCACCTCCGCTTCGAATCTACCGCACCGCGCGCTTCCACGACGGCGTCGGCCTCGATCTCCACCAGCATCTCCGGAGCCACGAGCGCGCTCACGGCCACCATGGTACTCGCCGGCCGGATGGCGCGGAAGACCTCGCCGTGCGCCCGGCCGACCTCCTGCCAGTGGGCGATGTCGGTCAGGTAGACGCGCGTCCGCACCACGTGCCGGAGCGCGGCGCCGGCCTGCCGCAGCGCCCGCTCGACGTTGCGCAGCGCCTGGACCGCCTGGGCGTAGGGGTCCCCGACTCCCACAATCTTGCCGTCCGATCCTGTCGCCGTCGTGCCCGCCACGTGAACGACGGATCCCACGCGCACCGCCCGGGAGTATCCCACGATCGGCTCCCAGGGCGCCCCGCTCGAGATGTTCTGACGCGCCATGTTACCCTTTCGGCCTGGTTGGAGTCTCTTTATGAAACCAACTCCCAGCGGTGGGCCGGAAATGGACACAGAGCCTGCGACGCCCCGGCCAGCGGCACCACCGCCGGCGCCCGCTCATGTGCTCGCCCGCAAGGTGTGGGCGGCGTTCGCCTTCACCTTCGTCCTGTCGCGCATCCTCGTGTTCCTGATCATGTCCGGCCGGATGCCGGACATCCACTCGCATTTCCGCGGGACGCACCTGCATCACCTCAACTACGGGATCGTCCTGCTCGCCGGCGTCGGCGCGGTGCTGCTCTTCAGCCGGCCCACCGGCCGCTGGTTGTCGGTCACGGCAATCCTCTATGGTGTGGGCCTCGCGCTCACGTTCGACGAGTTCGGCATGTGGCTGCACCTCAACGCCGACTACTGGCAGCGGGCCAGCTTCGACGCCGTAGTGGTGATCGGCTCGCTGCTCGGCCTCGTGGCAACGGCGCCGACGCTCAAGCAGTTCCGGCCGCGGCACTGGGCGACGGCCACGGCGCTCGTGGCTGTCCTCGCAGTGTTCGGGGTGTTGCTGGCCGACTCCTTCCGCTACGCGGGCCACCGGCTCCAACCGTATCTCGAGCGCGTGCGGGGACAGCCGCTGCCCTAGCAGAGTGCTGAAAGAGGGGTTAGGTGTCGCAGTTCCCATCCTGAAGGATGGGCTCGGCCAGACACAACGCTGAAGCGTAGTGTGCTTCAGCACAGTGCATTGCCGAGCCCACGCTTCAGCGTGGGAACACGCCGGCGCGACTCTCCATAGCACGCGCCGCTCAACACCGCGACGTCTGGTCGGGTTGCCCGGGATAGCGCAGGCGCCCGTACGTTAGCACTTGCGCATGCGGCGACAGCTGGTGCTCGCGGGGCTGCCCCGCCCCGAGGATGTGCCGCACGGCGATCCCGCGCGCCAGCAGTGCGTCCGCGATAAGCTGGCGGTGGCAGCGCCACGGCACGGCTTCGGCGCACATGACGGCGACCGCCTGCGCACCGGCGAGCCCAATCACCCGCGTCACGGCCTGCTCGAACGCCGGGGTCTCCATGTGATCCGCGTAGCCGCGGAATGCGGCGCTGCGCCACGCCGTGTTGAGGGAGTCCCGGCGCGCCGGCCGGCGCCCGCCGAGGTCGGGCTCGTGCCGGTAGCCTATGCCCACCGCGTGCAACGCGGCGGCGAGGGGCTGCTCGGCGAAGTGCGGGTGGCGGCGCGACGCCGGGTAGCGGCGCACGTCCACGACGAGCCCCACCCGGTGCGCCGCCAGCAGCGCCACGAGGGCCTCGATGCTCCGCGTCGAGTGGCCGACGGTGTAGATCATCCATTGAACATACCCGGCTCGTATACTCCCACCGAGGCGGAGCACGCCCCGTCCGTCGGATCATCGCGGGTTGGCCGACGTATTATGGGCAAGGTGTACCGCATCCCTCGCAAGGAGGCAGCTATGACCGAGAAGGAGCAGTTCCTGGGAGCGTTGCAGAAGGAGCTCCCCACCACGATGCGGGTGCTCAAGGCCTACCCGGCCGCCAAAGGCGATCTGAAACCGCACGCCAAGTGCAAGTCCGCGCGGGAGCTCGCGTGGATGTTCGTGACGGAGCAGAAGGCGAGCGAGCAGGCCCTGGATGGCGGGATCGAGTTCGGCAAGATGCCGAAAGCGCCCAACACGCTTGGGGAAGTGATCTCGACGTACGAGCAGTCCTCCAAGGCGTTCGTGGAGCGCATCAAGAAGACGCCGGAGGCGGAGCTCGATAAGACGGTGAAGTTCTTCGTGGCGCCCAAGCAAATGGCGGACATCCGCAAGATGGACCTGCTGTGGTTCATGCTCATGGACAGCGTGCATCACCGCGGGCAGTTTTCGGTCTACTTGCGGATGGCGGACGGCAAGGTCCCGTCGATATACGGGCCCTCCGCAGACGAACCCTGGATGTAGCGGAAGTTCGGCCGTCAAAAACGGATAGATCGCGGCACGGGGGAGCGCTAACTTGTCCAGCGTGACCCGTGCCGCTGTCGTTACCGATCTGACGTCCGAGCGCCGCTGGCGGGCCGTGCTGGCCCGCGACTCCAGCTACGACGGGACGTTCGTGTACGCGGTGCGCTCGACCGGGATCTACTGCCGCCCGTCGTGCGCGAGCAAAAAGCCGCGTCGGGAGCAGGTCGCGTTCTTCCCGGTTCCCGAGGTGGCCGAGCAGGCGGGGTTCCGCGCCTGCCGGCGTTGCCGCCCCGGCGAAGTCAGGGCTACGGACCCCCGCATCGCGCTGGTGCGCGCCGTGTGCCATCTGATCGATGCGCATCCGGACGCGACGGCGAGCCTCGCGACGCTGAGCGTCCGCGCCGGCACGACGCCGCATCGGTTACTCCGCGCGTTCCGCGCCGTGCTCGGTCTCACGCCGCGGCAGTATCGCGACGAGCGCCGTCTCGACCGTTTCAAGACCCAGCTCAAGGAGGGAAAGAAAGTGAGTCCCGCACTCTACGAAGCAGGTTACGGCTCCACCAGTCGCGTGTACGAGGGCGCGCACGCCCGGCTCGGCATGACCCCCGCCACGTACGGTCGCGGTGGCGCGGGGACGCGCATCGCGTTCGCCGTCGTCCCCTGCGCGCTCGGGCGGCTGCTCGTCGCCGCGACCGAGCGCGGCATCTGCCGCATCGGCATCGGTGACGACGCGCCCGCGCTCGAGCGCGGGCTGCGCGCCGAATTTCCCGCCGCCACGATCGCCCGCGACGACGACACGCTGCGCTCGTGGGTGGCCGAGATCACGGCTCATCTCGACGGGCGCCAGACGCATCTGGATTTGCCGATCGACGTGCGTGCCACGGCTTTCCAGCGGCGCGTATGGGAAGCCCTGCGCAAGATCCCGTACGGGAGCACACGGTCGTATTCACAAGTCGCGCGCGCGGTCGGCAATCCGAAAGCCACGCGAGCGGTGGCCAGGGCGTGTGCCACGAATCCGGTGGCGATCGTGGTGCCCTGCCATCGAGTCGTGAGGGAGGATGGGGACCTGGGAGGGTATCGCTGGGGGGTTGAACGGAAGAGAGCGCTGCTGAAACAGGAAGCAGCCAGCAGAACAGGCAACAACTAGATCCACAGACGCACAGCGGAGAACGGCCAGGAGCGAGCAGGACGTGTTCTCTCCGACGGTTCACCGCTGCGCGTCTGTGCGTCTAGCCTTTGCCTTTCCTAGTTTACTGGGATCCAAATCCCGGCGCCTCGCGAACCTGCCGCGCCTGCCACAGGTGCCGGCGGTCGTGTGCGATCACGAACGCGAAGTAGGCGCCGAGCGGCATCCGCAACAGCGGCGTGACGGGTGAGACGACCCGGGGACGTCGCAGGTCGAGCCCGTCCGCCTGGCGCACCCGCTCCGCGAGCTGGTCGCGCACACGCAGGAACTCGGGCAGGACCTGGGCCGCCGAGTGGGTAGCGCCGGGCGGCACCCGGAAGATTTTGAACGTCTTCATGCGGCGCTTCGGGGGCGGCTCCATCGAGCGCACCATCCAGTTCGCGAACCAGCTGTAATGGAAGGGCCCTCGCCCGACGAGGCCGCGCGACCGTGCGCGCTCGACCGCCCGGTCGAACGCCGGCAGGGTCTTTGTCACGGCGATGTTCAAGTGCACCAAGCACTCGGCGATGGACCAACGCTCCGGCCCGGGCCGCCAGTTCAGCTGGGCCTGCGACAGCCCCGAGACCAGTGTCTGGCCTTCGCGCTTGGCCGCGTCGATCTGGCGGAGGTACTCCTGCAACTCCTCTGTCACCGCCGTCTACTCCTAGGTAGGTGATGCGGTATAGGACGCTGCTCGGTCGTCGGATACAGCATGGCGCCATCAGGCATGATGAGCAAGTCCTGCGGTGCCCCGGGCGCGCGTTGCCGCCCCGCTTTACGGTCCCTAGGTTCCGCGCATGCAATGCGTTTTCCGCGCCGTCGTCACGACGGTCGTGCCCGAAGCGGCCCAGTTCGATGCGGCTGGGTGGACCGACTTCGAACGAATCGTCGAGCGCGCGCTCGCGGACCGCCCCGCGTCGCTGCGACGTGGTCTGAAGCTGTTCCTCAGACTGATCGACTGGATCGCTGTCGCCCGGTACGCTCGCCGTTTCAGCGCGCTCGACGCGGCGCGTCGCACGCGGTTGCTTGCCTCCATGGAGCGCGCGCCCCTGCTGCTGGTGCGGCGCGGCTTGTGGGGCCTCCGCACTTTGGCGTTCATGGGCTATTACGGACGGCCGGCCGCCGCTCGGGAGATCGGCTATCGCGCCGACCCGCGGGGCTGGGACGTGCGCCGGTGAGCGAGACGGCGGAGCGTCGTTACGACGTGGTGATCATCGGCTCGGGTGCCGGGGGCGGGACGGTCGCGCAGGAGCTCGCGCCGCTGGTGCGTGACGGCAGGCGGGTGGTGGTGCTCGAAAAGGGACCGCGGCTCGGCGACCTCGAGTTCACGGGGGAAGAGCTCGAGATGGCGGCGGCACTGTACGCTGACGCCGGCGGATTCCTTACGGCCGACGGGACGATGACGCTGGCGTTCGCATCCGCGTACGGCGGCTCCACCGTCGTCTACACCGGTACATCGCTCACCGCACCCGAGCGGGTGATCCGGCGCTGGAGCGTCCCCGGCCTCGACCACGCCGACATCGTGACCCGCTCGGAGAAGTTCGCCGCGCAGAACGGCGTCCACCTGCTCGAAGACTCGCTCATCAACGATAACAACCGGCTGTTCGTCGAGGGGGGACGGAAGGCCGGATTCCGAGTCGAGCAGTTCCCCGTCAACGTGCGGGGCTGCCGCGGGTCGAGCCTGTGCAACCTCGGCTGCCCCAACCAGGCGAAGCAGGGTACCAACCGCGTGCAGCTGCCGCGCGCCGAGCGCGAGGGAGTGGAGGTCGTGACGCGGGCGGATGTGGTTCGGATCGGCGCCGACGGCTCGCTCCTCGTGCGGGTCGCCGCGCGACCGCCGGGGGCGAAGGGCGGCCCAGCCGAGTGGCCGCCGGGGGAGTATCGGGTCCGGGCGCGCATCGTGGTGTGCGCGGCCGGCGCGATCGGGACCCCCGCCCTGCTGCTCCGCTCCGCCCTCCCGGCTCACTTGCCGCGGCTCGGCCAAGCCTTCACGTGTCACCCCGCGCTCATTCTCGTAGGCGAGCACCCGCGCGACATCACCAACGATGTGGGCCACCCCAAGAGCTATTTCGTCGACCGCGCCGCGGAGGACGGCTTCGTGCTCGAGACGTGCATGTATTTCCCGTTCGTGACGGCGAAGAGCCTGACGGGATTCGGCGCGTCCCACAGTGCGACGATGCGCGCGTTTCCCCGCCTCCAGATGATCCTCCTGCTCGCCTGCGACCGCGCGGTGCCGGGCAACCGGGTCGCGGTCGACCGCGCCGGGCGGCCCGTGGTGCACTACCGCTTCACACCCGAGACGCTCGAGGCGCTCGCGCGCGGGACGCGCGCGGCGGCGCGCATCTGCTTCGCGGCCGGCGCGCGGCGCGTGCACGTCCCCGCCGACCCGCCCCTGATCGAAGCGGCCGAGGCGGACCGCCTGGACGCGCGGGTCGCCGCCCGGCACTTTCTTCCGGGCCGGGTGTCGATCTCGGCGGCGCACTTGATGGGCGGCTGTGGGATGGGCCGGAGCGCGGCCGATTCCGTGACCGACGTCTGGGGCCGCGTACACGGGCTGCCGTGGCTGCGGGTGGCGGACGCGAGCCTCTTCCCCGATTCGCTCGAGATCAATCCCTACCTCACGATTATGGCGCTCGCCGATCGCGTGGCGGAAGGCATCCGCGCCGAGGTGCGCGAGCCGGTGAATGCCTGAGCCCGGGCGGGTGCTCGTCGTGGGGGCAGGGCCGGCGGGCCTCGCGACGTCGCAACAGCTCCGGGCACGCGCCGTCCCCCACCGAGTGCTGGAGCGCGGCGCTGCCGTGGGCCACACCTGGGCGAATCTGTACGACAGCCTCACCCTCCACACCGGAAAGCACATGTCGAGCCTCCCCGGCATGCCCTTTCCACACTCCGCCCCGCTGTTCGTCCCGCGGCGCGAGTTCTTGGAGTACCTGCGGCGTTACGCGCTGGCGTTCGACCTGCCGGTGGAGACGGGCCACGCGGTCGAGCGGGTCATTCGGACGGACGGCTCATGGACGGTGCGCACGAGCCGAGGGGAATACGCCGCTGAGGTGTTGGTCGTGGCGACTGGGATCGTGGCGAACCCCCGGATACCGGCCCTGCCTGGCCGGCAGTGGTTCGGCGGGCGCGTCGTCCACAGCGTCGAGTACCGTCGACCCGATCCGTACCGAGGCAGGCGCGTGCTGGTCGTCGGCGTGGGGAACTCCGGCGCCGAAATCGGCAGCGAGATCGCGCGGGCAGGTGGCAAGGTGACGATCGCTGTCCGGTCGGGGGCCAACGTGGTGCCGCTCACTCTGGCCGGCCTCCCGATCCAGTACGTGTCCTACTGGGTGCGGAAGCTGCCGCGCACCATCCAGGAAGGCGCGGTCGGCCTGGTGCGCCTCCTGACCGAGCTGCGCCGCGGTGAGCCCGTCCTGCCGCGTCCCGCCTACAGCCCCCTCGACGCCATCCCCGTCATCGGCTTCCATTTGGTGGACGCGATCTGCGAGGGGTTGATCGACGTCCGCGCGGGCGTGGCGGAGCTCACGGCGGAGGGGGCGCGCTTCACCGACGGGACGGCCGGCCGCTTCGACGACGTGATCCTCGCCACCGGGTTCAGCGCGGCGCTCGCGCCGCTCGGCGGGCTGGTGCGACTCGACCCGCGCGGCTTTGCCCGCCGCCGCGACCGGGTGGTGAGCCTCGACCAGCCGGATCTCTATTTCGTGGGACACAATTACGACGCGACCGGCGGTCTGTACAACATCAATCGCGACGCGCGACGCGCGGCGCGGCTGATCGCCGCGCGGCTGGCGCACCGCTGACGGGGGGACCGACCGCCGCTCCGGGTGTCGCAGCGTGCAACTGGCTTCCCCGTTTACATTCCTTCGCGTCCCCCGCATGACACGCAATCACCCGTTGGACGACACCCTCGGCGATTTCACCGCCGACACCCGCGTCGTCACCCTCGCCGGCATGGCGGCGCTGGTGGGCGTGATCAGCGCGTTCGTCGCGCTCGCACTGGTGCGCCTGATCGGCCTCTTCACGAACCTCGCCTACTTCCATCGCTTCGACATGAGCTTTACGTCCCCGAGCACGAACGCGCTCGGGCTCTGGGCCGCCGGCGTCCCCGTCGTGGGCGGGGTGATCGTGGGTGTGATGGCGCGGTACGGCTCGGAGAAGATCCGCGGTCACGGCATCCCGGAGGCGATGGAAGCGATCCTGATCGGCCGCAGCCGCATCGAGCCGAAGGTCGCCGTGCTGAAGCCGCTGTCGACCGCGATCGCGATCGGCACGGGCGGCCCGTTCGGCGCGGAGGGTCCCATCATCGCCACCGGCGGGGCGTTCGGGTCGCTCTTCGCCCAGGCGTTTCACTTGTCGACCGCCGAGCGAAAGACGCTGCTCGTCGCCGGCTCGGCCGCCGGCATGGCGGCGATCTTCGCGACGCCGGTCGCAGCGGTGCTGCTGGCGGTCGAGCTGCTGCTGTTCGAGTGGAAGCCCCGCAGCTTCATCCCCGTCGCGTGCGCCGCCGGCGTCGCGGCAGTACTCCGCATCCCCCTGCTCGGCGCCGGACCGCTGTTTCCAGTGACGCCGCACACGACGCTCTCGGTCTCGAGTCTCCTCGCCTGTCTCGTCGTCGGACTCGCTGGCGGCGCCGCCGCGACCCTCGTGACGAACCTCCTGTACGGTGTGGAGGACGCCTTCGCCCGGCTTCCCTTCCATTGGATGTGGTGGCCGGCCATCGGCGGCGTGTTCGTGGGCGTGGGCGGGCTGCTGGCGCCGCGCGCCTTGGGCGTGGGGTACGACGTGATCCACGACCTGCTCGATGGGCGGTTGGTCGGCGCGTTTCTGCTCGGGCTCCTGATCGTCAAGGCGCTGATTTGGGGGATCGCGCTCGGCTCGGGCACGTCGGGGGGCGTGCTCGCGCCGCTGCTCATCATGGGGGGCGCGCTCGGCGCCCTCGGCGCCCACTGGCTCCACAATTCCGACCCCGGGCTGTGGGCGATGATCGGGATGGCTGCCCTGGTGGGCGGCACCATGCAGATGCCGCTCACCGCCATCGTGCTGATGCTCGAGCTCACGGGGGATTTGGCGGCGGTGCCGGGGTTGCTGATCGGCTGCGTGGCCGCGACGGGAGTGACGGTGCTGATGATGAAGCGTTCCATCCTCACCGAGAAGCTCGCGCGACGCGGGCAACACGTGATGCGCGAGTACATCGTCAACCCGCTCCACCTGCTGCGGGTCGAGGCCGTGATGGAGCCGGCGATGCGCGACCCCTCCGAACCTGCCGCGGTCACCGCCTACGCCGACGAGCTGCTGGAGCACGCCCTGACCAAGATGCTCGAGTACGAGGTCGACTCGCTCCCGGTCGTGCGGCGCGACGCACCCACGCGCGTGATCGGCTACGTCGAGCGCGCGGGCATCATGGCAGCGTGGGTCGCATCGACCCGAGCGGAAGGGCTGCGTGAGGAGGGGTGGCTGACGGGGCAGCTGCGGGCGCTGCAGCAACGGGTGACGAG
>DASPXE010000112.1:0-1686 GCA_035637455.1 Gemmatimonadales bacterium
GACGTTCCAGACCGTCTTGACGTTTGGCTCCTGGCCCTACGGGGAGAAACCCGTCTTCGTGCTGAGCACCCATGAGCTCGTCCCTACACCGCCCGGGGCTATGGTGCAGCGAATGTCGGGGGCGCCGGCCGACGTCGTGGCTGAGCTTGCAGCCCGGGGCATCCGACACATTTACGTGGATGGCGGGATCACGATTCAGCGGTTTCTTCGGGCCGGGCTCATTCAGCGCCTCATAATCACGCGCGTCCCCGTCCTCATCGGCGATGGAATCCCGCTCTTCGGCGGACTAGAGCGCGACATCCCTCTTAAGCACATCGCGACGCGTCACTACGCCAGTGGCCTCGTCCAGAGCGAGTATGTTGTGAACAGTTCAGGTGATAGGTAACAGGTTGTTATCAGCTGATGGGTAACACTTTCCCCTTGTGATTCCCGCCTTCGCGGCGGGCGGCGCGACCCAGATGATCCACGATCCGGCGGGTGGTCTCGTGTAAGCGACCGAGCCACACCGGACCGAAGCACCTCCCAGAGTCCGTCGTCGATTTCCTCGAAACCCACGTCGAGTTCCGCGAGCACGTGGCTCACGTTCACCCAGCGACTGCCCCAGCGAATGCCACCGTTGCGACTCACCGCCGCACTTCATAATGCCCCGGATACGTGATCGGCAAGAGCGTGGTGGGGCAGGGACGCGGCGACGCGTGGTACAGGCTCGCGGGCAGGCGCTGGCCGAGCGCTTCGTGCGGCCGCTCGGTGTTGTAGCGCTGCCGGAACCAGTCGAACCGCCGCTGCTGAGCGGCGAGCGTGCGCCGTGGCGGCCGCGCGGTCTCGGCCTTGAGCGTCTTGTGCATGCGCTCGTGCCGCCCGTTCTGCTCCGGATGTGCGGGCTCGATCAGCTCGGGGCGAATCCCCAGCCGGACCCACCACACCGAGAGCGTCGAGAGCCGCCCCAGGGCATTCGACGCGAACGGCGCGCCGTTATCGGTGCGGATCCGCTCGGGGAGGCCGTAGCGCCGAAACAGGCACGCAAATACGGGCCAGCTTGCCTCGATCGTCGGCTCGAGCAAGCCGCGGCAGCCGAGCAGGAAGCGCGTCGCGCCATCCTGGACCGTGAGCGGGTAGCAGTACACCCCATTGCTGGTGCGGAATTGCCCTTTGAAGTCCGCGGTCCAAATCGCGTTGGGCTGATCGAACGCTGTGTCCGGCCGCCCGGCGTGAAAGCGGCGGTGGGCGCGCCGGCGTCGGCCGGTGCGGCCATGCCGCTCGAGAATGCGGTGCACCGTCGCGACCGTCGGGACGAGGTCCAGCGGCACGCGCTGGGCCAACAGCCACCGCACCTTCCGCGCGCCCCAGCGGTACCGGTGCTGCAGGGCGAGAATCTGCTCCACCACCACCGCCGGCGTCGCGTGCGGACAGCTGTAGGGCCGATGCGAGCGCTCGACGAGCCCTGCCGGGCCCACCTTCGCGTAGCGGTCGAGCCACTTGTAGCCGGTCTTCCGACTCACCTGGTAGCGGCGACACACCTCCGCGACCGACCAGCCTGGGCGATGGACATCCTGAACGAAGCGCAAGCGCACATCCATGAGCGACCTCTCTTCCCACGGCATGGCACCTCCTGGTGGAGGCACCTAGGTTAGAGAGTGTCACCCATCAGCTGATAACAACGTGTCACCTATCAGGTGCGAATGTACC
>DASPXE010000113.1:0-2824 GCA_035637455.1 Gemmatimonadales bacterium
CAGGGGGCACCAATGAGCACGGCTGCTGTAGCCAACCCACCGGCCGAGCCGTGTGCATCACGGCATCGGCTCCCGATCTTCGCGTTGATCATTGCTGCAGTGTTCGCGGGCTGCGATCGGGATCGCACGCCCGTGTCGCCGGCGAGCCAGCCGGGCCTGGTGGCTGATGTGGTGGGCGGCATGTTCATGTCCCCCGATCCCACCGGCCAGGTCGCGACGCTGAGCACGACGGGGTCGATCGACCTCACCAATCCGTTCTTCCAGAGTCTCGGGACCAACGGCCGGAGCTGCGCCAGTTGTCATTTGCAGAGCAATGCGTGGGGCCTGACCCCCCAGGCCGCGCAGGCCGCCTTCGCGGCCAGCGGCGTGCCTGACCCTCTGTTCGCCGCGGTGGATGGGGCCAACTGCCCCTCCGGTACGGCCGCCGCTGGAGCCGCGGGGCACAGCCTCTTGCTCAACCACGGGCTCATCCGGATCGGGCTGCCGATCCCCGCAAGCGCCGAGTTCACTATCACGGCGGTCCATGATCCGTACGCCTGCGCGCTCGAGGGTTCGCCGCCGGTCGTCTCGGTATACCGCCGGCCCCTGCCCACGGCCAACCTGGCCTTTTTGAGCGCGGTGATGATCGACGGGCGGGAAACGCTCCAGCCCCTGAACGACCGGGCGACGTTCCTGGCGAACCTGAAGTCGGACCTCGCCCACCAGGCGATGGACGCCACGCTGGGGCATGCGGAGGCCGCGGCGTCGCCCACCACGGCGCAACTCAACGCCATCGTGGATTTCCAGCTGGCGCTCTTCACGGCGCAGCGATTCGACGACACCGCGGGCGTGCTCAATGCCCAGGGGGCGAAGGGGGGTCCCGAGGCGCTCGCGAGCGCGCCCTACTACCCCGGCATCAACGACCCGCTCGGCGGCAATCCCACGGGAGCCGCTTTCGACCCTAACGCCTTCACCATCTTTGCGCCATGGCAGGGTCTCAGCAGCTCGAACCGGTATACCGAGGCGCGCAGAGCCGTGGCCCGGGGACAGGCGGTCTTCAACACGCATCCCCTTTCGATCACCGCCGTGGCGGGTCTGAATGACGCGCTGGGAGTACCGGCGATCAACGGGACGTGCACCACGTGCCACGACACCCCGAACGTCGGCAACCACTCGCTCCCGGTGCCGCTCGATATCGGCACCAGTCATGCCGCGACGTTCGAGTCCGAAACCCAGATCATAGCGGCCCTGGTGCAGCTGAGCGCGCCGGACCTGCCGATCTTCCAGGTGACCTGCACTGCGGGCGCGCTCGCGGGGACGGTCCGTTACACCTCGGATCCCGGCCGGGCGCTGATCACGGGGCGCTGCGGTGACGTGGGCCGTATCAAAGGACCGATCCTCCGAGGGCTGGCGGCCCGGGCGCCTTTCTTCCACAACGGCGCCGCGGCGAGCCTCGCCCAGGTGGTGGAGTTCTACAATCAACGGTTTCAGATGGGGCTCACGACTCAGGAGAGGGCGGATCTCGTGGCCTTCCTGAAGTCGCTCTAGCGGCGACGCTGCTCGGCCGCGCCAATTGGTACGTCTGCGGGAGCCCCGCAAGACGGCCCTAGCTTTCACACGCAGATGGAGGAGCCATGATGTCGAGAACACGATGCTCCGTTCGCTGGGCGCTCCTGATCGCCGCCGCGACGTGGGGGTGCGCCGATCGGCCGACTGAGGCGCCGGGCGTGCCGCCGCAATTCCAGGCCGTCAAGTTCTGGGACGTGACCGCCAGCACGAGATGGAACGAACGCGCCACCGTCCTGCTGGCGCTGCGCCCGCCAGGCAACGCACAAGCGGCCGCGAGCCGCATGCTCACCTACCTTTCGCTCGCGCAGTACCGCGCCGCGCTCGCCGCGGAGGCGGGAACCGATGGGGCGATGCACCCATCGGTCAGCGCCGCCGTGGGTGGTGCGTCGGCAGCCGTCCTGAACGCCTTCTTTCCGCTCGACGTCGCCACCATCGAAGGGCAGTTGGATGCTGACCTGGCCGCGCCGGGGTGGCCGGGGGAAACGAACAGGGATGCCGACGCCGGCGTGGCCATTGGACGTGCAGTCGGTGCGGCCGTGGTGGCATTGGCCGCGAGCGACAATTACCTCGTGGTGCCGACCGGAAATCCGCCCGTGGGCCCAGGCTTCTGGGTCTCGAGCGGCGCGCCGATCGTCCGCTCCCTCCATGGCACGCGGCCATTCTTCCTGACTTCCCCGAGCCAGCTCCGCGTGCCGCCGCCGCCCGCGTTCGGCTCCAGCGCGTTCCTAGCGGCGCTCGCCGAAGTGCGCACGATCTCCGATACCCGTACACCGGAGCAGCTCGCTATCGCGCAGTTCTTCGCTTGGGCGACGGCCCCGTTCACCGCCGGAAACCTCAACCTCATCGCCGACGATCTCATCGGCGATCACCACCGGACCGAGCGCGAAGCGGCGCGCATCCTCGCGTATGCCAATGCGGCGGCGTTCGACGCGCAGATCGCCTGCTGGGACTCGAAACTGTTCTACTGGTTCATTCGTCCCTCGCAGGCCGATCCGCTGATCACGCTACCGATTGGGCTCCCGAATCACCCGTCGTACCCGTCGGCACACTCGTGTATCACGGGTGCGTTCGTGACCGTCCTCATTGACGCGTTCCCGGGCGAGCGCGCGCGGCTCGAAGGGATCATCACCGAGGCAGGGCTTGCCCGGGTGTACGGTGGTATCCACTACCGGTTCGACATCGAGGCGGGGCAGGCGATCGGGCGGGGCGCAGCGGCGCTGGCACTCGCCGGCTCGCTGGAATGAGATCGGGACTCCCCACCGGTGAACGCCGTTAG
>DASPXE010000114.1:0-2495 GCA_035637455.1 Gemmatimonadales bacterium
ACCGACGTCGTCGGCATCTTCCCCAACCGCAGCTCGATCGTCCGACTGGTCGGCGCCGTCCTCGCCGAACAACACGACGAATGGGCCGTCGCGCGTCGCTACATGAGTGCCGAGTCGATCGCCAAGGCGCTCGCACCTCCCGACGAAGCGTCCGAGGAGGTGATGGCGATCGAGGCGGCCGCGTAGAGCTCAAGCGAGGATGGCGCGCTCAGCTTCGGACACCACTTGACGGGACGTGGCCCACCGGCCGTTCGGCCTGGGAACGACGCTGTGCGTTTCCATTCGACCTGCAAGTTGGCAGACCTGAACGGTGTGGTCGCGGTAGGGACGGGCCTTTGCTTTGTGGGCTCGGCCCGCCCCCCGCGCAGATCCCAGCGTGAGCTTTTAGCTCACTGGGCTCTTGGCTTGGATACGAGCGTGGAATCGCGCGTCAGGCCAGGGGTGGATGATCCGGACCGGCGGGAGCCACCGTTGCGCGAGGCGGGACATGCGCTTCCAGGTGAGGCTGCTGCGCTGGCTGCGACGCCGGAGCGCCCGGTGCCAGTGCTGGATCACCACGTACCGGAAGCTGTTGGCCGCCTTGCCGTTGCCGGGCACGGCGTAGTAGGCGAGATGCCCGCGCATCACGCTTGCTAGCCATCGACCCTGTTCGGGGACGGGCAAGCGCCGGCGTCGCATCAGCTCGGTCTTGACCTCGCGTAGCTTCGCCCGCATCCGCTTCGCCTCGGTGATGCGTTTGAGCTGGAACCGTCCGTTCTTGGTCTTCCCGCAGATGTGCGTGAAGCCCAGAAACGCGAACGTCTCCGGCTTGCCGAGCCCCCGCGCCGTCCGTCGCTCGGCGGCGAACCGGCCGAACTCGATCAAGCGCGTCTTCTCGGAGGCCAGCTCCAGGCTGAACTTCGCGAGCCTGCCGCGAAGCTCGGCGAGGAACCGCTCGGCGTCATCACGATGCTGGAAGCCGACGATGTAGTCGTCGGCGAAGCGCACGATGATCACGTCCCCGTGCGCGTGCCGCCGCCGCCATTGGTCGGCCCACAGGTCGAACACGTAATGGAGGTAGACGTTTGCGAGCAGCGGCGAGACCGATGCTCCTTGCGCCGTTCCTTCCCGCGTCTCCGACCATTCCCCGTTCTCGATCACTCCCGCCTTCAGCCACTTGCGGATCAGGCGCACAAGGCGCTTGTCCGCGATCCGGTGCTCGAGCAACTGCAGCAGCCAGCCGTGGTCGATGGCGTCGTAGAGGCCACGGATGTCCGCATCGAGCACCCAGCCCACCTTCCTCCGCAGGATCCCGGTCGCGAGCGCATCCAACGCCTGATGCGGGCTGCGTCCGGGCCGAAACCCGTAGGAGAAGCCGAGAAAGTCCGTCTCGTAGATGGCGTTCAGTACCTCGACGACGGCGCGCTGGAGGAGCTTGTCCTCCAGAGCGGCAACGCCTAACGGTCGCTGCCGCCCGTCCGCCTTCGGGATGTACACCCGCCGCGACGGTCTTGCCCGGTAGGCGCCCCGGCGGAGGCGGGCATGCAGATCGCGAAGGTTCGCATCGAGATCCTGCCCGTAGTCCTGCCACGTCACCCCGTCCACCCCGGTCGCGGCCTTCGGGTTCAACCCCCAGTAAGCCGCCCGCAGGCGGTCGACGTCGACATGGTGCAGGAGCGCGGTGAACCGCACCTTCTTGTCCTGCTTTGCGACTCGGCGCACGCGATCCAGCGCGCTTGGCACGCTCAGGCCGGCGCTGTGTCCGGGGCGTGTCGTGCTGGCCGCGTTCTCCTTGCCCAGGCCGCTTCCCTCCCCCGCCTCCGCCGCCGCATCTGCGGCCTTGTTCGGCGGGCTCATAGGTACTACCGGCCTGTCCGACTTCTCATCGCCGTGCATCTCAGGCGTACGGCCTCGGCCTTCCCTGAGCGGCCCGCTCTGCCATCACCCTGACGGGCGGCCATGAGATCTCCCGGTTCTCGCGCCCGGAGACTCCACGCATGCAGAGGTGCTTCGACCGCGCGGGGTCCGCGGGCAGCTCGCGCATAGCGCTCCCCGCGGTGTTGCCTTCCGCATGCACCCACGGCGTCGGCACCCCGAACTGCATTAATTTCGCGGCTCCATCCCCCCGCCCGCGCGTACCCCTACCGACGCTTCGCCGCCGCCCTCGCGGGCGGCCGACGCACGGCTCGGGGCCATCGTGGCTCGCTAGACCTTCGATGTAGAGCGTTCTCATCTCCTTCTCCGGGCCGGTTTCATCCCGGCGCTTTCGGGTGCGTAAATTCGATCCTGAGCTTGCCCCGTTTCCGTTGACACCAACGGTCTAGGCTGCTCTTGTTGTGTCTATTTTATCAATGCTCTCTTCCTCTTGTCTATTTAGACAACGCCGCTCGTACTCGCCGGGGCTGATGCCGCCGAGTGCCGAGTGGCGGCGGCGCGGGTTGTAGAAGCCCTCGATGAAGTCGAACACCGCCATGCGCGCCTCGGTGTGCGTCCGCCACCGGCTGCGGGCGACCAGC
>DASPXE010000115.1:0-3845 GCA_035637455.1 Gemmatimonadales bacterium
CACGGGGCGCGACTCCCAAAATGCGGCGCATGTGCATGGCGAGGTGACTCTGATGGCAAAAGCCGACTTCCACGGCTACCTGATTGATCGACAGCCTTCCCGCGCGCAGTAATGCCGCGGCGCGGTCCACGCGACGGCGGATCACGTACTGATGCACCGAAACGCCGGTCGACCGGCGAAACTGCACGGTGAACTGCGATACGCTCAACCCGGTGACCATGGCGATGTCACCCAGCGAAAGATGGCGACCCAGGTTGTCTTCGATGAAGGATGTCGCATCTCGCAGCCGCCGCGCGCTCATCGCGCTGCGTTCCGTCGCTGGCTCGCGAGCGATGGAGCTGTGATTGCGCACGATACACGCGGCCAGTCCCTGGGCCAGACTGTCCAGATACAAGGCCCCGCTCGGATAGCCGCTCTCCATCTCCGCTTTGAGCGCCCAGCCAATGTGCTCGATGCGTGGGTCACGCGCCTGAAAGCGACTGCGGATCTCCAGATGACGCGGGTCCGCGTGAGAGCCCTGCACGACGCGGCGCAGCAGTTCCTCCTCGATCGTGATCACCAGATTGACGTCGGGGCCGCGCAGCTCCCAAGCCGCCGGAAGACGTGCCGGGATGATGTCGATGTCGCCGAAAATCACGGTTCCCCGGTGCTGCGCACTTCCGTAGCGAGAGAGGGCGTAGATCGGCGGACCGCTATGTATGCAGACGCGCACGCCATCGCAAGGTGGTGATTCCACGCTGCCGGCGGGGTCGGTCATGAGCCTCAACCGAACACCGCCCGTCGCACCCACGACCCTCTGCCGAGGCAGATCCAATGTTCGCAGCGCCACAGCCATCAAGCTACCCTTGGCCGCGGCGCTCAGGAAGCGTTGATCAACGGGGGAAGCACCATGACGAAGGCACTCATCATCGGCGGCGGCATCGCTGGCCCCGTCACCGCCGTGGCATTGCAGCGCGCCGACATCGAGTCGGTTGTGTACGAAGCCTATCCGGCGAACGCAGGGAATGCGGGCGCGTTCCTCACCGTCGCCGTCAACGGGCTCGACGCCTTGCGGGCGCTCGATCTTCATCAGCCTGTGATGGAGCTGGGTTTCTCCACGAGGACCATTGAGCTGGTGAGCGGAACCGGCAAGCGACTAGGCGTGATCCCGATCGGGGGCGTACTCCCCGACGGCACTACAACTCATACGATCAAACGCGCCGACCTGTATCGCGTCCTGTACGAGATCACACAGCGCCGGGGGATCGAGGTGCAGCATGGCAAACGCCTGGTCGACGCCGAGGTTCACGCGAACGGCGCAGTGACCGCCTGCTTTGAAGATGGAACACGGGCCACCGGGGATCTGCTGATCGGCGCGGATGGTATCCATTCGCGCACGCGCCGGATCATCGACCCCGCCGCGCCCGCCCCCCGCCACCTTGGTCTCGGCAATGTTGGAGGCTTCACCCGCACGGGGGCCGTCACCATGACTCCAGGGGCCTACGTCATGACGTTCGGCAAGCGGGCATTCTTCGGTTACGTGGTGCATCCGTCCGGGGAGATCTGGTGGTTCGCCAATCCGCCGAGTGCGCGGAGGGCCGCGCGACGCGTAGTTCCGGAAACGTTGACAAGCGATCAATGGAAAGCGCGCCTGATCGACTTGTTCACGGATGACGCGGGACCGACCGTCGATATTATCCGGAGCACGACCGAGCTGGTTGGCGGCACCGATCAATATGACCTCCCCAAGGTCCCGACATGGTACCGCGGTCCGATGATCGTCATCGGCGACGCCGCTCACGCCGCCTCGCCCAGTTCCGGGCAAGGCGCGTCGATGGCGATCGAGGACGCACTGGTCCTGGCCAAGTGCCTGCGTGACCTCGCAGAGCCCACCGCGGCCTTCCAGGCATTCGAGCGGCTGCGTCGCCCGCGGGTCGAGCGCGTCGTAGCGTTCGGGGCGCGGTCCTCGAGCAACAAAGCGCCCGGCCCCGTCGGTCGAGTGATCCGGGACCTGCTCGCGCCCTTCTTCCTGAAGCTCATCGCTCGTCAATCGCAGGATTGGTTGTTCGGTTACCATATTGACTGGGATGATCGCGTCCGCCTCGGCGCAGGGACGGTGTGAGATGACCAAAAACTGCTGCGACTTTCGCGGTGGGGCTTCTTCTTGCCCTGTATATGCCTTGACACGCATGCCGCCGCGTCGCAAGCGGCGCAGCCTGTAGGGAGCGACGAGGGCCAGCTTATCTTGTTGATAGAAGGAGGCGAACATGGCTCGGTCACCCGTGATGAACTTCATGAAGCAACAGGGGTTCACGCAGGAGCCGCCCGATCGCGCGACCCTGCGATTCAAGGGCTTGCAGTTCCAGCCCACCATCGTGGGATCGATGATGCTGGTGGCGATCCTCACGCAGTCGCCGGCGATCTTCCTGCTCGTTTCGGCCCTGTTGTGGCTCAACGTGCTGGTGCCGGCGGCCAACCCGTTCGAGAAGGTCTACAACCGCTTGGTTGCGCAGCCCCGCGGGCGACCGCTACTCACGAAGGCTCCGGGGCCGCGGCGATTCGCCCAGGGGATGGCGGCGACCTTCATGCTGGCTGCGGCGCTGACGCTGCTCCAAGGCTGGAGGGCGGCGTCCTACGTCCTCCAGGGGCTCCTCGCCGTGGCCTTCGCCGCGCTCCTGTTCGGAAAGTTCTGCCTGGGCGCGTACGTCTACCATCTGCTGAAGGGGAACGTCGCCTTCGCCAATGGGACCTGTCCCTGGAATGATTCGGCCTAGAGCTGGCCGTTTTCGTATGGAGGGAGGACGCCGTGATGCAGCGCCGGGAGTTTCTGGAAGTGACCGCGGCGGCGGCAGGGGCCTCGCGGCTCGCCGCACCGTTCGCCGGGGTGCGCATCCCGCCGAGCGACACCGTGCGCTTCGGCATGATCGGCGTGGGGATGCAGGGATCGGGCCTCCTGGGGGCGGCCATTGCGCTGCCGGGCGTGACGTGCGCCGGCGCCGCCGACCTGTACGACGGCCGTCACATGTTGGCGAAGGAGATCGCGGGTCCGAATCTTCCCGCCACGCGTGAGTATCGCAGACTGCTGGACGACAAGACTATCGACTGCATCGTCGCCGCGGTCCCCGACCACTGGCACCGGCGCATGGTCGTCGAAGCGGTGAGCGCGGGCAAGGACATCTATATCGAGAAGCCGATGTCGCATACGGCGGCCGAGGGCGTCGCGATGGTGGACGCCGTCAGGAAGAGCGGCCGCATCCTCCAGGTCGGCTCGCAGCGCGTCAGCTCGCAAATCTGCGCCAAGGCCAAGGAGATGATCGCGCAGGGCGTGCTCGGCGACCTCACGCTCGTGGAAGGCTGGAACGGCCGGAACGATCCGACCGGCGCGTGGCAGTATCCGCCGCCCCCCGACTTGTCGCCGCAGACGCTGGACTGGGACACCTGGCAGAACGACGTGCCGAAGCGCGCGTTTGATCCGAACATCTTCGCGCGCTGGCGCTGCTGGAAGGAATACGGTACGGGGGTGGCGGGCGATCTGCTCGTCCATCTGATCAGCGGCATGATGTTCATGCTCGGCATCAACGAGCCGCCCAGGCAGGCGGCGGCCGTCGGCGGCATTCGCCGCTGGAAAGATGGCCGCAACATGCCGGACGTGCACGCCACGATCTTCTACTATGGCGATGTCCCCGTGTACATGCGGCTGAATCTGGGGACCGCGATGCCGGAGCAGTACCGCATCCAGGGATCGAAGGGGGTGCTCGAGGTCGCGGGCCATACGCTGACCTTCTCGCCGCAAGATGGGAAGGATGCGGAGCCGAGCTATTACGCGGGCAGCTACCCGCGCGCCCTGCGCGAGGCGTACGAGCAGC
>DASPXE010000116.1:0-4290 GCA_035637455.1 Gemmatimonadales bacterium
CACGTACGCCACGCTGCACCTGTGGACGCAGGTCGTCGGCAAACTGGCGCTCGCCTTGTCGCCGCTCACCAACCATTACTGGAACACCGCCCTGCAGATCACGCCACGCGGGCTCGCCACGCTGCCGCTGACGGTCGACCAGCGCATCGTCACGGTCACGTTCGACTTCCTCTCGCAGCAACTCGTCCTCGAGTGCTCGGACGGCCGTCACACCACGGTATCCCTCGAGCCGCGGCCGGTGGCCGAGTTCTATCGCCTCGTCATGGAGGCGCTGGCGCAACTGGATGTCCGCGCGCGGATCTGGACCATGCCCGTCGAAGTCCCAAACCCCATTCGCTTCGAAGCGGACGCCCTCCATCGCTCATACGATCCCGCCGCCGCCCGGGCCTGCTGGCAGATACTCGTCCAGATCAGACGGGTCCTCGACGCGTTCCGGGGCCGCTTCGTCGGCAAGACGAGCCCCATCCACTTCTGGTGGGGGAGCTTCGATCTCGCCCACACGCGGTTCTCGGGCCGTCGGGCCCCTGTCCACCCGGGTGGTCTCCCCAACCTGGCCGACGCCGTCACCCGGGAAGCGTACTCGCACGAGTGCATCAGCGTCGGGTGGTGGCCGGGCGGAGGAAGCGCGCCGATTCTGGAGCCCGCGTTTTATGCCTATGCGTATCCCGAGCCGCCCGGCTGCCCCGACGCCGTGATCGCCCCGGCCAGCGCGAGCTACGATATGCGGATGCACGAGTGGATCCTGCCATACGAAGCGGTGCGGCGCGCTCCGGACCCGGATGCCGCACTGCTCGAGTTTGCGCAGAGTACGTACCAGGCGGCAGCAGACTTGGGCAGATGGGCACACGCGCTGCTCGAGCGCTAGAGACGCTCGGAGCGAGAAAGGCGAGCATGTCCGGTCGAGGGCCCTCCGTCGATTGGGAGGAAGATTCGCTCGCGGAGGCGCGCGACGCTGCGACCGCGCTGCTGATCACGGTCGCGGGCAGCACTGGCACCATCGGCAGCGAGCTGGTTCGCCTGCTGTCAGCGGCGGGCGTGGCCACCCGCGCGCTGCACCGCGATGTGAGGAAGACTCGGGCGTTACCGAACGTCACGTGGGTGCGTGCCGATCTCGACGACACTCGCGGGCTCAGGGTCGCGCTCGATGAGACGCAGCGACTGTTCCTCCTGACCGGCAACCAGCCGGATTTCGCGCTGACCCAAAGCGGCGTGATTCGGACAGCCGAGGAGCTAGGCGTCAAACACGTCGTCAAGCTCTCGGCGCTGGGCGCGTCCGACCACTCCAGGTCGACCATCGGCCGCGAGCATTGGGCGGTCGAGCAGGCGCTCCTCGGCACCCGGCTCCACTGGACGATCTTGCGTCCCCACGCGTTCATGCAGAACTGGCTGGGTGACGTCGCCGAGTCGGTGCGGGCGGAGAGCGTCATCTACGCGCCCATCGGCGACGGCCGCGTGCCGTTCATCGACACCCGGGACATCGCGGCGGTTGCGGCCGAAGTGCTGCTCCATGCCGAGGCGCACGTGGGCAAGAAGTACGTCCTCACCGGCGGTGAAGCCGTCGGGTACGCGGACTTGGCGGGCGCGCTCTCGGAGGTGACCGGACGAACGATCACCTATCGGCCGATCACGCTGGAGGAGGCGCGGGCGCGCCTGGCGGCACGAGGCATCGCCGCGGCGGCCATCGAGCCGATGCTGGCGATCGCGGCGTACCAGCGGGCGGGAGGACCGACCGCGACGATTTCGCCGCATGTCGAGCAGCTACTCGGCCGCCGGCCCCGCACCATCCGCGATTTCGCGCGCGATTACGCCTCGCGCTTCGTCTGACGGGGCACGCTGTATGTACTACGTCTTATGCCGCTTGCTCAGAGCCTGCTCGGTCGAGATTTCGTTACCGCTTGGATCGACGTAATGAATATCAAACGGCGCGTCCGAGTGCAGAAAGAACGAACACGGCCCGCCTACGCATGTAAACTGGTGCACATGCTTAACAGGAGCATAGGCGAACCCACCGGTACGTAGGTTCACCGCTTGCTCGCCCTTCATTTCCATCCGGCCAACACCACTGATCATCATGAGTTGTTCGTTCGGTGTATGAAAGTGCCACGGCGCCCTACATCCACTGGCGCCTTTGACTATCAGCACCGATGCACCCTTCGTAGGGTCACCCTGTTCCACTGCGGCGGTAATGCAATCAGGCAGGTTCGGAATCTTCTGGAACTTGCCAGGTGCCGCGTTCTGAACGATTGGCTTGTCGTCTGCTTGTGCCGCAGCGGTTGCGAACAGCAAGGGCAGCAAGAGCAGTCCTACGGCCGTGGGGATCTTGTCACGAATCCACATGACTCAGCCTCCCTCCACTGAAGTGACCTTTTCTTGGAGATGCTATCGTACACCCACCCCTGGGCTTGTGCAATTAGTGGCCGGACCTTCCAACCAACAGGCCCAGCAGGAATCGACCGGTAATGTCGCGAGCCGCAGGCGAGCGACGGCGGCAATGATTCCCCGGGACTGTAAGAGCCGCACTATTCGGTGCGGCTCTTACAGTCCCGGCAGGAATCAAACCTGCAACCCCCGGTTTTGGAGACCGGTGCTCTACCAATTGAGCTACGGACCTAAATACTAGACGCCTGGAGGCCGAGAGGCTGAGAGGCCGAGGCAATCAAGAACGAATCCAACCTACACCTCAATCTTCGAGAATCGCCACGCGCCCGCGATGCGGATCGATCCGCGTCAACACTGCCAACCGCCGATCAGTTGACCACGGCAAACGCGCTCGCCGTCGGTGAGGTGGTCGGGACATAGGTCCACGACTGGTGGCTCACAGATGCGCCCCAGATGTAGAGCCCGCTCGTCCCATCCCCCTGGTAATAGTTGGTGGACTCCCCGCTCATGGTCTGTAGTTCGGTGTCGAAGTAGAGCGTCGTGAGGGTGCCGCTCACGGAGCCCGCGATCTGGAGTCGGTACCAACCGTTGCCCTGGTTTACTATCCGCGCCGCCAGCAGGGTGCCAGTGCCGGCCCCGCCGGATCCCGAACCTTTCGCGCTCACGGTACCTGTGACGACGTCGAAGTCCGCGTAGAACCGCGCGTTCCCGTTCGCGCAGTTCAGCCGCGCCTTCGTGCGCTGGTCCGCCTTCATTGAGACCGAGCCGTAAACCACCGTCCCCGAGATGTACGCGAAGCCTTGGTTCAGGCCGTGCCACGAGTAGGTCGCGGTCTCCGTCAGCCTCGCAGCGGTTTGGGACTTGTCCGGCGCGATCGCAGCGTCTTCCATTACGGTGACGTTCCCGGCACCCCACGCCGGGTTCGCGAACTGCTCTGGATAGGCCAGCAGATTCTCGGCGGCCGTGGGCACCGTCCTGCGACACCCAAGCGACGTTAGAAGCAAGAGACGACCGATTACGTACCAGCGCATTCCTACCTCGCTTGTTCCAGCACTAGGATCGCCACGAGCGGTACGACCGCAGAAGGAATCGCGGCGCGAACGGGTGAACGCAGGTCTTGAGCAATGCGAGCCACCAGGCGGCCATGGTCGGAGCAGACCACAAGGCCCGGCCGAGCGTGGCGAAGGCCATCCGGTACTCCCGTCGGCCGCGATAGACGCCTGCCAACTCGGTCGCTGCCAGCACGTATTCACGCCGAGACAGCCGCCGAATCCTTTTGGGAAGCGGTTGGGCCATGAGCTTTGCGTGCAGGCGAATCCGGCTGGCGACCACGTCGACGGCGTCATGCCCCTTGCGCGTATTGCCTGGGTGGACACGGTACCGTGCACAGGGGAAGGCCACGAGCGACGCTTCGCTACGCATCGCGAGGCGGATGAACGCGTCGTAGTCCTCAGAGAACGCCAACGCCTCGTCGAAGCCCCCGATGTCCGCCATCAGCTCGCGCTCTACGAGTACGGTGGACGTCGCGACCCACGCCTCCCCCCGCAACAAACCCTCGAGGATCCAGCCCTCGCATGGGCGCCGACGCATGTGCCGGGGGAATGGCACCTTCTCGCCGTGCTCCCCGATCTGCTCGTAATATGTATAGCCCCAGCGGTGGCCGGCCTTCGTGGCCAGGTCCGTCACCTGGAGCTGCAGCTTCGACGGCATCCAGCGGTCATCAGAATCGAGAAAGGCCACGTAGCGCCCCCGCGCTCGCTCGAGCCCGATGTTCCTCGCTCGCGCGACGTTCCCCTCGTGCGGACGCCTCACGACCTGCACCCGAGCGTCGGCTAGTGTCTCCAGATTGGACTGCGTCTCATCCGTCGACCCGTCGTCGACGATAATGAGCTCCCAGTGGGAGTACGTCTG
>DASPXE010000117.1:0-62493 GCA_035637455.1 Gemmatimonadales bacterium
AATCGCCGAACGGGTGAAATGCCTTCTCGCCGAGCGCCGGCGGGATGGTGTCGGTCCCCCCGTTGAGCGCGGTCCCGGCGGCGGCCGTGACCAGGGTGCGGACGTGACAAGTGGCGCAACCGATCGCGTCGAACAATTCCGACCCGCGGCGCGCCGCTGGGGTCGCAGCCAACACCGTGTCGCGGGCGGGCGCCTTGGTGGCCCGCAGGAACCGGGCGAACCGGTCGATATCCGCGAGCCCATCGTCGCCGGTCGTATTGTTCGGCTCGGATGCCGTATTGCACAGCGTGGTCACTTCGTCGACCAGCAGCCGGCTGGTGATGCCCATCTCATTCAGGTAGGCATCGGCCGAGAACGAGAGCAGGCTGGCGTGCTGATCCTTCCAGCCGAACCGCCCGATGCGCGTTTCCCCCGGGGCCTCCAGGATCGGCACATACAGCGCCTGGCCGCGGATCGTGCCGCGTGTCGTGCGGCGTTGCGCGCGCGCGATCTCGATCAGCGTCTCGTCGGCGACGGCTTCCACCAGCCCGTCGCCCAGCAGGTTGAGCGACGCGCGCGTCGTGCGAATGGTCTCCGTGTCGGGCACCCGCTCTTGAATCTCGGAATCCGGGAACGCCGCGTTCGGGCAAATGGCCCGATCGTTGACGAGCGTGCGACCGGAGATGACCACGTTGCCGCGCGCGATCGGGATGTCCGCATCGCGGAACCGCCCATCCGGTCCCAGATGTCCCACCCGCAATTCGGTGATCTGACTCGCCCCGCCGGAGGTGGGGTTTTGGTGGCACTCGCGGCAGGCCTGTGCGTTGTAGAGCGGCCCCAACCCATCCGCGATTTCTTCCACCTCGTCGAAGGCCTCCTGATCGGCTTGGTGGGTGGAGTCGTTAACGGCGCCGTTGCTCTGGTCGTCGAAGCCGGTGGGGGCCTCCGCCGCGCTGTTCGGGACCGGGACGCTGATCGGTGGAGGGGGCGGACTCACATGGCACGTCGCCAGTGCCACCGTCACGGGTGTGAGCCACAGCGCTCGGCGCACGGGGTGCGAACGCATCATACGAGCCTCACGAAATGAAGGGTGACCCTGGGCCGAGGGCGGCGGCGTCGGCAGGCGTAGCCTAACGCTCAATTCCCGATCGCACAAGCAGTTACCCTCGCCGGTGTGGGCGGTGTGGCCCACGTCGCTGTCCGTTTCACAGCGGCGATTGCATATTGGTCGCCCCTTTATGGCCAGCTCTGAGAAGGACGTCTGGGTGTTCCGGATCGTGCACCAGAACACGGGCAAGCCCGCGCAGGGCGTGCCCGTGACGGTGCTCGATAAGACCGGCAATCCGGCCGGCTACTGGGTGAGCGAGTCGGACGGCACCGTGACGATCCCGCGGCGCGATGTCGCCAAACTGCGGCTGCGCGTGGGGCTCCGCAACGAGGAGCCGATCGAGCTGGTCACCGCGTCGCTGGCCGAAGGGCCGATCGACCTCGCGGCGCCCACGTGGCTGCCCCAGGCGCCGCCGGGCTCGAGCGAGCGGGCCCCACGTGACCCCGGCCCGACCGCGACGCCGCGTCCCGCGGAGCCGCACGACGTGCCGGGGCACGTCCTGTACTTCCAGCGGCTCGTGATGTTTGCCGAACGAGCGCCCGAGGTGAAGCACGGGCCGCCCGACGCCGTCGCGGATTTCTTCGCGCTGGCGAGCGACCACGCGGCGCCGATGCGGTACGGCGCGCTTGTCGAGCTCGAAGAGTCGTGGCAGTCGCTCGGTGTGCAGTGGGGCGAGCTGCTGTACAGCGTCTCGCTCACGCCGGGCGACGAGGCGCGGCTCGCGGTGCTCGACGGCCGCTGGCGCCGAGAGGCGGAGGCGCGGGAGCGCCCGCTCCAGATCCTCGCCCGCATGGTCGGCAGCTCGATGCTCGGCGATCTCGTCACGGCGCTCGGCACCGACCTGCAGCTCGACGCGTTGACGCTCTCCGAGCCCGCCCTCGACGCGGCGGTGACCAACACGGTGCAGCTGATCCGCGACCGGACTGAGCGCATGAGCAGCGCCCTGCGCCGCCGGCCCCTCGGGGTCGTCGACGCGAATCACGAAGCGCCTTCGCAGGCGGCCATCCGGACGGTGCGCAACACCAGCCCGGACCGGGTCGTCACATTTCACTTCTTTGAGCCGCTCGAGCGCTTCAGGGTCGTGGTGCGGACGCCGCGCGTGCGCCCCGTGATCTTCGTGCCGTTTCGCCTGCCGAACCTCGCGACGCCGGACGTGGTGCGGCGCTTCGGTTACATCTTCCGGCGCACCCTGCTCGACCGCTCCCTGCAGCCGGACCTCGAGCGCCTGCTGAGCTCGGACGACGGTTGGGGCTCGGACGGCGCCGCCCGCAGCCGGCTGCTCGACCACATCGAAGCGAACCTCCTTTACTATTCGACTGCCATCATCTCGGCCGGCGATCCTGCCGCCCGCTACGCCGCGCTGGCAAAGCTGCGCGACCCGTCGGGACGACCCCTCACCGATCTGGTCGAAAACACCGTGCTGGGCCGCATCGGCAATGCCATCGCGCTGCCGCTGCGCTCGGCCGACCAGCTGCCGCGCGAATGGCAGGAAGCGCTCGCCGCCTATACGGCCCGGCCCCCGCGCGTGAACGAAGTGTTCACCGTCACCATCCCGCATCCGGGGGTGTGGGTCACGGCGCAGCCACACGACCCGATGCAGCAGCACGAGGCGGACGAGCGGAACGCGGCAGGGTGAGCGACGGCGCCGCCTGCGGCGCCGGCACGTCAGCGTTACGCGAGATCTCTCCAGATGACGGCCTTGATCGGGCGCGACCGCTCGGCGGCGAAGCGCTGCGCGGCCTCGAGGTGCGTTTCGTACTCCTGGCGCCACGCCGGCGGCATGTGCTCCCGAAAGTACGCTGCCGTCATCACCAGTCCCGCAGGCCGGCGGCTCGCGCCGTAGCCGACCTCCACGACGTCGCCGAGGAAACAGGTCGAGCTGCCGGTGTCCATCACGTTCACGACCCGGCACTCGAAAGCCGCGTAACAGTCGTCCAGCACCGGCACGCCCAGCGAGCCCAGGCGATGGGGGATGTCGGCCAGCTTGTCGCTCGCCCGTCCGCTCGTGAAGCCGAGGCGGTGGATCAGCTCGAACTGGTCGCTCCGCAGCAGGTGCATCACGAAGCGCCCGGTGTCGAAGATCAGGTCGTGACTGAAATTGAATTTGTGGATGTAGACCGACACCCGCGGGATCGCCGGCACGATCGAGGCCCGCACCGCCGAGTCGGAGATCATGCCGTTGCGCTTGCCGGCGCGCTCGGAGGTGATCGCGACGACGGGGGAGGTAAGGTTGCGCAGCAACTGGTAGGTCTCGTCCGGCCGCATCCCGAGCCTCCGGGGGCGTGAAGTCGGGGGTCAACATATCATTATCTGTATGGCCCCGCTGCTCGACCGCTTCCGCGCGCACCTCGATCGCGCCCGGCTGTTCCCGGCGCCGGGCACCGCCGTGCTCGCGGTTTCCGGTGGTCCCGACTCGGTGGCGCTGCTCGATCTGATGCGCGCGGTCGCGCCGGGGCGCGGCCTCTCGCTCGTCGTGGCGCACGCAAATCACGGGATTCAGACGGATAGCACGTCAGTCGCTCAGGCGGTGCGCATGCTCGCACAGTCCTGCGGGGTCGCGTTCGAGCTGGGGGAGCTGCACCTCGGTTCCGGTGCGACCGAGACCGTGGCGCGGCGCGCCCGCTACGCGTGGCTCGCCGTCGTGCGGCAGACGCATGCCGCGCGCTACCTCGTCACGGCGCATCACTCGGACGACCAGATCGAGACGATCCTGCTGCGCGTGCTGCGTGGCAGCGGGCCGGCGGGGCTCGCCGGGATGCCGGCACGCGGCCGCGGCGGTCTCGTGCGGCCGCTGCTCCCGTTCACCCGCGCGGAGCTGGCGGCGCACGTCGCGAAGTCGGGCCTCCCGTTCTACGACGACCCGGCGAACCGCGATCCGCGCCACCTCCGCTCGTGGGTACGCGTCGAGCTGCTACCCCGGCTCGCGGCGCGCGTCGGAAGCCGCGTGCGCGCCGACATCCTGCGGCTGGGCCGGGCGGCTGCCACGGATCGGCGCGCGTGGGACCGTGCGCTGGAACTCGTTCCGGAGCTTCAGCTTCACCACGCCGCCGACGGCTTCGACGTTGCTCGGGCCGCCTTGTGCAGCTATGATAAGGCATTGTCCGTGGCCCTTTTGCGCGCCGCGGCGCGGCGGGCTGGGTTGGTATTGGGTCCGCGCCGGGCGCGGCAACTGCTGGCCATCGCGGGGCATCCTTCGGGGCGGCGCCTGCCGCTGGGCGGCGGCTGGGCGGCCGAGGTGGCGTTCGATCGCTTGCGGGTGGGCCGCGGCTCCGTAGCCACAGCCAGGGAACTGGTGGCAAGCGGTGAGCGCGGGAGCGCGAGGTTCGGGGGCTTCCGAGTGGAGTGGGCGCCCGAGGCCGCGCCGGCGCGGCTGCCGCGGTCGGAATGGACGACTTGGATCGCGGGAGCGGATTGGGAGGTTCGGGCACCGCGCCCGGGCGACCGGCTGGTGCCACTGGGGGGCGTGGGGCACCGGCCCGTGCGGCGTCTGCTGATGGAAGCGCGCGTGCCGCGGAGCGCCCGGGCGAGCTATCCGGTCGTCGCCCGCGGCGAAACTATTCTCTGGGTTCCCGGCGTCTGTCGGAGCGCGTCCGCGCTCCCGCAGCCCGGAACCCTGGCGGTGCGAGTGCATGTTACCGAGTACGGCGAGCCTGAAGCAGACGGGCGGTCGTAAGCTCGCACGCATTGTTTTCGACGAGGACACGATCGCGCGGCGTGTCGCCGAGCTGGGTCGTGAAATCACGGCGGCCTATCCCGACGGCGAGCTGCTCGTCCTCGGGCTGCTCAAGGGGAGCTTCATCTTCCTGAGCGATCTGGTGCGGCGGCTCGACCGCCCACTGCAGGTGGATTTCTTGGTCGCCGCCAGCTATGGCGCGGCCACGATTTCGAGCGGCGCTGTGCGGCTGCTGTACGATCCGGAGACGGAGCTCCGGGGTAAACATATCCTGCTGGTCGAGGACATCGTCGACACGGGGAAGACCCTCAACCGGCTCGTCACGCTGCTGCGGGAGCGGGACCCGCAGAGTTTGGAGATCTGCGCGTTGCTGCACAAACATCTGGCTGAGCACCTGGTGCTGGAGCCGAAGTTCGTCGGGTTCGATGCCCCGCGGGTATTCCTCGTCGGGTACGGGCTGGATCACGCCGAGAACTTCCGGCACCTGCCGTACATCGCGAGTCTCGAGTAGATGCCCAACCGCGTCCCGCCGCCGCGCGAGTTCAACTGGGCCCGAACGCTCCGGACGCTGTCGTTCTGGGCGCTCTTGATCGTGGGCTCGATCGCGCTGGTGCAGTTCGCCTCGAGTCGCCGCCAGGAGGCGGTCGAGATCTCCTACACGCAGTTCACCGAGCAGCTCGACGCCGCCAACATCGCAGCGGTCGAGATCACCGAGCGGCAACAGATCAAGGGAGACTTCAAGCACGCCGTCAGCGTCGGCCGGCGCTCGGCGGAGCATTTCACCACGCTCCTGCCGTTCGAGTCGCGCGCCGAATGGGTGCAGACGCTCCGGGACAAGGGCGTGGACGTGCGCGCGCGCGAGGAGAAGCAGTCGTTCGGCGTCTTCCTCTTCAGCTTCCTGCCGTACCTGTTCATCCTCGGCCTCATCATCTTCATGCTGCGCCAGATGCAGCAGGGCGGGAACCGGGCGTTCGCCTTCGGCAAGTCCAAGGCGAAGCTGCTCGCGGGCGACACGCCGAAGATCACCTTCGCCGACGTCGCCGGGTGCGACGAGGCCAAGCAGGAGCTCGAGGAGATCATCGATTTCCTCAAGGACCCGCAGAAGTTCCAGCGCCTGGGTGGCCGGCTGCCGAAGGGTGCGCTGCTCGTCGGGCCGCCCGGAACGGGCAAGACGCTCCTCGCCAAAGCCGTGGCGGGCGAGGCGGGACGGCCGTTCTTCTCGATGTCGGGATCCGATTTCGTGGAGATGTTCGTCGGCGTCGGCGCCTCGCGGGTGCGCGATCTGTTCGAGCAGGGCAAGGCGCACGCGCCGTGCATCATCTTCATCGACGAAATCGACGCCGTCGGGCGCCACCGCGGAGCGGGGCTGGGCGGCGGTCACGACGAGCGCGAGCAGACGCTGAATCAGCTGCTCGTCGAGATGGATGGGTTCGAGTCGAACGACGGGGTGATCCTGCTCGCGGCCACCAACCGGCCGGACATCCTCGACCCCGCCCTGCTGCGGCCGGGCCGGTTCGACCGGCAGATCGTCGTGGACATGCCGGACGTGAAGGGGCGGGAGCAGATTCTCCGGGTCCACACACGCAAAATCCCGCTCGCCTCCGGGGTGAACCTGGAGCGGATCGCGAAGGGAACGCCGGGGCTCTCCGGCGCCGAGCTCTCCAACATCGTCAACGAGGCGGCCCTGCTCGCCGCCCGGCGCAACAAGAGCGCGGTCGACATGAACGATCTCGAGGACGCCAAGGACAAGGTGATGCTCGGGCTGGAGCGCAAGAGCATGGTCCTGTCCGACGAGGAGCGGCGCCTCACCGCCTACCACGAGGCGGGACACGCGCTCGTCAGTCTCAAGATCCCGGGCCTGGATCCCCTCCACAAAGTCACGATCGTCCCGCGCGGCCGCGCGCTCGGCATCACCTTCTCCCTCCCGGAGGAGGACCGGCACAACTACACCAAGCAGTACATCCACGGCCGCCTCGCCATGGCCTACGGCGGCCGCGTGGCCGAGGAGCTGGTGTTCGGGCCGGAAAAGGTCACGACCGGGGCGGCGCAGGACATCCAGCAGGCCACCGAGATGGCGCGGCGCATGGTGACGCAGTTCGGCATGAGCGACGTCGTTGGCCCCATCGCCGTCGGCGATCGGGAGGCCGAGATCTTCCTCGGGCGCGAGGTGGTCCAGCGACGCGAGATCTCTGACCGCACCGCCGAGATCGTGGATACGGAGCTCAAGCGCATTCTCTCCGAAGCGTACGAGCGGGCGCGGACGATCATCGCCGACCATCGCGCCGCGCTGGACCGGCTGGCGAGCGCACTACTCGAGCGAGAGACGCTCGATCGCGATGAGGTGGAGATGGTGCTGGCCGGCAAGGCGCTGCCCCCGGTGGTGCCGCCCGCGCCCGCCACTCCACCGCCGCCGCCCGAAGGCGCTCAGATAAAGGAAAAGACCCCGGCGCGCGGTGCCGTGCTGGGGAGCCCGCCCCCGGAGCCCGCCGGGGCGTGAAGGTCACCGCGCTCGCCGCCCACACCCCCGAGGCGGTGCGCGCGGCGCTCGCGGCGCGCGGCTGGGACGCCCAGCCCGCATGGTTCGCCGCCACCGGCGTGCAGCCGCTCGCCGTCATCCTCGAAGACCTCACCGGCGCCGAGCGGGAAGCGCTCGTGCACTGGGGCGCGAAGGCCGGCGCCGATGTGCTCACCGGCGAGGGATGGGCGCTCGTCGGCGCGGCGGCGAGCCGGCTCGCCCCGCTCGCGCGACCCGACCGCGTGCCGCCCGGGCTGGAGCGCCTGGGTCCGGAGCTCGGCCGCGTGCTCGCCGCTCATGCGGAGCCGGCCCAGGCGTGGGAGATCGCCGGCCAGCGGATCCTGCTCGATCATCCGGTCATCGTCGGCATCCTCAACGTCACGCCCGACTCGTTTTCGGACGGCGGCCGGTTCGCCGCGGTCGATCGGGCCATCGCCCAGGCGGAGCGGCTCATCGCCGACGGCTGTGAGCTGCTCGACGTGGGCGGGGAGTCCACCCGGCCGGGGGCGGCGGTGGTTGCGGTGGACGACGAGATCGCCCGGGTCGTCCCCGTGATCGAGCAGTTGGCGCGGCGCCGGCTGGGCCCCATCTCGGTCGACACCCGCAAGGCGCCGGTCGCGCGCGCCGCGATCGCCGTCGGCGCCGCCGTCGTGAACGACGTCTCGGGGCTCACGTTCGATCCGGCGCTGACCCCGGCGGCGGCCGGGGCGGGCGTGGGCGTGATCCTCATGCACATGCGCGGCACGCCCGACACCATGGATTCGCTCGCCAGCTACCGCCACGTGGCGGCCGAGGTCGCCGCCGAGCTCGGTGTGGCGGCGCGGCGGGCGGAGCAGGGCGGGGTGGAGCGCGCGCGCATCGTCGTCGATCCGGGGTTCGGGTTCGCCAAGAACCCGGAACAGAATTTTCGCCTGCTCGACGAGCTGGCAACCGTCGTGGCGTTGGGCTATCCTGTAGCGGTCGGGCCGTCCCGCAAACGGTTTCTCGGACACGCCACCGGGCGGCCGGTGGAGGACCGGGACCGGGCGACGGCGGTCGCGTGCGCCCTCGCGTGGGAGCGCGGGGCGCGGGTGTTTCGGGTCCACGACGCCGCCGTGGCGCGCGAGGCGCTGCAGGTGGCCTGCGCTACGACGAGCACACGGTGAACCTCGAAGCGTATCGGTTTCTCATCCCGCAGCTCTGGCCGGACGTGGTCGAGATCCTGCTCGTCGCGTTCGTGATCTACCGCTTCCTCCTGTTCCTCGTAGGCACCCGGGCGATGCAGATCGTCGTGGGTGTGATGATTCTCTCCGTCGCGTATTTCGCGGCGCTGCTCGCCAAGTTCGAGATGATCAGCTTCCTCCTGAAGGTCGTGTTCACCTACGGACCGTTCGCGGCAGTCGTCGTGTTCCAGCCCGAGCTGCGCAACGCGCTCGCCCGGCTGGGGCAGTCGCGGTTGATGCGACGCTTCTCGCGCGGCGATCGCCAATCGGTGGCAGAGGAGATCGCCGAAGCGATGGACCGGCTGGCGCGGGGCGGGACCGGCGCGATCATCGCCGTCGAAGGCGACATCGGACTCGAGGAGTTCATCTCCTCGGGTGTCCCGATGGAGGCCAAGGTCTCGGCGGACTTGCTCACCACCATCTTCACGCCGTATTCGCCGCTCCACGACGGGGCCGTGCTGGTGCGTGGCGACCGGATCATCGGTGCGGGGTGTGTGCTCCCGCTCACGCAATTCAAGGTCGCCGACAAGTCGCTCGGCACGCGCCACCGGGCCGCGCTCGGCCTGTCCGAGGAGACCGATGCCACGGTGCTGGTTGTCTCGGAGGAAACGTCCACGATCTCGATCGCGAGCCACGGCCTGTTGCACCGTCACCTCACGCCGCAGCAGGTGCGGGATCTCCTATCCGGAGCGATCTCGCATCTCGAGGGCGGCGAGCGCGTTACCGCTCCCGCGAGCTAACCCCTCACCGCGTCGCAGCTTCCGCCCACCCTGGATTGTCTCCGCCAGCGTGGGCGGCTACTTTTTGCGGTTATGAATTTTGGGGCCCTGCCCGAGCGGCTGGCCCACGTGCGGGCCGAAATCGCCCGCCGCCAGGCGGCCCGCGGCTGGGCGCACCCGGTGACGCTCGTCGCCGTCACGAAGGGCTTCGGGCTGGACGCGGTCGAGGCCGCGCTCGCCGCGGGCCTCACGGACCTGGGCGAAAACCGGGTGCAGGAGGCGCTGGAGAAGATCGACACGCCGATCGGACGCCGCGCGACGTGGCACCTGATCGGTCATCTCCAGCGCAACAAGGCGAAGCACGTGCCGGGGCGGTTCGCGCTGGTGCATTCCCTCGACTCGCTCGCGCTAGCCGTGGAGCTGGACAAGCGCGCCGCGGCGCAGGCTGAGGGAGCGCGGGTGCGCGTGCTGCTGCAAGTGAACGTGGCGGGAGAGGCGCAGAAGAGCGGCTGCCCGCCGGGCGAGGCGCCGGCGCTGGCACGGCGGATCGCGACGCTGCCGCACCTCGCGCTCGAAGGGCTCATGACGATCGCGCCGTTTACGGAAGATGCGGAGGTGCAGCGGCGGACGTTCCGCGGGCTCACGTCGCTGCGGGACGCACTGAAGGAGGATGGTCTATGGCTGGCGACGCTCTCGATGGGGATGTCCGCCGACTACGCTATCGCAGTCGAGGAAGGGGCAACGGTGATCCGCTTGGGTACCGTCCTCTTCGGGCCGAGGGCGACGGGGGGAGCGGGGGAGGCGGGGGAGGAAGCGGGCGCGGAGGCGGAGCAGGGGAAGGGGAGGACCGAGGAGCGGACGTGAGCGAACCCGCGTTTCACCTCACGCCGCTCGACGTGCGTAAACAGGAGTTTCGCAAGAGCCTGCGCGGCTACGAGCCGATCGGCGTGGAGGACTTCCGCGTCCGCGTGGCGGACGAGCTGGAGCGGATCTTGCGCGAGAAGTCCGTGCTCGAGGAGCGGGTGGCGGCGCTGGGCGAGCAGCTCCGCGCCTACCGCGAGCGGGAGCGCGCAATGAACGAGGCGCTGGTCGCGGCGCAGCAGCTGCGTGAGGCGACCCATACGGCGGCGCAGCGGGAGGCGCAGGTCGTGGTGCGCGAGGCCGAGGCCGAGGGGCGGCGCATCCTCGACGCGGCGCGCGCCTCGAAGGCCGAGGTGGAGCGCCAGGCTGCCGAGGTGCAGCGGCAGTACCAGCAGTATGTCGGCGGGTTCCGCGCGCTGCTCGAGCGCCAGCTCGCCGAGCTCCGGGCGCTGGACGGCCAACGGGGTGGATGATCGACGCGGCGCTCCGCGCCGTCCGCGCACGGACCGAGCTCGTCCCCGACGTCGCGATCATCCTGGGCACGGGGCTCGGTGGGCTGGCCGAAGAGGTGGGGGTGGAGGTGCGGATTCCTTACGGGGAGATTCCCGGGTTCCCGCTCTCTACGGTGGAGAGCCACGCGGGGCAGCTGCTCGTCGGCTCGTTGTCGGGGAAGCGGGTGGTCGCGATGCAGGGACGGTTCCACCGCTACGAAGGCTACACCCTGGCGCAGATCACCTTCCCCGTCCGTGTGCTGCATGCGCTGGGCGCGGCCACGCTCGTGGTGTCGAACGCCTGCGGCGGGATGCATCCGCTGTGGAGCCCAGGCGACCTGATGCTCATCGCGGACCATATCAACCTGCTCGGTGACAACCCGCTCGTCGGGCCCAACGACGACCGCCTCGGCCCCCGCTTCCCCGACATGTCGGAGCCGTACGACGCCGGGCTGCGCGCCGTGGCGCGCGCGGTCGCGCTCGAGCGGGCGATCGTGCTGCGCGAAGGCGTCTACGTCGCCGTCCCGGGCCCGAACCTCGAGACGCGCGCGGAGTATCGCATGCTGCGGGCGATCGGGGCGGACGTGGTGGGGATGAGCACGGTGCCGGAAGTGATCACCGCGCGGCACATGGGGATGCGGGTGCTCGGCGTGTCGATCATCACGGACCAGTGCCTGCCGGACGCGCTCGCGCCCGCGTCGGTGGAGCAGATCATCGCCGTGGCGCGCGCCGCGGAGCCCCGGCTCGGCGCGCTGATCCGCGGCGTGCTGGAGCGCCTCAACTGATGTATCCGATCTTCGATCCGAAGCTCTCGACGGACGCGCTCGAGAAGCAGCTGCTCGCCACGTGGAAGCACGAGCGGCTGTTCGAGCGGACGCGTGAAGCGATGCGCTACGGGCCGCCGTTCGTCTTCTTCGAAGGGCCGCCCACGGCGAACGGCCGGCCGGGAATCCACCACGTCTTCGCCCGCACCATCAAGGATCTGGTGTGCCGCTACCACACGATGCTCGGCCAGGGCGTGACGCGCATCGCGGGCTGGGATACCCACGGGTTGCCGGTGGAGATCGAGGTCGAGAAGACGCTCGGCATCAGCGGCAAGAAGCAGATCGAGGCCTACGGCATCGAGAAATTCAACAAGCTGTGCCGCGAAAGCGTCTTCACCTATAAGACCGACTGGGAGTCGCTCTCGGAGCGGATCGCCTACTGGCTCGACTACGAACACCCCTACATCACCTACACCAACGAATACATCGAGACGGTGTGGTGGCTGCTCAAGCGGCTGCACGAGAAGGCGCTCCTCTACCGTGGGCACAAGGTGCTGCCCTACTGCCCGCGTTGCGGCACCGCGCTCTCCTCGCACGAGCTGGCCCTCGGCTACGACAAAGTGCAGACCAACTCGGTGTACGTGACCTTCCCGCTCGCGAGCGACCCCCAGCGCCAGCTGGTCATCTGGACGACGACGCCCTGGACGCTCCTGGCGAACGTCGCGGTGGCCGTGCATCCCGAACTGGAGTACGGGGAATACGAGGTGAACGGCGCCCGCTACATCGTCGCGGCGGCGCGCGCCGGCGACGTGCACGTCGGCGGCAAGCCGCTCGCGACGGGCACACGGGTCGCGGGATACCGCGGGCGCGAGCTGGTGGGGCAGAAGTACCTGCGACCGCTGGAGCTGGTGGAGCTACCGCCGGAGGGCCAGCGGGCCATCGTCGTGGCGGGCGGCTTCGTCTCGGCGGACGAAGGCACGGGGCTCGTCCACATGGCCCCGGCGTTCGGCGCGGACGACTACACCGCGGCGCAGCAGTACGGTCTCGCCTTCGTGAACCCGGTCGGGCCCGACGGAACGTTCCAGGGGACGCGCTGGGAGGAGATCAACGGTCGCCTCGTCACCGACAAGGAGACGAACCGCCTCATCATCGAGCGCTTGAAGCACGAGGGCCGGTGGCTCGAGACGCGGCCCTACGAGCACCAGTACCCGTTCTGCTGGCGCTGCGACTCGGCGCTCATCTACTACGCCCGCAGCTCGTGGTTCGTGCGCACGACCGCCATCAAGGCCCGGATGCTGGAGGTGAACGCACAGGTGGGGTGGCACCCCCCGGAAGTGGGGAGCGGGCGGTTCGGCGAGTGGCTCGAGAACAACGTCGACTGGGCGCTGTCGCGCGACCGGTACTGGGGCACGCCGTTGAACGTGTGGGAGTGCGAGACGGAGCGCGAGCACCGCGAGGTGATCGGCTCGTACGCGGAGCTGGCGGAGCGGGTCGGCGCGCCCCTGCCCAAAGGGTTCGATCCTCACAAGCCGCACATCGACCAGTACACCTGGGCCTGCCGCCAATGCGGCGGCGCGATGCGGCGGGTCCCCGAAGTGATCGACGCCTGGTTCGACTCGGGCGCCATGCCGTACGGGCAGTGGCACTACCCCTTCGAGCACCAGGCGGACTTCAAGGCGCACTTTCCGGCGGACTTCATCTGCGAAGGAGTGGACCAGACCCGCGGCTGGTTCTACTCGCTGCTCGCGATCGGCGTCGCAGTGCGCGACTCCGTCGTCTACAAGCAAGTGATCGTGAACGAGCTCGTGCTCGACGCCCAGGGCCAGAAGATGTCGAAGAGCCGGGGGAACGTCATCAACCCGTGGCAGGTGATCGAGGAGCATGGCGCCGACGCGGTGCGACTCTACCTGCTGGGCCAGAGCCAGGTGTGGTTCCCCAAGCGGTTCGATCGGCGCCAGATCCCGGACGTCGCGGGCGGGTTCTTGAATACGCTGCGCAACGCGTACACGTTTTTTGCGCAGTATGCGCAGGACTGGCGAGCGGACGGCGACGGCCCGTCCGTAAGCGGGCGACCGCTCGCCGACCGTTGGGTGCTCGCCAAGCTCGACGAGGTCGTGGCCGCCGTGCGCGATGCCTGGAACGCCTACGACGTGACGGCGGGGACGCGGGCGATCATGGACTTCGTCGCGGACGACCTCTCCAATTGGTACGTGCGCACCAACCGGCCGCGGTTCTGGGCGCCGGACCGCGCGGCGGACGAGGCCGCCCTGCGCACCTTGCACGACGTGCTGCTCACCACGGCGCAGCTTGTCGCGCCCGCCGCGCCGTTCGTGTCGGATTGGCTGCATCGGGCGCTCACGGGAACCTCGGTGCACCTTGCCTCGTTTCCGTCCGACCAGGGGCGCCGCGAGCCCGAGCTGCTCGTCGCCATGGCGGCGATCCGCAAGCTGGCGTCGCTGGCGCGCGCCGCGCGCGAGACCAAGCAGCTGCCCGTGCGCCAGCCCGTGGCGAAGCTGCAGGTCGCGGTGCCTCCGGCCGTGAAGGGCCGGGCGTTCGCGGAGCTGCTGGACGTCCTCAAGGACGAGGTGAACGCGAAGGACGTGGAGGTCGTGACGTCCGACCACGAGCTCGTCAACCTCAAGGGCAAGGCCGACTTCCGCAGTCTGGGGAAGCGCTACGGCAAGGACACGCCCCGCGCGGCGGCGGCCGTGTCCCAGCTCACCGCGCAAGCGCTCCAGGTGCTAGAACGTGGGGACCCCGTGCGGGCCGGGGAATTCGAGTTCCTGCCCGCGGACGTGACGCTGATGCGTGAGGTGATCAGCGACTGGGCGGTGCAGGCCGATGGGCCCTACGTGGCGGCTGTCGATCCACGGCTCAGCGCGGACTTGATCCAGGAGGGCCTCGCCAGGGAGCTCGTGAACCGGGTGCAGCGGCTGCGCAAAGATGCGGGGTATCAGTACACCACGCGTATCGAGTTGAGCATCGCGGGGCCGGAGGACGTGGTCGCCGCGGTCGCTACGTTCCAGAGCTACGTCGAGGGCGAAACGCTGGCGCGCAAGACCGTGCTCGGCGCCGTGCTCGACGAACCCGACGTGACGAGTGAAGTCGACATCGAAGGACGCCGCGTGACCATCGCGCTACGGCGTCATGACGGACGAAAGGGCGGAACCCGATAATGCCGACGAAATCCAAACCGAAGTCTTCCAAGAGTCTCAACAAGAAGCAGCTGGCGCATCTCGAGAAGCGGCTGCTGGAAGAGCGAGCGCGCGTGATGAAGGAGCTCGGCCACTACGGCGAGTCCTTCAACTCGAGCCTCCAGGCGTCCGACGGCGACCTCTCGAGCTACTCGTTCCACATGGCGGACCAGGGTACGGACGCTATGGAGCGGGAGAAGGCGTTCCTGTTCGCGTCGCAAGAAGGTCGCTATCTCTGGCACGTGAACCAGGCGCTGCGGCGCCTCTACCAGACGCCCGAGAAGTTCGGCAAGTGCGAGCAGTGCGGCGAGGACATCGGGTTCGATCGACTCGACGCCCTCCCGCACGCCCGCCTGTGCATCAAGTGCAAGGCGAAGGAGGAAGATGGCAAACGGCGCTGACCGCCGGCTCTTCTGGGGAACGGCGGCGGCGGTCGTGGTGGCCGACGTCGTCACCAAACTGCTCGCCGAGTCGCTGCTGGCGCGCCATCTCCCCGTGCAGGTGCTGGGCGACTACGTGCAGCTCCGGCTCGTCTACAACCAGTGCGCCGCCTTCGGGCTCTGCCTGGGCGCCTACTCGCGCTGGATCTTCTTCGGGCTCGCCATCGCGGCGCTGTTCGTGCTGCGCTCGATGGTGCGCTCGGCGCGGCCGGGCGACCGGTTCCGCATCGTCTCGCTCGCTCTCGTGTGCGCCGGCGCGGTCGGCAACGTGGTCGACCGCCTCCGCAGCGCGCAGGGCGTGGTGGACTTCGTGGACGTGGGGATCGGCTCCGCACGCTGGCCTACCTTCAACGTCGCCGACTCCGCCATCACCGTGGGGGCGATCGCGCTGGCGGTCTCCCTCTGGCTCGAGGGCCGGGCGCAGGAACGGGCGAAGGAGGCCAGGGCGGCCGAGCCCTGATGGCCGCCGTCACGTTCTGCGTCGCCGCCCCTGACACCGAGCGTCTCGACCGCTTCGTCGCCGATCAGCTCGCGCTGTCCCGCACTGTCGCCGCCCGCCTCATCGCCGCCAAACGCGTCACCCGCGACGGCGCGCCGCTGCGCGCCTCAGCCCGGCTGGAGCGCGGCGCCGTGGTGACGGTCGAGCTGCCCGCGGAGGACCCGCCCCGCACGTACGCCCCGGCCCATCGGGAGCTGAGCTTCGTGTACGAGGATGAGCACCTCGCCGTGCTCGACAAGCCGCCGGGCCTGGTGGTGCACCCCGGCCCCGGCCACTGGGACGACACACTGGTGAACGTCCTGGTGGGGCGGGGCACGGCGCTCTCGCAAGGGTCGACCGCAGGGCGCCCGGGCATCGTGCACCGGCTCGACCGCGACACTTCGGGACTGCTGCTCGTCGCGAAGACCGACAGCGCGCACCGGCGTCTCACCCGTCTGATCGAGCAGCGCAAGGTCGAGCGCGTCTACGCCGCCCTCGCCTGGGGCCACTTCGCGAAGAGCCCCGTCGACATCGAGGCGCCGATCACGCGACATCCCAAGGATCGCAAGCGGATGACGGTGCTCGCCGGCGGCCGCCACGCGGTGACGCACGCGGCGGTGGTGGCGCGCTTCGCGCAGACCGACCTGCTGCGGCTCACGCTCGGCACCGGGCGTACCCATCAAATCCGCGTGCACCTGGCGCATGTCGGCCACCCGGTGGTGGGCGACCCGGAGTACGCGCTGGGCGGCAGCCGGCGGGTCACACCGTCGGAGCGGCGGACGGCGGAGCAGCTCGAAGCGCTCGCGCCGCGCCAGCTGCTGCACGCCGCCCGCCTCGCGTTCGACCACCCGATCAGCGGTGTCCGCGTCACCCTGCGCTCGGAATGGCCCCCCGATCTCGCCTCCGCGCTGGCCTGCGCGGCAGGAGACGCCACTTTGCTTGCTCAACGCAACCCCTTGCAGTATCTTGGGTTCTTCGCATCGGATGAGTGACGCCGGGGTCGTCCGCCTGCTCGTGTTTCGCGTGGGCACGCTCGTCTGTGCGGCCGAAGCCGAGCGGGTGCGCGAAATCCTGCCGCGGCTCGCGACGACGCGGATTCCCGGGACCCCGCCGCTAGTGGCCGGTCTCGTCAACGTGCGGGGCACCCTCGTCACCGTGGTGGAGGGTTGGCGGGCGCTCCGCCAGCCGGAGCCGCCCGCGTCCAACGGGACACAGAGCGGCACGACCGTGCTCCTCGAGGTCGGCGGGGGGAGGAAGGTCCTGGGCTTCACGGTGGACGAAGTCGTCGACCTCCTCGCCGCCGACGCCGCGGCGCTCGATCGCCGACCGGCGCTGCCCGGCATCGATCCGACGCTGGTGCGGGCCGTGGGGCGCCGCGCCGGCCAACTCTTCGTCGTTCTCGATATCGACGCGCTACTGACCCCCATCTTGTCTTCCTAGGGAGGGTGTGTGAGTCACACAGTCCTCGTCTGCGACGACGCCATCTTCATGCGGACGATGATCTCGGACATCCTGGCGCAGGCCGGCTTCGAGATCGTGGGTGAGGCCGAGACCGGGTCGCAGGCCGTGGAGAAATACCGGCAGCTCAAGCCGGACCTGGTCACGATGGATATCGTGATGCCCGACATGGGCGGAATCGACGCCGTGCGCGAGATCGTCAAGCAAGATCCGGACGCCAAGATCCTGATGTGTAGCGCCATGGGCCAGCAGGCGCTGGTCGTCGAGGCGATTCAGGCGGGCGCGAAGGACTTCGTCGTGAAGCCGTTCCAACCCTCGCGCGTGCTCGAAGCCGTCCAGCGCGTCCTGGGCTGACCATGGACCTGTCGCAATACGCCGAGCTGTTTCTGGCCGAGAGCCGGGAGCACTTGAGCGCCTGCAACCAGCTGCTGCTCGAGTGGGAGCGACAGCCCGCCGGGCTCACTCCCGTGAGCGGGCTGTTCCGCGCGGTGCACACGGTGAAGGGGATGGCGGCGACGATGGGCTACGCTCGGGTCACCGACCTCGCCCATCGGATGGAGAGCCTGCTCGACGTGTTGCGCCGCGGCGCGCACCCTGCCAGCGATCAGCTGCTCCAGCTGCTGTTTCGCGCGCGCGATGCGCTCGAGCGCGCGGTGGAGCTGTCGGTGGTGGGGCGGGAGCGTGAGCTCGAGGTCGCCGAGATCGTCGCGGACTTGGAACACGCCGCGTTACGCGTGGCCGGGGGCAAAGGGGGGACGCCGGCTGGAGGGCCGAGCGAGGCGGGGGGCCTCACGCCGCCGGCTGCAGCTCCGCCCCCGGAGCTCGAGGCCGCGGCGACGGGCCGCTTGGTGCAGGTGACGCTGCGCCCGGAGGCGCCTTTGAAAGGCGGGCGGGCGCTGCTCGTGCTGAAGCGGGCCCTGGGCTTGGGCGCGGTGCACGCCGTCACGCCTCCCCAGACGGCCTTCGAAGCGGAGGAGTTCGAGGGGCGGTTCAGCTTCCGGCTCGACTCTCCCGCGGCCGCGGATCAGATCGAGGCCGCGCTCCGAGCCGCGGGCGACGTCGCGCACCTGACGGTGGGCGGCGAGGAGCTGCGCGGCTCCGCGCCCGAGGGCGTGACCGCGGCGCCCGCGGAGGGTGGGCGCAGCCGACACATCCGCGTCGACCTGCGGCGGCTGGACGGTTTGATGGACTTGATCGGGGAGCTCGCCACGGCGCGGGGGCGCCTGAACCAACTCGCCGCCGAGCGGCGCGACCCGGCGATCGACGACGTCGCGATCCAGGTCTCGCGCCTGTCCTCCGATCTGCAGGCGGAGATCATCCAGGCGCGCATGACGCCCGTGTGGCAAGTGTTCGACCGCTTCCCGCGGCTGGTGCGTGACCTGGCCCGCGAGCTCGGGAAGCAGGTGGCGTTCCGGGTCGAGGGGAAGGAGATCGAGCTCGACCGCACGATTCTGGACGAGCTCGGCGACCCGCTGCTGCACCTGCTCCGCAACGCCGTGGATCATGGGATCGAGCCGCCGGCCGAGCGCCGCCGCCGCGGCAAGCCGCTCGAAGGCGAGATCGTGCTCACCGCGGTGCGCGAGCGTGCCAGCGTCGCCATCACCGTATCGGACGACGGCCGGGGGATCGACCGTCACAAGATTCTGGAGCGGGCGCAGCGCGACGGCGCGGTGGATGCGCATGCCGACGCGCTGACCGACGACCAGCTGCTGCGGGTGCTGGCGCGGCCCGGGTTCTCCACGGCGGAGACGGTGACGAGCGTGTCGGGTCGCGGGGTGGGCATCGACGTCGCCATGACCCGCATCCGCGCGCTCGGCGGCACGATCGACATCCGGTCCGAGGCGGGGAAGGGGACGGCTTTCGTACTGCGGCTCCCCGTGACGCTCGCGATCGTGCGCGCGATCATCGCGAGCGTCGGGCCGGAGCGCTACGCGCTGCCGCTCACCTATGTAGCGGAGACGGTCGAGCTCGGTACGGTGACTACGACCGTCGTGGAAGGCCGCGAGGCGATAGTGCTGCGCGACCGCGTGGTGCCGCTGGTGCACCTGCGCCGGCTGCTGGCCGTCACCAGCGACCGGGAGCCCGCCCGGGCCCCGATCATCGTGCTCGAAATGGGGGACCGGCGGGCGGGGGTCGTGGTGGACGGGATGCTGGGGCAGCAGGAGATCGTCGTGAAAGGGTTCGATGCGCCGCAGGGCACGCTGCCCGTGTTCAGCGGGGCGACCATCATGGGCGACGGGATCCCGGCGTTGATTCTGGACGCCGGCGGGCTCCTGTAGGGAGGCGGGATGGAGGACGTCCGGGACCTCAAAGCGCTGCAGATCGACGCCTTGCGCGAGGTGGCCAACATCGGCGCGGGGCATGCGGCGACGGCCCTGTCGCAGCTCACCAACCGCCGCATCATGATCAGCGTCCCGCAGATCAACATCGCGCGCCTGGAGGAGGTGCCGGATCTGCTGGGCCATCCGCAGGACGTGGTGGCCGCCGTGCTGATGCACATGCTCGGCGACCTCACCGGCCGCACGCTGCTGTTGTTCCCCGAAGCCGTGGCGCGCAGAGTCTGCGACATGTTGCTGCGCCGCCCCGCGGGGACGACCGTGGTGTTCGACGCGCTCGAGCAATCGTGCCTCAAGGAGGCGGGTAACATCCTCTCGGGCGCCTACATGAACGCGCTCTCCGACTTCATGGGCATGCTGCTCCTGCCGTCCGTGCCCAGCCTCGTGGTCGACCTCTCGGCCGCGGTGCTCACCACCACCTACCTGAACTTCGGGCATGAGCGCGATTTCGTATTTTGCGTCGAGACCGAGTTCACCATCGACTCGGCCGAGGGGCTGCGGGGCCACTTCCTGCTGCTCCCCGATCTGGCGTCGCTCAAGGCCATCTTTGACGCCATCCGCCTGACTTGATCCGTGACGGCGCCGGCGCTTTCGGAACGCGACCTCGCCGTTCTCCGATCCTTCGCCCGCCGGATCGATCCCTCCGACGCGGGCGCGCATAACAACCTCGGCGTCCTCTACTATCAGAAGGGACTCGTCGCGGACGCGATCGCGGCGTTCACCCGGGCGCTGGAGCTCGACCCGAAGATGCAGGTCGCCCAGCGCAACCTGGAGATCGCCTACCACGACACGGGCTACTACGACCAGCGCGTGGCGCAGCTGCGGGAGCGGCTGCGCCAGGCCCCTGATGAGCGCGACGCCCGCTGGGAGCTGGGGCGCGCCTACGCGATCCTCGGGCAGCAGGACGAAGCGATCGGGGAGTTCGAGCAGCTGGTCGCGCAGAAGCCCGATGACGTCGCCGCCATCATCCAGCTGGGGCTCGCCGAGAAGAACCGCGGGCGCCCCGAGGCCGCGACCGAGTGGTTCCTGCGCGCCCGGGAGCTCGACCCGAACTCGAGCGTCGCGCAGTTCTACCTGGGCGAGATCTACTACAACCGGGGCCTCAACGGCGACGCGCTCGCCGCCCTCGAGCGCGCCGTGGAATTGAACCCCAACAACGCCAACGCGCACTACCTCATGGCGTTCGTGCTCGGCGACCTGGGCCGCCACCAGGACGCCCGCGCCGCGTCCAAGCGCGCCATCCAGCTCAACCCCCCGCTGGCCCGCGCCCAGACGAATCTCTCGCTCGAACGCTACAACGCCGAGCGCCGCCGCCAGCGGCAGCGCGCGCGTGAGGTGCCCGAGCCGCAGGTGGTCGAGGGGAACGAGCTCGCGCACTACAACCTGGGGCTGGCCTTTCGCCAGAAGGGCTATTACAACGAGGCCCTGCGGGAGTACCGCCTCGCCCTCGAGCGGGGCGAGGACCGCCGGCTGGCCCTCCAGGCGATGGCGGAGCTGCATCTCCTCAAGCACGACTTCGCCGCCGCCCTGGAGCTGTACGAGACGCTGCTCCGCGAAGTCCCCGACTCGCCCAAGCTGTGGAACGAGCGGGGCGTGGTGCTGCACCAGGCGGGCCGCCCGGACGAGGCGCTCGCCTCCTACCAGCAGGCGGTCGCGATCGACCGGAAGTACGCGCTCTCCTGGAACAACCTCGGCGTGCTTCAGGCGCATCGCGGCGCCGCCGATCCGGCGATCGAATCGCTCCGCACCGCCCTCCGGCTGCAGGCCGCGTTCAGCGCGGCGCGACTCAACCTCGGGCTGCTGCTGTATCAGCTGCGGCGCTTCCAGCTCTCGCTCGAGGCGTACCGCCAAGTGCTGCAGACCGAGCCGGCATCGGCCGCCGCCTGGAACGGCATCGGCCTCGTGCTAGTGGAGCTGAAACGCTTCCCCGACGCGCGCAACGCGTTCGTGCGCGCGGTCGAAGCGGACCCCGACCACGCCGGCGCGCACTACAACCTGAGCTTCACCTTGTCGAACCTCGGCGACTACGACGGCGCGCTGCGCGCGACCAAGCGCGCGCTCGAGCTCGACCCCTACTACGTCTCGCAGAAGTTCGCGCTCGCGATCGACCTGCAATACGAGAAGGCGACCATCGGGATCGCGCCCGAAATCTCGGCGGACGTGGCGGCGGAGACGCTGGGCGAGGACTTTGCGTTCGACCAGCGGCTGCTCGACAACATCTTCCAGGAGCTCGCGCCCGCCCCGGCCGAGTTGCCCGGCGCGAAGCCCGCCGACGACCCGCTCGCGCTGGCGCGCGACTACGTGAGCAAGGGGCTGATGGACGTCGCGACGGCCGAGGCGGTGCGCGCGGTGCAGCGCGGCGCGGACAAGGGCGACGCGGCGGTGCTGCTGGGCGATATCTTCGCCAAGCGCGGCCTGCACGGCGAGGCGCTGGAGCGCTACCGCGAGGCCCGCGCGCTCCAGCCGCAGCGCGCCGACGCCCTGCTGGGCGAAGTGAAGGCGCTGCTGGCGCTGGGCGGGGCCCGCGCGGAGGAGGCGCGCGCGCTCGCCGAGCAGCTGCTCGCGCTCACCCCCGACGACGTCGAGGCGCTGGTGGCGGTGGCGAAGGGGCGGGCCGCGGCGGGCGACGCCGCCGGGGCGCTGACCGCGCTGCAACAGGCGCAGACGCGCGCGCCCGCGCGCGCCGACCTCCACAAGCTGCAGGGCGACGTGGCGCTGAAGGTCGGCGACAAGCGCGGCGCGCTGGCCGCGTACCGGGCGGCGCTCGAGCTCGATCACGGCTACGTACAGGTGTGGCTCGACCTCGGCCGCCTGCAGGAAGACAAGGAAGCGTGGGCCGAGGCGGAGGAGGCGTACGAGCACGCGCTCGAGGCCCTGCCCACCTTCAACGAAGCGGCGCTGGCGCTCGCGGACCTGCTGCGCCGCAGCGGGCGCACCCGCGCCGCCGTGGTGCGGCTCGCCGAGATGCTCGAGCAGGACCCGTACGACTTGCCGGCGCTGCTGCTGCTGGGGCGCGCGCTGCTCGATGACAAGCGCGACGAGCAGGCGCTCGAGGCGTTCCGCCGCGCCCTCAAGTTCGACCCCGACCAGGTGGAGGCGCTGTTCCAGCTCGGCGTCGTGCTGGCGCGGCTGCACCGCTACGGCGAGGCCGTGCAGGCCTGGGAGAAAGTCACGCGGCTCGACCCCAGTGGGCCGTTCGCCCAGCGCGCGCGCGTGCACGCGCGCACCGCCCTCGACCTGCAGCACATCTTCACCTCGGACGCCGCGTAGCCCATGCCCATCGAGGGACCGCTCCGCGAGCTCGGCATCCACGACGTCTTTCAGCTCCTCGACCTGAGCCGCAAGACGGGCGTGCTGCGCGTCACGTCGGAGCTGCGCCACAACGCCGGCACGGTCTACTTCGAAGACGGCGCCATCATCTTCGCCGAGATCCGCTCGAACCCGCACCCGCTCGGCGCCCTGCTGCTGCGCACGGGGAAGATCACGGAGGCCGACCTGGAGCGCGGGCGCGACATGCAGCACCGCCAGGGCGACCAGCGCCGCCTCGGCGAGATCCTCGTGTCGCTCGGCGCGATCACGCCGCGCGAGCTGCAGCGCCAGGTCCGCTTCCAGATCGAGGAAGTCGTATTCGAGCTGATGAGCTGGCGGGAAGGCTACTTCTCCTTCACCGAGGGCACGCTCACGGACCTGCCGACGGAAGCGACCGTGCGGATCCCGACCGAGGCGCTGCTCATGGAAGGGGCGCGGCGCATCGACGAGTGGTCGCGGATCGAGGGCCGCATCCCGCACCTCGGCGTCATCCCGACCCTCGCCCCCCCCGCCGGGGGCCCGGACGGCGAGCTCGACCTGCTCCCGCCGGAGTGGGAGATGCTGGCGATGATCGACGGCGAGCGCGACCTGCGCACCATCGCCTCGGAGCTGGGGCGCTCGGAGTTCGAAGTGGCGAAGACGCTGTTCGGGCTCGAGAGCGCGGGCATCGTCGTGCTCGTCGACCCCGGGACGGTGAAGCGCGAGCGGACCACGCTGACGTCGGATCTGGCCGAGCTCGTCGCGCGCGCCGAGGAGGCGCTGGGGCGCCGGGAGCTCGAGGAAGCGCGCGCGCTGGCCGAGCAGGCGGCGGGAGTGCATCCGCACGACCCGACGGTGCATCTGCTGCTCGGCCGCATCGATCTCGCGGCCGGGCGCGCCGCCGCCGTGGACGAGCTGCGGCGCGCCCTGCGGCTCGATCCTCTGCTCGTCGCCGCGCACCGCTTCCTCGGCTACGCGCTGGTCGCCACCGGGCGCTTCGCGGAGGCGGTGGAGCAGTGGGATCAGTGGGAGCGGCTGGCCGCGCGCTCGGAGAGCGAGCTGGCGCAGCTCGACGAGGTGCGCCGGGCGAAGACCGCGGCGCAGACGCTCGGCGGCACCGGAGCAGGGCTCCATGCCTGAGGAGATCAAGACGCTCTCCTCGCAGCTCGCCCAGGACCCCGACAGCCTGGTGTTCCTGCGGCTGGGGGAGTTGCTGCGCCAGAAGGGTCAGTTCGACGCCGCGCACCGGGTCGCGCTGACCGGCCTCGAGCGGCACCCCCACTTGGCGGACGCCCACGACCTGTACGCCCGCATCCTCGCCGACAAACGCGACTACGAACGCGCCTTCGACGAGTGGGACATGACGCTGCGCATCGCCCCGAACCACATCGGGGCCCTGAAGGGCCTCGCCTTTCTCTATTTCAAGGTCGGCGACGTCGGCCAGGCCGTCGCCCACCTGGAGGCGGCCCGACAGCACGCGCCTGACGACCCGGGCGTGGCGCAGGCACTGGCGCTGGCCCAGGGCGGTGGCGGGCCCGGCGGCGTTCCTGACGCGGCGCGCGCGGCCGCCGCCGCGGCGGAGGAGCTCGCCCCCGCCGCCCCCGCCGCCGCGCCGCTCGAAGAGGCGCGCGTGTTCGCGGGGCTCGAGGGCGCGCAGGAAGGCCTGCTCCTGCTCGACGCCAAGGGCCAGGTGCTGGGCGGTGCCCTGAAGGATCCCCACGGCCAGGACGTCACCGACGCTGTCGCCGCGTACCTCGCCGGCGTGTCGCACGAGGCGGCGCGCACCACCAAGCTGCTCGGGCTGGGGCGGTGGACCGGGGTCGCGGCGGAGGGGAAGCTCGGCCATATCCACCTCACCCCCCCCGCGGGCGACGCGGTGCTGCTCGTGGTACGCGATCGCTCGGTGCCGATGGGCCGGCTCGCGATCATCGCCCAGCGCGCCGCCGCGGCGGCGCGCCGCTGGCTGGAGCTCGACCGATGACCGGCGCCTCCCGCCCGACGGGCTACGGCCCAGCGCTGGACCTCGTGACGCGCGTGCGCGGCGTGCGGGGCGCGATGCTCGTGTCGGGGGACGACGGGCTCGTGGTGGCCGAGCAGCTGATGGAGGGGATCAAGGGCGTGGCTGTCGCGGCGCTGGCGGCGAGCTTGGCGTCCCGGCTGCGGCGTGCGATGGAGGCGGCGGGCCTCGGGGTGAGCCTGTTCTGGCACCTGCAGTGTGACCAGGGGGGGCTGCTCGTGGTACCGACGCCGTCCGGCGTGCTGATCGTGGCCGTGGCGGAGCCGGACGTGAACGTGGGACTGGTGCGCCTGGAGCTGCTCCGGGCGGCGGAGGCCGTCGGATGACGACGCGCGCCGTGGAAGCGTGGACGCTCGAGCCGCTGGTCACGTTCGTGAAGGAGGCGGGTGCCCGACTCGTGCTGGTCATGACCTCGGCCGGCCAGGTGATGGCCCAGCACGGCTTCTCGCGCGCGGTTGACGTGATGTCGGCCGCCGCGCTCGGCGCCGCGATCATCGCCTCGACCGACGAGATCGCGCGGCAGCTCGCGCAGCCACCCTTCGCGGTCCTGAACCACCAGGGCGAGCGGCACGGGATCTTTCTCGGCGCCGTGCCCACGGGGCGCGGGAAACTCGTGGTGCTCGTCGTTTACGACCTCCACGTTTCGTCGCTCGGCCTGGTGCAGTTATTCTTTGAGCAACTCACGGCGGATCTCCAGGCTGCGAGCCCCAAGGAAGGCGTGTCGAAGCAGGTGCTGGCGGCGGACTTCGAGCGCGAGCTGAGCGAGAGCCTCAACACGCTGTTCGGGAGATAGGCCGTGTCCCTGGTCAACTTCACGACCCGCGAAATCACGTGCAAAATCGTCTACTACGGGCCCGGCCGCTCGGGCAAGACGACCAACCTGCACTACATCTACGGCCGCGTGCCCGACTCGCGCCGCGGGCGGATGGTCTCGCTCGCCACCCAGACCGACCGCACCTTGTTCTTCGACTTCCTGCCGATCGACCTGGGCCAGATCTCGGGCTTCAACACCCGGTTCCAGCTCTACACCGTCCCGGGCCAGGTGTACTACAACGCCACGCGCCGCCTCGTGCTCCAGGGCGCCGACGGTGTGGTGTTCGTCGCCGACAGCCAGGCGCGGCAGCTCGACGAGAACCTGGAAAGCCTCCAGAACCTGCAGAGCAACCTGCTCGAGCACGGCGTGGACATCCGCACCATGCCGCTCGTCCTGCAGTACAACAAGCAGGACCTGCCGCGCGAGCTGATCCTGTCCACCGCGGATCTGGATGACGCCCTCAATTTCCGCGGCGTAGCGAGCTTCAGCGCCGACGCGCTGCACGGCGTGGGTGTGTTCGAGACGTTGAAGGGCGTCTCCGAGATGGTGCTCAAGCGGCTCGCCGCCGGGAGCACCGCGTGACGACCGCGCTCAACGCCAAGTACACGTTCGACACGTTTGTGATCGGCACGGCGAACCGGCTGGCGGTCACGGCCGGGCGTACCGTGGCCGAGAACCCGGGCTCGGCGTACAACCCTCTCTTCATCTATAGCGGGTCCGGCCTCGGGAAGACCCACGTGCTCATGGCCATCGGGCACGCGGCGAAAAGGCTCGCCCCAACCCTGAACGTCGAGTACCTGACCCTCGACGAATACGTGGAGGCGTTCCACGCCGCCATCGCCGCCGGGCAGGGCGACGCGTTCCGCCGCCGCTTCCAGAACGTGGACGTGCTGCTCGTGGATGACGTGCAGTTCCTGTCGAACCGCAAGGAGATGCAATCCGAGCTGCTGCGCCTCACGGAGGCGCTGCAGGGCGCGGGGCACCAGATCGTGCTCACGAGCGACCGACCGCCGCCCGAGATCGCGGACCTGGACGAGCGACTGATCTCGCGTCTGTCGGGCGGCCTGGTGGTGGACATAGGCGTCCCCGACTACGAGACCCGCGTCGCGATCCTGCGCCGCAAGGCCGAGGAGCGGGGGACGAGCTTCCAGCCCGGAGTGCTCGAGACGGTGGCGGGCCTCGAGTTCGCCAACGTGCGCGAGCTGATGGGCGCGCTCAACCGGCTGGTGGCGTTCCAGGCGGTGAACGACCAGCCGATCAACGCCGAGGCGACGAAGCAGTTGCTGAGCGCGGCGGCTGCGGCAGCCCGGGCCGCGGCGCCCGTAGCCCCGGGCGTCAGCCCGGGGTCAGGCGACGAGTTCGGCGCGTTTCTCGCGGACGTGACCGTGACCGTGGGGAAAGCCGTCGAGGTGTGGCGCGCGCGGGTGGGTGAGGCGGTCCTGCGCTGGCGCGGCGAGGGCTACCGCACGCATCGCCTCGAGCGCTTGCTCGAGCAGGAGACGCCGGCCGCGGTGGACGAAGCGATCGCGGAATTCGTCGGGGATGTCGAGCGGCTCAAGGCGTTGCAAGCGGAAGTCGGGCAGCTCGATCCGCAGGCGTCGGGGGAGAGCGTGTTCCGCGATCCCGAGCGCATGTCCGAGGCGGAAGAAGCGGCGGCGAAGGTGCGTGCAGGCGTGGCCCCGCCGCCCGGGCCGTCGGGCGCCTTCCCGCTCGCCGGCTACGCGGTCGGGTCGTCCAACGAGGTGGCGGTGAGCGCGGTGCGCGCCGTGCTCGACCAGCCCGGCAAGAAGTACAATCCGCTTGTGCTCGTGGGCAAGAGCGGGCTCGGCAAGACGCACCTCCTGAACGCCCTCGGCCTCGAGCTGGACCGCGCCAACGGTGCTGTGGTGGCGTGCCTCTCGACGCAGGCGTTCATCGACGAGCTGATCGCGGCGATCGACGGCAACCGGGTGGACTGGTGGCGCGCGCGCTACCGCCGCGCCACGGCGCTGCTGCTCGACGACATCCACCTGATCGCCGGGAAGGAGCGGACGCAAGAGGAGTTGTTCAACCTTTTCAACCTGCTGCAGGACCAGGAGCGGCAGCTCGCGTTCACGGCGCCGGCGCATCCCAACACGCTCACCGGGATCGAGGAGCGCGTCGTCTCGCGCCTCGAAGGGGGGCTCGTCGCCGAGCTGAAGGAGCCCGATCGCGCGGTGAAGCGGGCGGTGCTGGAGCGGCTGCTGGCGGGTCAGAACGTGACCCCCGAGCCGGCGCTGCTCGATTACCTGGCCGACCGCCCCAGCGACTCGGTCCGCAGCCTGGTGGGCGTGGCGCAGCGCGTCGTGGGCGCGGCCGCGGCGGAGGACGTGCCGCTCACGGCCGGGCTGGCGCGCGAGGTGCTGGAGGGCCAGGCGCCACGCGAGGAGCGCCGCTCGAGCGGCTTCCGCACCAGCGGGATCGTCGTGTCGAGTCTGGGCGGCATCAAGAGTCGCGAGAAGATGGTGTGGGACTGGCCTGAAGTCGCGGACCGTCTCATCGAGGAGTTGCGCTGATGGCCATCAAAGGCTCGCTCAAAGAAGCCTCGCTTCCCGACGTGCTCCAGCTGCTCGCGTTGGGGCAGAAGACGGGGTGTCTCTCGATCGCCGACCGTTCGAACTTCGGATACATCTTCTTCGACAAGGGCCGTATCTGCTACGCCTCGATCGTCAACCGGCGCGACCGGCTGGGCGACATCCTGGTGAAGCACGCCAGGATCACCGACGAGCAGCTCGCGGTCGCCGTCCACAAGCAGGAGACGGCGCGGGGCAAGAAGCTGGGCGAGATCCTGGTCGGCATGCGCGTCATCACGCAGGCCGACCTGGAGCGTTATATGCGCGTCCAGATCGAAGAGTCGGTCTATTACCTGTTCACCTGGACGCAGGGGACGTTCAACTTCGAGACCGACGTCCGGCCGGAGCTGCAGGACTTCCTCGTCTCGATCAACCCCGAGTCGCTCCTGCTCGAGGGGGCCCGCCGCGTGGACGAGTGGAGCCTGATCGAGAAGAAGATCCCCTCGTTCGACCTGATCTTCCTGCTCGACAAGGACCGCCTGGCGATCAGCGAGGCCAAGCTGACCGACACGCAGCAGCGCATGCTGCCGCTGCTCGATGGGTCCCACGACGTCAATCAAGTCATCGAAGACTCGGGACTGGGCGAGTTCGAGATCGGAAAGGCGCTGTACGGGCTGATCACCGCCGGCTTCGCGCACCGCGCGGGGCGCACCGCGTCCGCGGCGGACCAGCAGATCACCGATGCGCGGGTGGAGGAGCACCGCAACCTCGGCGTGGCCTTCTACAAGACCGGCATGCTGGACGAGGCGACGCGCGAGTTCCGGCGCGTGGCGGAGCTGCGCCCAGGCGAGCCGCACGCACACTTCTACATCGGGCTCGTGGCGCTGAAGCAGGCGCGCTGGCGCGAAGCGATGGAAGCGCTGCGGCTCGCGGCCGAGCGCGGGGGTGGGCGCCCGGCCGTGTTCCACAACCTCGGGTTCGCCTACGAGCAGCTGGGGCGGCTGGACGACGCGGAGGCGGCTTACGGCGAGGCCGCGGCGCGGGCCCGGACCGACGCCAAGGTGTACCTCGGGTGGGGCATCGTCGCCTTGAAGCGGGAGGACTACGCCGGCGCCGCGGGCCGGCTCGACCGGGCGCGGGAGCTGTTCGGCCGGGTGCCGCCGCCCGCATGGTTCTGGGCGCGCGCGCTCACCGCGGCGTGCGCCGGCGAGTTCGAGGTGGCCGAGGAGTTCGCCGAGGAGGGCGCGGAGGCGTACCCATCGCACGCGCCGCTGCGCAACAACCTCGCGGTGCTGAAGGAGCTCGCGGGCGACCTGCCGGCCGCGGAGGACCTGGTACGCGAAGCGCGCCAGAACGAGCCCTCGCTCCCCCAGCTCTCCAAGAACCTGGGCGACCTCGCGTATCGCGGCTCGCGCTACGACGAGGCCTGGGACGCCTACAGCAGGGCCGTCGAGCTCGCGCCCGACCTGGGGGACGACGTGTACTTCAAGCTCGGCAACATCGCGTACAAGCGGAACGACCGCGAGCAGGCGGCGCAGTTGTGGCGCAAGGCGCTCGAGATCAACCCCAAGCACGAGCTCGTCAAGGCCAATCTGGACACGTTGAGCGCGCTGTCGTGACGTCGGAGCCGGACGCGCGAGCCTTCCAGGCGCTCACCCAAAAAATCTCGCGGGCGCGCGGCGTCGCCTGCGGCTCCTACAAAGACCGCTGCCTGCGGCGGCGCATCGCCGTCCGGATGCGCGCGCGGGGCGTCCACACCTACGACGACTACAGCCGGGTGCTCGACACCGACCCCCACGAGTACGACCTGCTGCTCGACGCGCTCACCATCAACGTCACGAAGTGCTTTCGCAACCTGGAGACGTGGCAGGCGCTGGCGCCCCGCCTCGCAGCGCTGTGGACCGAGCGCCACGGGCACGTCCGCGCGTGGTCGGCCGGCTGCGCTTCCGGCGAGGAGCCGTACACGCTCGCCGTCGCCCTGGCCGAGGCGGCCCGGCAGCTCGGACAGGAGAGCCTGCTGGAGCACGCCCGCGTCGATGCGACCGACATCGACCGCGCGAGCCTCGAGCGCACGCGCGCCCCGGCGTTCCCGGATGCCGCGTTCAGCGAGATGCCGCCCGACCTGGTGCGCCGCTACTTCACGGTCGAAGCGCCGCGCCGCCCTCTCCCCGCGCTGCAACGCATCGTGCGCGTGCACAAGCACGATCTCACGACGCAGCCGCCCCCCGCCCCGCCGTACGACCTGATTGTGTGCCGCAACGTCGTGATCTACTTCGACCGGCCGCTGCAGGAGCGGTTGTTCGAGACGTTCGCGGACGCGCTCACCGCCGGGGGGATCCTGGTGCTCGGCAAGGTGGAGACGCTGTTCGGGCCCGCCCGCCAGCGGCTCGTCCTGGAAGAGCCGCGGGAGCGGATCTACCGCAGGCCTGCGCCGGGATGAGCGCGCCGGCGCCACCGGAGACGATCGTCAAGGTCGCGGAATGGGCCGCGGCGCGGACCGGCGGCGTGATCGTGACGCTGGGGCTCGGCTCCTGCGTCGCGATCATGCTGCACGATCCCCGAGCCGGCGCCGGCGCCATGGCGCACGTGCTCCTCCCCTCCAAGAGCCTCGCGCGCGACATCAGCAACCCGGCGAAGTTCCCCGAGACCGCGGTGCCGTTCCTGATCGAGCGCCTCAAGGCGCTGGGCGCCGACCCACGGCGCCTGGTCGCGAAGCTGGCGGGCGGGGCGAGCATGTTCGCCCAGCTCATGACGCCCTCCTCGATCCAGATGGGGGAGCGCAACGTCGTCGCGGCCCGGAAGGCGCTTCGCGCCGCCGGCGTCCCCGTCGCGGGCGAGGCCGTCGGCGGCGAGAAGGGCCGCTCGGTCCGGTTCCACGTGGCCGACGGGCGCGTCGAGATCCGCTCGGTGGGGGCCGATGCCGTCGTCATCTGATCGTCGCCCGAGCGTGCTCGTCGTCGACGACAGCGCGCTGATGCGGCGCGTGCTGTGCGACGTGCTGGGGAGCGATGCGGCTGGCGAGTTCCGGATCGTCGCCACAGCGCGCGACGGCTTCGACGCCGTCCGCAAGGTGCACCAGCACGACCCCGACGTCGTCACCATGGATCTGGAAATGCCCGAGCTCGACGGCCTGGGGGCGATCGGCTACATCATGTCCGAGGCCCCGCGGCCCATCGTGGTCGTCAGCGCGCACGCCGGCCCCGGCACCGGCGCGGCGATCCGCGCGCTCGAGCTCGGCGCCGTGGAGATCGTCGCGAAGCCGGAGGAGGCGAACCGCGCGGCGCTCGAGCGCATGGGCCCCGAGCTCCGAGCCGCGGTGCACCGCGCTCTCGCCGCGGACGTGTCGCATGTGCAGGTGATGGCCCGCCCGCCCCTCGTGGCGCGCGGCCCGGTCGAGGCGGGGCTCCGCGCCCGCGCCCGGATCGCGGTCGCGGTCGCTGCTTCCACCGGCGGCCCGCGCGCGCTCGCCGAAGTGCTGCCCCGCCTCGCCACCGGCCGCGGCGCGGCGGTGCTGGTGGTGCAGCACATGCCCCCCCGATTCACCCGCTCCCTCGCCGAGCGGCTCGATTCGATGAGCGCGCTGCGCGTGGTGGAGGCCGATCACGGTGCGCCGGTCGTCGCCGACACGGCATACGTCGCCCCTGGCGATTATCATATGCGGGTGGCGCCCGCGCCGGACGGTCCCGTGATCGTGCTCGACCAGGAGCCCCCCGTCTGGGGCGTCCGGCCGGCCGCCGACCCGCTGTTCCGTTCCGTGGCGCAGCTGTTCGGCCCGCGCGCCGTGGGCGTCGTCCTCACGGGCATGGGGCGCGACGGTGCCGACGGCGTGCGCGCCATCCGCGCCGCGGGCGGAGGCGGTATCGCCCAGGACCGCGAGTCGTCAGTGATCGCCGGGATGCCCGCCGCCGCGGCGCTCGGGGGCGTCGACGCGGTCCTGCCGCTCGGCCGGATCGCTGAGCGGATCGACCAGGAGCTGGTGGCGCGGGGGGCGGGCCTGGGAGAGCGGCGCTCGGATGGGCGCGAGTGAACTCGCGGCTCGGCGGCTGCCCGTGAACGGGCGCACGGCCGCTTCAGCGGCAGGGCCGAGCCGCGGCTTGAGCCGCGCCCTATGAGCCGCGGCTACTTGCTCGTCCGCGTTGACGGCAAGCACTACGGGCTGCCGCTGACCCGGGTGCTCGAGGTGGGCGATCTAGGCGAGGTGCTCGACGTGCCGCGCGCCCTCGCGGCGGTGCGCGGCGTCACGCCGCTGCGGGGGCGGCTGGTGCCGTTGGTGCATCTGGGGGCGCTCCTGGGCGAGCGCCCGCCCCCGGCCGAGCGCGGGCGCGCCGCTGTGCTGGTGCAGCTGGGGGCGGGCGAGGGGCTGCGGCAGGTGGCCCTCGAGGTCGACGACGCGGATGATGTGGTGCGCGAGACCGCGCTCCCGGTGCCCCCGGGCGAGTCGCTCCCGTGGGCCGCGGGGGTCGCGCGCCGCAGGGGAGCGCTCGTGCCCATCCTGGACCTGGACGCGCTGGGAGACCGCATCACATGACCAGCGGCGACGACGTCCAACTCGTCACCTTCAAAGTGGCCGGCCAGGACTTCGCCTTCAATATCTTCCAGGTCGAGCGCATCCTGCGCTACGAGGCGCCCGCGCCGCTTCCCAAGGCGCCGGACTTCCTCGAGGGCGTGCTGCAGTACCAGGGCGGCGCGGTCCCGCTCGTCGATCTGCGCAAGCGGCTCGGCGTAGCGGCCCCACATCGCGAAGAGACGCGCACCGTCATCCTGGAATGGGAGGGCGGCAAGCTTGGCGTCGTGGTGGACGCCGTGACCGAGGTGCTCCAGGTCACGGCGACCGAGGTCACGGCGCCACCGAACATCGTGAAGGGGCTGGCGGCGGAGTACATCACGGGGATCGTGGTGAAGGACGGGCGCACCGTCATCGCGCTCAACACGGCGCGGCTGCTCAATTCGAAGGAGAAGCTGGCCATCGAGAGCGCGATCAAGGAGACAGCGAAACCCTGATGGTCGACTCGCCGATCCGCGCCCTGCGGGCGGAGTACGATGCGATCGCGCGCAAGCTGGACACGGCGGCAGCCGGGCCCGCGCGTGAGGCGGTGAAGCGCGAGATCGTCGCGTACTTCAAGCAGGTCGACTCGCTCATCAGCGAGCTGGGCGAGCTCAAGGAGGAAATCCGCAAACTGGTCGACCGCTACAAGCAGCTCGCGACCTCCACGGCGGAGGCGTCGGCCCCTGAGTTCACTGGTACCCGTCCGGCGGTCCACGCCGACCACATCGGCGCGTCCACGTTTATCGAGAAGGGGTGGAGCCTCATTTCGCTCGGTGACCATGGGGGCGCGATCCAGGCGCTGCAGAAGGCGCTGCAGCTCTCGCCTGGTGAGACCCAGGCCGAATCGCTGCTCGGCTGGGCGCAGATGCTGCACGAGGACTACGACGACGCCCTGGCCACCTTCCAGAAGGTCCTCATGAAGGAGCCGGCCAACTCACTCGCGCGCATCAATGTCGGCTACATCTGCCTCAAGAAGCGGATCTTCGGGGAGGCGATCGAGCATTTGTCCAAGGCGATCCGGCTGGACAACGACAAGAAGGCGACGCTCTACGCCCACTTCTATCTGGGCCTGGTCTACCTGCAGCGGGAGATGTACGAGGACGCCCAGACATTCCTCCAGAAGGCGCTCAAGCTCGGGCCGAACCTGATCGAGGCCCACTATGAGCTGGGCCGCGCCTACTGGTTCGCGGGCGACCCGGACCGAGCTCGGCAGACGTGGGAGGCGGGCTTCAAGGCCAACAAGTTCAACCCCTGGGGCAAGAAGTGTCGGGAGACGCTCGAGCTCACGCACCAGGGTCAGGAGCCGCCGCGCGCCTAGCCCTTCTTGTTCTCCTCGCCCAGGGCCCTGCGGCGGTGAGCGTCGGTCGCGTGACGGCGGTGGCGTGGCCGCCGCAGCAGGGGCTGGCCGTCGCGCTCGCCGAAGCCGCAGACCGCTCGCCGCCGTTTCCCGGCGTCGGCCCGCTCGCCGAGCGCCCGATCCGCCTGATCCTCGCGCCCACGCGGGCCAAGTTCGACTCGCTCACGCGTGGCCGCCTCCCGAGCTGGAGCGAAGGCGCTGCGTTCCCGGACGCGGCAACAGTCGTGTTGCTATCCAGCGGTCCGCCCGACCGGCTGACCGCCGCCTTACGCCACGAGCTCGCCCACCTCGCGTTGCGCTGGCGTGTCCGCCGCCTGCTGCCGCTGTGGTTCGAGGAAGGCTACGCCGCCGTGGCGAGCGGCGAGTGGGACCGGCTCGACGCGCTGCGCCTCAACTGGCAAGTGGCACGGGGCGTGCGGATGGATCTGGACGCGCTCGATCGGGCGTTGCGTGCCGATCGCACCGATGCGGAGACCGCCTACGGCCTGGCGACGACCGCCGTACTACTGCTCGAGCGCTGGGGCGGCGGCGGCGGGCGCGGCGGCCGCGGGCTCGGACCGCTGATCGACAATCTGGCGCGCGAGCCGACGTTCGATGCCGCGCTGCGGGCCACGTATCATGTGACCGAGGGCGACTTCGAGTCGCGCTGGCAGCGCGACGTCGCGCAGCGCTACGGCTGGATCTCGTGGGCCGGCGCGGCGGGGGTCTTCTGGGCGGGGCTGGGGCTCGTCCTGGCGTGGCTGGTCCGCGTACGGCGGCGCCGCGACCGGGTGCGGAAAGCCTTGCTGGACGAGGGTTGGACGGTGTCGGAGGAAGACGGCCCAACTGCTTGACGAGCTTGGAATTGGCGCGTAAACTGTCGGCCTGATGCCCGACCAGAGTCTGGCGCGCTCGCGTCTGCACTTCGGACCCAGGAACTGGGTGTTTCTCGCCGCTGCGGTGGTGTCGCTCGCCGCCGGGTACTGGCTCCTGGCGCGCGGGTCGACCACCGCCGCGCCGATTCTGCTCGTTCTCGGCTACTGCGTTTTCTTTCCGGTCGGCCTCGCCCTTTAGGGACCGCGGTGCGACGGGGCGAATAGCTCAGTCGGTTCAGAGCGCCTGCCTTACACGCAGGAGGCCGGGGGTTCGAATCCCTCTTCGCCCATTGGGGTATCAGCGTGCAACGTGAGAGGACATCGCGTGTGAGAATCCTGCGACTGGTGGCCGGATGCGTGGTGGCGGTGGCGGGCGCCGCTCGGGCGCAACTCGCCGTCCAGCAGCCGACGGAGAAGCTGCTCCTACTGCCGCTCGCCGTGAAGACCGCGGCGGACTCAGGCGTCAGTATCGCGACGATGGATGCGGCACGCGCCCGGCTCGAGCAGCTCGCGAAGTACAAAGTCGTCGTCATTCCCAAGGCCAAGCTGTGCGACGCCCTGAAGGCGTCGGACTTCGCCTGCGACGTGCTGCTGGACGACGCCCAGGCCCTGCTGCTCGCGCGCTTCCTCAACGTGAACGCCTACACCACCGGCACGCTGGAGCGGAGCGGGGGGCTGGTCGCGCACCTCCGGGCGCGGGACATCGGCTCCTCGGGGTACGCGGCGCAGTTCACGGTCTCGAGCGGCAACCCGGCCACACCGGCGGCGCTGGGCGAGGCGATCGCCCAGAAGCTGAACGCCATCGTCCGCGCCGGGGAGCAGGCGCGCGAGTGCAACGATCTGCGGCAGAAGAGCCAGTTCCAGCGAGCGCGGGAGGCGGCGCGCAAAGCGCTCGCGAGCGAGCCGAACCTCCCCGGCGCACATCTCTGCGTCGCCACCGTGTACGAGGCGCAGCGGATGCCGCTGGACAGCCAGCTCGCGGCCTATCAGCGGGCGGCCGCGCTCGACTCCCTCAACGCCACGGCGTGGGAGAACATCGCCCGCCTGTATCAGCAGAAGGGCGACACCCTCAAGGCGATCGGCGCGTTCATCCACGAGCTGCAAGGCGAGCCGCAGAACACGCAGCTGCGCCTCGGCATCGCCGAGCTGCTGCGTCAGCAGAAGCAGTACCAGCAAGCCGTCCGCTTGCTCGACGACGGGCTCGCGCACAGCGCGTCCGACCCGAAGCTGCCCGACTTGAAGCAGCGGATCTGCATCGAGGGCGAGCTGTGGCGCTGCGTGGTGGACGGGTTCGTGAAGGCGCTCGCGAGCGACAGCACGAAGCAGTCGGACTCGACGTTTCTCAAGGCGGCGATCGGTGCGGCGCAACAGATCTCGGACACCACGAACCTACTGCTCTTCGCCCGCGCGGCGTCGCGGCACTTTCCCAAGTCCGCACCGTTCTGGGAGGCGCTCGGCACGGCGTTCGATCTGAAGGGTCAGCGCGACTCGTCGGTGTGGGCGTACAAGCAGGCGTTTGCGGCGGATCCCAACCGGCTTAAGACCGCCCTGCTCATCGCCAAGGCGATCGTTGACGGGACGGTATACGACACGGCGCACGCGCCGCCCAAGTCGGACACGGTCGCGCTGCGCGCGTACCGCAACGCGTTCGCCGACAAGCTCGATACGGCGCGGGCGTATGTCACCAAGGCGCTCAGCTCGCCCGACACCAGCTTGCGTACCAGCGCCGCGCTCATCCTGCTCAACGGTGGCTCGAAGATCGCTCAGCAGGCGCAGGCCTACGACCGCGCCTATCCGTGGCTCAACCAGACCCTCCAGCTCGTGGCCCCGGCCTCCCCCGCTGACACGGTGGGTCCGCGACAGCAGATCCGCGTCACGGCGAGCTTCTGGTACGGCGTCGCGTCGGTCGCGTCGCTCTCCGGGCCGTACACCGAGATGGTCAAGTCCAAGAGCTGCGACCAGGCGAAAGCGATCAACGATCGCATCGTACGCACCAAGGAGGCGCTCGTCCTCGGGGCCCGGGTGCACCCGCCCACGGCGAACACGATGCTGCAGAACGTGAGCAAGTTCGAGGCGATCATGCCGCAGGTGAAGAAGCAATTCAAGTGCAAGAATTTCTAGGCATTGAATTGACTTCCGCGCCGCCCTATATTGCGTCCTTCCGTCGCAGGGGGCTGTAGCTCAGCTGGTTAGAGTGCCGGTCTGTCACACCGGAGGTCGCGGGTTCGAGCCCCGTCAGCCCCGCCTGAACCCGCCTCGCGGGACGACGCACCCGGCCCCGCCTGCCACGGCAGGCGGGGCTTTCGTTTTTCCGGGGAGCGAGCCGACGTCCGACTACCATGTCCCGGTCCTCGCCGCGGTGGTGCGCGCGTGGGCGGCAGGCGGCCGCCACGCCGTGGACGCCACCGTCGGCGGGGGCGGCCACGCCGCGTTGCTGCGGGAGGTCGGAGCGGAGGTGCTCGCCGTCGACCGGGACGCCGACGCGATCGCGGCGGCGCGGGCCCGCTTGGGGGAGGACGGCATCCGCTACTCGACCGGCCCGTTCGGCTCGGCCAAGGTGCTCGGCACCGTGGCGACGTTCCGCCCCGACCGCATCCTGCTCGACCTCGGGGTGTCGTCCCACCAACTCGATACGACCGAGCGCGGGTTTACCTTTCGTCCGGGGGCGCCGCTCGACATGCGCATGGCCGGGGGGCGGGGCATCACCGCGGCGGACCTGCTGAACACCTGGCCGGTCGAGCGTTTGGCGCAAGACTTCGCGCTGCTCGCCGACGAGCGCCGGGCCAAACGGCTGGCGCAGGTGATCGTGAAGCGACGGGCTAACGCGCCGTTCGCGACGAGCGACGACTTCGTGAACGCCATCCGGGAGACGCTGGGCCCGCGCTCTGGGCCGTCGGACTTCGCGCGTCTGTTCCAGGCGCTCCGGATCGTGGTGAACCAGGAGCTCGAGCAGCTCGACCTGGCGCTCCCGGCGCTGCGGGCGGCGCTCGTGCCCGGCGGCCGGATCGCGGTGATCACGTACCATTCGGGCGAGGACCGCATCGTCAAGAACGCATTCCGCGACTGGGGCAAGGCGTGTGTCTGCCCGCCGGGGCAGCCGGTGTGCACCTGCCGGGGGCGTCCCCTCGGCCGGGTGCTGACGAAACGGCCGGTGCGGCCGGGGACGGCCGAAGTGCGCGCGAACCCCCGCGCCCGCTCCGCGCAGTTCCGCGCGTTCGAGGTGTTGCATGAGGCTTAAGGGGCGCCACTGGGTCGCGGTCTGGCTCATCGCGTTCCTCGCCGTGACGTGGCTCGTGTACGCCCGGCAGACGGCCGCCATCCACGACGCGGGCGCGCTCATCGAGATCCGCGCCCGCCGCGCCAACCTCGAGGGGCACCGCGCCGAGCTGGAGCGCCGCATTCGTACGGGAGAGAGCCGGGCGGTGCTCGTGCCCCGCGCGCAGACGAAGCTCGGCCTCCACCTGCCGGCCGACAGCGAGATCGTCCTCGTCCCGCTCCCGGGGAACGGTCCGCCCTAGCGATGGCGAAGCCGGCGGTCCGCCTCCGAGTCGTGGAGCTCGGCGTCTTCGTCGCCCTGGCGCTGCTCGCGGTGCGGGCGGCGCAGGTGCAGCTGCTGGAAGGTCGCCGCTGGGCGGAGGAAGCGCAGGCACAACGGACCGAGCGGATCGTGCTCCAGGCTCGGCGCGGCACGCTCAGCGACCGGCACGGGACGCCGCTGGCGCTCACCCAGGAGACCTACCACGTCGGCGTCGCGCCCAACGAGCTGCGCGATCCTGTCAAAGACGGGGCCGTGATCGCCCGCCAGCTGGGGCTCGCGGCCCACGCCTGGCAGCAGGCGCTGCGGCGGCGCTACGCATACTTCGCCGGCCCGTTCAGCGCCCGCGAGGTGCAGCCGCTGCGCAGCACGCGGGGAGTCCACCTCGAAGCCGTCGTGAACCGCTTCTATCCCGCGCCGCAGCTCGCCCGGGCCACGATCGGTCGCGTCGGCGACGACGGGTACGGCGCGTCGGGAATGGAAAAGACGCTGGATTCCCTGCTGGCGGGGCGCCCCGGCTCCGCCGTCGTCCTGAAGGACCGGGCCGGGCGCGAGTACGAGTCGCCGGCACGCGTCATCGCCCAGCCCGTGGCGGGACACGACGTGGTGCTCACGCTGGACGCCGAGCTGCAGGAGATCGCTCAGCGCGCGCTGGACGACGCGCTGCGGCGCATGGACGCCGATGGTGGGGACGTGGTGATGCTCGATCCGGCCAGCGGGGAGGTGCTGGCGATCGCGTCGCACCAGCGCGACGGGACGGCGCGACCGAGCGCCTTCATCGACACCTTCGAGCCGGGATCGGTCGCCAAGATCTTCGCCGCGGCCGCGCTGCTGGCCCTCAAGCGGGTGCGCCCGGGCGAGCACGTATCGGGCGAAGACGGGATCTATCGCCTGCCGGGCCGCCCCCCGATCACCGACGAAGACCCGCAGCCGACGCTGACGCTGGCCGATGCGATCCGGGTGTCGAGCAACATCGCGATCGTGAAATTCGCGGCGCGCCTGAAACCGGCGGAGCAATACCGGATGCTGCGCGATTTCGGTTTCGGCGTGCTCACCGGGATCGAGTTTCCGGGCGAGGCGGCGGGGCGGTTGCGGCCCCCGTCCGAGTGGACCCGCCCGAGCGCGGCGAGCCTCGCCATTGGGTACGAGCTGTCGGTGACGCCGATCCAGGTGGCGGCCGCGTACGCCGCGCTCGCGAACGGTGGGCTGTTGCTGCAGCCCACCCTGATCCGCGAGGTGCGCAGCCCGGAAGGGCGGTTGCTGTACCGTCACGAGCCGGAGCCGGTGCGCCGCGCGGTGTCGCCCGAGATCGCGGCGGCGCTGCGCGACCTACTGCGCGGCGTGGTGGAGCACGGCACGGGCTCGGAAGCGGCGCTCACGACATTTCCCGTGGCGGCGAAGACGGGGACGGCGCGCCGCGTGGTGAACGGGCACTACGCCCCGGGGCAGTACACGGCGTCGTTCGCCGCCTTGTTTCCCGCGGACAAGCCGCAGCTCGTGCTCGTCGTGAAGATCGACAATCCGCACAAGGGGAGCTATTTCGCGGCGCAGACGGCGGCGCCCGTGACGCGCTCGATGCTCGAGCAGGCGCTCGCAGCACGGACCGTCGCGCTCGACCGGGCGCGGCTCTCGACCGCCGCACCCCCGACCGCAGCCGTGCCGCTCGAGGACGACGGCGGCGTGGTCCCTTACGTCGTCCCCTGGCCGTACCGACCGGACTCCGCGGCCGTGCGGCGGCGCCAGGCGGTGCCCGATGTGACGGGACTGCGCCTACGGGAAGCCGTGCGCGCGCTGCACCGCCGGGGCTTCCGCGTGGCGCTCAAGGGCTGGGGGACGGCCGAGCACACCTGGCCGGCCGCGGGCGACAGCGCCACGCTGGGCGCTACGGTCACCCTGTTCGCCGAGCGCGTCAGCCCGGCCGCGATCAGCGCGCTCGCGCGGCGGCGCGCGAAGCGATGAGCCGCCTCCCCGAGATCGTGGCCGCGCTCGAGCGGGGGGGCGTCCTGGTCGGGACGCCGGACCTGCACACCTGGCCCGAGATCACCGGGCTCACGGCGGACAGCCGGCGTGTGGAGCCCGGGATGCTGTACTGCGCGGTGCGGGGCTCGGTGCAGGACGGGCACCAGTTCGTGGCCGCCGCGCGGGAGCGCGGCGCGGTCGCCGCCCTCGTCGAGCGCGAGCAGCCGGTCGAGCTGCCGCAGGTCCTGGTGCGCGACGGCCGCCGGGCGGCCGCCGTGGCCGCCGAAACGTGGTTCGGGCGGCCCGCGGCGCAGCTCGATCTGGTCGGCGTCACCGGGACGAGCGGCAAGACAACGTCGGTGCTGCTCGCCCGCCACGTGCTGTCGGCGCTCGAGCCGATGGGCTCGATCGGGACGCTGGGCGCCTTCGACCCGGGCGGCGCGCCCGTGCCCAGCGAAGCGGGGAACCTCACGACGCCCGGACCGATCGACCTGCAGGCGACGCTCGCGGCCCTCGTGGCGCGCGGGGCGCGGGGCGCCGCGATGGAGGTGTCCTCGCACAGCCTCGATCAGGGACGCGTGGACGGCTTGGTGTTCCGGGCCGCGATCTTCACGAACCTGACGCGCGAGCACCTCGACTACCACAGCACGCTGGAGGCGTACTTCAAGGCGAAGGCCAAGCTCGCGACGTACCTGTCGCCCGCCGGCCTCGAGGTGGTGAACGCGGACGATCCGGCCTGGCAGCGCCTGCCGCGCCGGCACCGCCGTGTGACATTCGGCGAGCGCGGCGGCGACGTCACGGCCCGACAGGTCGTGGTCGACGGGAGCGGCGCCCGGTTCGAGCTGATCACGCCGACGGGGAATGCGGCGGCGCGACTCCCGCTGCTGGGCCGCTTCAACGTCGCCAACGCCCTCGGCGTGGCGGCGTGCGCCTGGGGGATGGGCGTCCCGGTCGAGACGATCGCCGACCGGCTCGCCACGGCGCCGCAGGTGCCCGGCCGGATGGAGCGCATCGCGGAGCGGCCCTGCACGATCCTGCGGGACTACTCCCACAAGCCGGACGCGCTGGAGCGCGCGCTCGAGAGCGTGCGGCCGCTCACCCAGGGCCGGCTCATCCTCGTGTTCGGCGCGGGGGGTGACCGCGATCGGGGCAAGCGCGCGCCGATGGGCGAGATCGCCGTGCGGCTCGCCGACGTCGCGATCGTCACGTCGGACAACCCGCGGACCGAGGACCCCGAGCGGATCCTCGACGAGGTCGAGAGCGGGATGCAGGCGAAGCCGCACCAGCGCCGCAGCGACCGCCGCGAGGCGATCGCCCTGGCGCTGCAGCTCGCCCGGCCGGGCGACACGATCCTGCTCGCCGGCAAGGGGCACGAGACCTACCAGATCATCGGCAAGGAGAAACAGCCGTTCGACGAGCGCGCCATCGTACGGGAGCTGGGGGCGTCGTGAGTGCGGAGTGCGGAATGCGGAGTGCGGAGTTGAAAGGGGAGGTCCGATCCTCGATCTCGATTGCGTGGCTCGACGATCGCACAGTCCACTCCGCACTCCGCACTCCGCACTCCGCACTCAGGGTGGAGCGGTGACCGCCTGGGACTCACAAATCGTCGCCGCCGCACTCGGTGTGTCGGCGCCCGCAAGGTTGCGCTTCAGCGGGGTGACCACCGACACGCGCAACCTGACGCCGGGCACCCTCTTTGTCGCGCTCACAGGCGAGCGGTTCGACGCCCACGACTTCCTCGGCGACGCGCGGACGAAGGGCGCGGCTGCCGCGGTGGTGCGGCGCGGCACGCCCCGCGTGGACGGGCTGCCGGTGTTCGAGGTGGCGGATACGCTCGCGGCGCTCGGGCTGCTCGCCCGGGCGCGCCGCCGGGGGTTGCCCGCCACCAGTCCAGTGGTGGCGATCACCGGCTCGAGCGGCAAGACCAGCGCCAAGGAGATGATCCGGGCGGTGCTCGCCACGCGGTACCGCGTGCACGCGACGAGCGGTAATCTGAACAACCTGGTGGGTGTGCCGCTCACGATCCTGGGCGCGCCCGACGACGCCGAGGCGCTCGTGGTCGAGGCCGGAGCGAGCGTGCCGGGGGAAATCGCCCGGCTGCGCGACGTGATCGAGCCGACCATCGTGGCGATCACGAACGTCGGGTACGCGCACGTCGAGGGATTCGGCTCGCTCGAAGGGGTGCTGCGGGAGAAGCTGGCGTTGGTGCCGGGTGCGGGCGTCGCCGTCGTCGGCACGGACCCGCCGGCGCTGGCGCGCGAGGCGCGCCGGCTGACCCGCACCGTCGTGGCGGGCACGGACAGCGGGGCGGACGTGCGGCCCGACGCCGCCGAGCTGGACGACGCAGGGCATCCGCGGATCACCTGGGCCGGCCGGACGGTCACCGTCCCGGTGCTGGGGTTTCACCAGATCGAGAACGCGATGCTCGCCCTCGCCGTCGGCCGCGAGGCGGGAGCGGACCCTGTCCGGGCGGTGCCGGGGCTCGCCGCGGTGCAGATCCCCGGCGGGCGCGGCACCGTGATCGAGCGGGGCGGGCTGACCATCCTGGACGACACCTACAACGCCAATCCGGCGTCGCTCGCCTGGGCGGTGAAGTTTGCCCACTGGCTCGCCGGGCGGCGCCGGCGGCCGCTCGCGGTGGTGGTGGGCTCGATGTTGGAGCTAGGGGGTGAGAGTGACAGATTGCATGCGGCCGCCGCCCGCGAGATCGCGGCGGTCCAGCCGGCCCTGGTCGCCGCGGTCGGCGCATTCGTCCCGGCGTTCGAGTCGCTGCGCGGCGCGCTCGGTGCCCGGCTGGTCACGGCGCCGGACGCAGCCGCGCTGGGTCCGAAGCTCAAGACCGCGCTCAAGGGCGACGAGATCGTCTTGCTCAAGGCGTCGCGCGGCGTCGCCTTGGAGCGGGTACTGCGGCAGCTCACCTGACCGTCGGGAGACCTGGAGGCGTGCTCTATCACCTGCTGGCGCCGCTCGCGAAGCAGCACATCCTGTTCAATCTCTTCAACTACATCACCTTCCGCGGCGCCGGCGCCACGGTGACGGCGCTGGTGCTCGCCTTCGTGTTAGGACCGGGGATCATTCGCCTGCTGCGCGATCGGCACGTCGGCCAGGTGATCCGCGCCGAGGGACCCGCGAGTCACGCCGGCAAACGCGGCACGCCCACGATGGGCGGGCTCATCATCATCCTGGCGACCGTCGTGCCCACGCTGCTGTGGGCGCGGCTCGACAGCCGCTACGCGGTTGTTGCGGTCGCGACGATGCTGTGGATGGGCACGATCGGATTCCTCGACGACTACCTCAAGATCGTGCGCGGCAAGTCGCAGGGGCTGGTCGCGCGCTGGAAGCTGATCGGCCAGATCTCGTTCGGCCTGGCGCTGGGGTTGTTTCTCCTGGCGTCGCCCCTCGCGCCCAACCTGCCGCCAACGTCGACCCAGCTACCTGTGTTCAAGTACCAGCTGATCGTGTTCTGGCCGGTGACCTACGTGCTGTTCGTCACGCTCGTCGTCACCGGCAGCTCGAACGCCGTGAACCTGACCGACGGGCTCGACGGCCTCGCGACCGGGCTGACGGCGATCGCGGCGGGAGCGTTCGCGATCTTCGCGTATGTGTTCGGCCGGTTCGACTGGACCAAGTACGTGGGTGTCTACTTCCTTCCCGGCGCGGGCGAGCTGACGGTGTTCTGCGGCGCGCTGGCTGGCGCGGCACTCGGGTTTCTCTGGTTCAACGCCCACCCCGCACAGGTGTTCATGGGCGATACCGGCGCACTGGCGATCGGCGGCGCCTTCGGCACGGTCGCCATCCTGCTCAAAGCCGAGTTTCTGCTGCTCATCGCGGGCGGCGTGTTCGCCGCGGAGACCGTCTCAGTGATGCTGCAGACGAGCGTGTACCGCTGGCACAAGACGCGCCGGGGCAAGGAGTACGCGGACGCGCATCGCGTATTCCGGATGGCGCCGCTGCATCATCATTTCGAGAAGCTGGGGTGGGCCGAGCCGCAGGTGGTGATGCGGTTCTACATCCTGGGCGTGTTGTGCGCCGCGATCGCGCTCGCGACGCTGAAGGTGCGATGATCCCGGAGGCGTGGCGTCGAGGCGTCGTCGCGGTGGTCGGGTTGGGCAAGAGCGGGATCGCCGCGACGAAACTGCTCGCCCGCGAGGGCGCGCACGTGTACGCGAGCGACGCGTCGGACCATCCGTACGGCGGCGACACCGTGGCCGAGCTGCGCGGGCTCGCCGGCGTCGAGGTCGACGTCGGCCGGCACGACCTCGCCAAGATCCGGTCGGCCACCGGGGTCGTCGTGTCGCCCGGCGTCCCGCCCGACGCGGCGCCCCTCGCGGCGGCCCGGGAGGCGCGCGTGCCCGTGGTGTCCGAGCTCGACCTCGGGTTTCGGGCGCTGGCGGGGTCGGGGACACGCTGCATCGCGATCACGGGGACGAACGGCAAGACCACCACGACCGCGCTGGTGGCGCACCTGATGCGGGTGGCGGGGCTGCACGCCGAGGCGGCGGGGAACATCGGCCGGCCGCTCGCGGACATCGCCGTGTCGGGCGACCGCTACCAGTGGCTGGCGGTCGAGGTGTCGTCGTTCCAGCTGCACGACAGCCCGCACTTCACCCCGGAGATCGGCGTCCTGACCAACCTCGCGCCGGATCATCTGGACCGCTATCCCTCGGTGGACGCGTACTATGCCGATAAGCAGCTGCTGTTCCGCAACGCGACGGCGCGCGACGTGTGGGTCCTGAACGGCGACGACCCGGCGGCGCTGGCGCTTCCGGGACCGGCGCCCGGGCGGCGCGTGCTGTTCTCCCTCGCGCGGCCGGCGGACGGTTGGTACGACGCGCCGGCGCGGCTGCTGCGCCTCGAAGGCGCCGAGCTGCTGCGCCGCGACGAGCTGCGACTGCTCGGGGATCACAACGTGGCGAACGGGCTCGCCGCGGCGCTGGCGGTGCAGGAGGCAGGCGTGTCGCTGGGGCTGATCGCCGAGGGGCTGCGGTCGTTCCGGGCGCTGCCGCACCGCCTCGAGCCGGTGCGGGAAGTGAGCGGCGTCCTGTGGATCAACGACTCCAAGGCGACAAACATCGCCTCGACGGTGGTCGCCGTGGCAGCGATGGACCGCCCGTTCGTCTTGCTGCTCGGAGGACGGCACAAGGGAGAGCCGTACACGCGCCTCGCGCCGCTGCTTCAAGGGAAGTGCCGGCTCGTGATCGCCTTCGGCGAGGCCGGCGCGATCGTGGCCCAGGACCTGGGCGGCAAGGTGCCCCTCGAGCGCGGCACCACGTTCGCGGACGTTATGGCGCGCGCCCGCCACGCCGCACAGCGGGGGGACGCGGTGCTGCTCTCTCCCGCGTGCTCGAGCTACGACATGTTCAAGAACTACGAGGAGCGGGGGGCGACGTTCCGAACGCTAGTGGAGGCCATGTGAGGTCGGGCAATGGGTGTGCATCCGGGTGGTGTTCCCACGCTGAAGCGTGGGCTCGGCACTGCACTGTGCGAAAGCACACGCGTGTCCTTCAGGACAGTGCGTTGCCGAGCCCAGGCTTCAGCCTGGGAACCCCGAGCGAGCGCGCTCGCCCATGACCGACCGCCGCTGGGAAACCCGGCTGCTGGCGCTCCTGGCCGCCGTGCTGGTGGTGTTCGGGCTCACGGCGGTGTACGGCGCGTCCAGCCTGTTGACGACGGCCGGCGGGCAGGTGGGTTCGGAGTTCGCGCTGCGCCAGGCGCTCGGCGCCCTGGTCGGCGGCATTATCGCGACGCTGCTGGCGCGCTCGAATTATCGGCGCTGGCAGCGCTACGCCTGGCCGATGCTCGGGGTCGCGGCGTTGCTGCTCGTGGTGGTGTTGCTGCCGTTCACCCACGGCATCGCGCCCACGATCAACGGCGGTCGGCGCTGGGTGAATCTGGGCATCGTCACCCTGCAGCCGTCCGAGCTCGCCAAGTTCGCGGTCGTGGTCTGGACGGCGATGCTCGCGGCGAAGAAGGGCGAGCGGATCCGCACCTTCCAACGTGGCCTGTTACCGTTCCTCGTGATCCTCGCGCCGGTCGTCGGGTTGATCTTCCTCGAGCCGAACCTGTCCATGGCATTGCTCGTCGCGATCCTCGCTGGCGTCGTGCTCTTCACGGCGGGAGCCCGGATCGGACACTTCCTCGTGCTGGGCGTCGTGGGCACGCCGCTCGCCTTCGGTGCGGTGGCGAGCGCGCAGTACCGGATCGCCCGGGTGCTCACCTTCCTGGCGCCGGGCAGCGCGCCCGCCGAAGCGACCTGGCAGGTGCACCAGTCGCTCGTGGGGATCGGCGCGGGGCGGCTGTTCGGCGTGGGGTTGGGGCAGGGGCAACAGAAGCTGGGCTACCTCCCGTATGCCTACTCCGATTTCATCTTCTCGACGATCGGCGAGGAGTGGGGGTTCCTCGGGGTAGTGGCCATCCTCGTCCTGTTCGGCACTTTCGTGTGGCTCGGCTTCCGGATCGCGCGGTCCGCCGGCGATCTGTTCGGGCAGCTGCTCGCGGTCGGGCTCACGGCGCTGATCGGGGTGACCGCCGCGCTGCACATCGGCGTGAGCCTGGCGCTGCTGCCGGCGACGGGCATCACTCTGCCGTTCATCTCGTACGGACGCTCGAGCCTGCTCGTGGCGCTCGTCGCGACGGGGGTGCTGATCAGCGTGGGGCGGGGGCGGCGGCGCACCAACGGGCTGGGGTGATCGGGCGCGCATGCGAAGAAGCTCAATGCGGAATGCGGAGTGCGGAATGCGGAGTGTAAGTGGAAGGTCGAGCGTCGCAGCGAAGCTCGCGCTGCCATTCCGCATTCCGCATTCCGCACTCCGCACTGGGGCGGGGCGGTGAAGGTTTTGCTTGCGGGGGGTGGCACCGGCGGCCATCTCATTCCCGCCCTCGCGCTGGCTCAGGCGCTGCGCGAGGCGGACTCGGGCGTCGAGCCGGTGCTGGTCGGCGCCGAGCGCGGCATCGAGGCCGAGCTGCTGCCGCGCCAGCCGTTCCGTCACCTCCTCCTCCCGATCGAGCCGATCTACCGGCGCGCGTGGTGGCGCAACGCGCGCTGGCTGTTGCTCGCGCCCCGCGTGTGGCGCGATGTGGGACGGCTGCTGCGCGAGGAGCGGCCCGCGATCGTCATCGGGACGGGTGGCTACGCCGCGGGGCCCATCGTGCTGCGCGCGCAGCGTGCCGGCATCCCCACCGCCATCGTCGAGGAGAACGCGTTCCCCGGGCTCACCACGCGCTGGCTGGCGCGCGCCGCCCGCCAGGTGCATCTCGGGTTCCCCGAGGCGCGCGAGCGGCTGTCGCCCGGCAAGCGCACCGAGGTCTTCACGCTCGGCAATCCGGTTCGGCCTCCCGAGCCTGGAGATCGGAGCGCGGCCCTCGCCGGCCTCGGGCTCGAGCCAAGGCGCCCCAGCGTGCTGGTGTTCGGCGGCAGCCAGGGGGCACGCTCGCTCAACTACGCCGTCGCCGCGGCACTGGAGCGTCGCTTGCTGAGCGACGCGACCGTGCTGTGGGGCACCGGTGGCGCGCACGCGGCGGCGCTCGCGCGCTACGCCGTGCCGGGGCGGGTGGTGGTGCGCGGTTTCTTCGATCCGATGACCGAGCCGTACCGCGCGGCCGATCTCGTCGTGGCGCGCGCCGGCGCCATGACCGTGGCGGAGCTGTGCGCGTGGGGGAAACCGAGCATCCTGGTGCCGCTCCCGACGGCGGCAGCGGATCACCAGACCTACAACGCCCGCGCGCTCGCGGCCGCGGGCGCCGCCATCCATCACGCCGAGCGGGATCTCTCGGCGCACTCGCTCGCCCAATTGATCACCGAGCTGCTCGGTGACCCCGCCCGGCTCGCCTCCCTCGCCGCCCGGGCCCGGGCCCGGGGGCACCCGGATGCGTCACGAGAGATCGTGTCGAGGATTTTGACACTGGTCCCCTAAATGGGATGCTCTCTTTCGCAAGTTTCGTAGATTCGCTATATTAGCCCCTCACTAATGAACCTGTTTGCAACCGTGGATCCCCGTCCGATCCACTTCATGGGGATCGCCGGAGCGGGGATGAGCGGCTTGGCGCTCCTTGCCAAGCAACAAGGCGTTGCGATAACGGGTTGTGATTCGGACCCCTCGGGAGCCGCCGATTTGGCAGCTTTGGGGGTGGAAATATGGCGGGGGCACGACGCCGAGCACGTGGTTGGAGCGCGGGCGCTCGTGGTCACCGCAGCGGTAGCCGGGGATCACCCGGAGCTGGCGCGAGCACGCGCCCTGGGGGTTCCGGTGGTACGGCGGGCCGACGCCCTCGGCCAGGCCGTCGCCGGCGGGATTGTGGTGGCGGTCGCCGGCACGCACGGCAAGACCACCACGACGGTGATGGTCACGGAGGCGTTGGCGGCCGCCGGGCGAGATCCTACGGGACTCGCCGGCGGCCGTGTCGCTCCGTGGGGCGGGAACGCGCGCATCGGCGGCCGCGAGCTGTTCGTGGTCGAGGCCGACGAATTCGATCGCGCGTTTCTCTCGCTCGCGCCCACGGTGGCGGTCGTGAACAACGTCGAGGCCGACCACCTCGAGTGCTACGGCGGCAGCATCGCCGCGCTCGAGCGAGCGTTCGCGGAGTTTGCGGGGCGGGCGCGCCGGGTGATCGTGGGTGCGGACGACGCGGGGGCGCTGCGGATCGCGGCCGCGGTGCGGGTGCCGGTGTGGCGCGTCGGTCTCGCGGCGGACGCGGACGTGCGGATCGCGGCTCCCGCGTTAGGCGAGCGAGGCTCCGCCGCACAGGTCGCCCTGCCAGATGGCCGCGTCGTTCGGGTCGCGCTGCAGGTGCCGGGGCTGCACAACCTGCGAAACGCGGCGGCGGCGCTCGCCGTGGCCTTGGAGCTGGGAGTCGATCTCGAGCGCTGCATCACGGCGCTCGAACGCTTTAGCGGCGTGGCGCGACGGTTCGAGCGCGTGGGCGAAGCCCGCGGGGTGACGGTCGTGGACGACTACGCGCATCACCCCACGGAGGTGCTCGCCACGCTGGCGGCGGCGCGCCAGGCGTTTCCGCGACGGCGCGTGGTGGCGGTGTTCCAGCCCCACCTGTTCTCGCGCACGGCGCTGCACGGCGAAGCGCTGGGGCGCGCGCTGGCGAGTGCGGACGTCGTGGTGGTGGCGCCGATCTATGGAGCACGCGAGCAGCCGCTGCCGGGAGTCACTGCCGAGCTGGTGGTGCGGGGCGCCGAGCGAGCGGGGGCGGCCACGGTGGCGGTGCGGGACCGCGCGGCGCTCGTGGACTTGGTCGCCGAGCGGGTGCGGCCGGGTGACGTGGTGTTCACACTGGGGGCGGGCGACGTCACCCGGGTCGGGCCGGAGCTGCTGCAATACTTGGGGCGGGGAGAAGCGGGGGAACCAGGAAGGGAAAAGGCGCGGTGACCCGATGGCCGCGGTGGCGGCGGCGGACGCTGCTCGCTAGCGCCTGGGTCGTGCTGGTCGCCTTCGGCTGGCTTGCAGCGCCGTTGGCGCTCCGGCACCTCGCGTTCTTCCGCGTGCGGCAGCTCGAGCTCGTGGGCGTGAAAAACCTGGCGCCCGACGTGGTGATCGCGGCGCTGCGACTGGCACCCGACGCGAGCGTGTTCACCGACACGCGGCTGCTGGGCGACCGGTTGCGCGGGCTCGCGGGGGTGGCGGAGGTGCGCGTGGTGCGCCAGCTCCCCGCGGCGCTCCGGATCGAGCTGCGCGAGGTGGAGCCCGCGGCACTGGCGCCGCGGGGGGGGGGCGGGCCGCGCGGCGGCCCGTTGGTCGCAGTCGATGCGGAGGGCCGCGCGCTGCCGTTCGATCCGGCGCGCACCGGGCTCGACCTGCCGGTGGCGGCGGCGGCGGATCCCGGGGTCGTGGGGGTGCTGGCGCTGGTCCAGTCGGTGGATCCGGCGCTGTTTCAAACCATCACCAGTGCGCGCGGGTTGGCGCGCGGGGACGTGCTTCTGGACATGGGGCCTCGTCACGTGCTACTGCGACGCGACGCCGGGCCGGAGGTCATTCGGGCCGTGGTGTTGGTCGCGCAGGATCTGGCCGCGAAGGGGCGCCCGTACGTGGAGCTCGACGCCCGATTCGCGAGGCAGGTGCTGGTGCGGCGTAAGGCGTCCGCGGCAGCAGGGGGGGCATGAGCCGGGACCGACAGCTGATCGCCGGGCTCGACCTCGGGAGCACGAAGACCTGCGCCGTGATCGCCGAGGTGGTGGGCGACCTGCCGCGCCTGCCGCTCGCCAAGGTGCTGGGCGTCGGGCTCGCCAAGAACGCCGGCGTGCGGCGCGGCATGGTGCGGGACATCGACGAGACCAGCCGCTCGGTGGTCGCCGCGCTGCGGGATGCCGAGCGGATGGCGGGCGCGAAGGTCGGGGGCGTCACCTGCGGCATCGCCGGCGAGCACGTGTCGGCCCGCACGTCGCCCGGCGTGGTCGCCGTGAGCCGCGAGGAAATCACCGCGGAGGACGTCGCCCGCGTGAACGAGGTGGCGCGGGCCATCTCGCTGGGACGCGACCAGGAGCTGCTGCACGACATCCCGCAGGAGTACGTCGTCGATCAGCAGCACGGCATCTCGGACCCGGTGGGGATGACGGGCACGCGGCTCGAGGTGGAGATGTACCTCGTGACCGTGCAGTCCACCGCCGCGCAGAATCTGCGCAAGGCGGTGCAGCGCGCCGGGTACCGCGTGCTGGATCTCGTGCTCGAGCCGCTGGCGGCGTCGTACGCCGTGCTGACGGAGGACGAGAAGGAGCTGGGCGTCGCGCTGCTCGAGGTCGGGGGTGGCTCGACCGGCGTGACCATCTTCCACGAGGGGAAGATCCGGCACCTGGCGTCGCTCAAGTACGCCGGCGCGCAGGTCACCACCGACGTGGTCCAGGTGCTGGGCGTGACCCAGGCCGACGCGGAGCGGCTGAAAGAGCGACACGGCGTCGCCTACAAGCCGCTGGTCGATCCGTCGGAGATGATCACGCTGCCGTCCACGCCCGGCCAGGGAGCCCGGCAGGCGGCCCGCGAGATGCTGTCGGACATCATCCATCAGCGGCTGGACGAGATCTTCCACCTGGTGGACCGCGAGTTCGAGAAGGCGGGGTACGGGGGCGGGCGGCTGCCGGCGGGCGTGGTGCTGACCGGCGGCACCGCGCATCTGCCGGGGATGGTGGAGCTGGCGCGGGACGTGTTCGCGATGCCGGTGCGCGCGGGCGCCCCGGAGCAGGGGATTTCGGGGCTGGTGGACAGCGTGCAGGCGCCGCGCTACGCGGTGCCGGTGGGGTTGGTGTTGTACGCGGCGCGCAAGGTGGCACAGGGCGCCGCGCCCAGTGGCTCGCTGGTGCAGAGCCCGGGGGTCGAGCGCTGGTTCGCGCCGCTCAAGCGGTGGTTGCAGGACTTCTTCTGATCGGTCACCCGAGGGAGCCATGATCTTCGAGCTCGAAGAGACCGTATCGCAAAACGCGCGCATGAAGGTCGTCGGCGTGGGCGGCGGCGGCGGCAACGCGCTGAACCGCATGGTCGACGAGGGGCTGCAGGGCGTCGAATTCATCTCCGTCAACACCGATGCGCAGGCCTTGCTCAACAACAAGGCCGACGTGAAGGTGCAGATTGGGAAGAAGCTGACGCGCGGCCTCGGGGCGGGCGCGCGACCCGAGATCGGCCGCCAGGCGATCGAGGAGAACCGCGATGAAGTGCTGCACGCCCTCCAGGGCGCCGATCTCGTCTTCGTCACCTGCGGCATGGGCGGCGGCACGGGGACGGGCGCGTCGCCCATCATCGCGCAGATGGCGCGCGATCTCGGGGCCCTCACCATCGGCATTGTGACCAAGCCGTTCCTGTTCGAAGGGCGCAAGCGGATGCGCCAGGCCGAGATGGGCATCGCGGAGATGCGCAAGCACGTCGACACCATGGTCACCGTCCCGAACGAGCGCTTGCTGGCCGTGGTGGGGAAGGGGATACCTTTCCAGGACGCGCTGAAAAAGGCGGATGAGGTGCTGCTGCATGCCACGCAAGGGATCTCGGGGCTCATCACCGTGACGGGCATCGTGAACGTGGACTTCGCGGACGTGCGCACCGTGATGCAGAACGGCGGCGCGTCGATCATGGGCACGGGGATGGGGCGGGGCGAGAACCGCGCCATGGAAGCGGTGCAGCAGGCGATCTCGAGCCCCTTGCTCGACAACATCTCGATCACCGGCGCCACGGGCGTGCTGATCAACATCACCGGCGGCGAAGATCTGACGCTCGGCGAGGTCACCCAGATCTCCGACGTCGTCAAGGACGCGGCGGGCGAGGAGGCCGAGATCATCTTCGGAACGGTGAACGATCCGGCGATGCACGGCGAGATCCGGGTGACCGTGATCGCCACTGGCTTCGACCGGGACAAGGCGGCCGAGACGCCGGGCCGGGCGGCGCCGGGCGTGCTGCCGTTCCGGGAGCGGGTGTCGCGGCCCACCCCCGTGCCGCCGCTGGGCTACGTGAAGCCGGCGGAGCCGGCGCGGCGCGGCGCGCCCCCACCCGCGCCGCCCCCCGACGTCAACGAGCTCGAGATTCCGACCTTCATCCGGAGACAGATGGATTGATGGCGCTTCCTGGGCGGGCGAGCCATTACGTCGCCGCCGGCCTGCTCACGGCCGGCGGTCTGCTCTGGGCCACGCGCGAAGCGTGGCCCTGGCGCCGGCCGCTCACCGCGGCGCCCATCGTCGTGACCGACGCCTATGCCGAGTTCACGGAGACGCTGGGACGGCGCGAGACGCTCGCCGAGGTGCTGGCGCGCGCGGGGATCACGGGGCGCGACTACGCCGGGTTCCTCGCCGCGGCGCAGCACCTGCCGGTGCGCCGGTTGCGGCCCGGGCTCGCGTTCCAGGTGCGCCGCTTGAAGACCGACAGCCTGGCTGAGCGGGTGACCGTGCGGCTGTCGCCCGAGCGGCGCCTCCAGGTGGCGCGCGCCGACGCCGGCTGGGTCGAAACGGTCGAAACGATCCCGTGGACGATCGTGCGCTTGCGGGTCACGGGTGCGATCGAGTCGTCGTTGTACGACGCTTTGGACCGCGCCGTCGCCGACACGTTCCTGCCGGGAGCCGAGCGGCGCGCGCTCGCCTGGGCGATCGCCGACGTGTACGACTGGGAGGTAGACTTCACCCGCGACGTCCGGGCGGGAGATCGGTTCATCGTGCTGTTGGAGCGGCTCGAGTCCCCCGAGGGCGAGCGGCGCTTCGGCCGCATCCTGGCGGCGCGGGTGGATGTGGCGCGGACCCCGAGTTACGCCTTCTACTTCGAGGACAACGCGACGGGGGTCGCGGGCTTCTACGACGATCAAGGACGGTCGCTGCGCCGCGCCTTCTTGCGCGCGCCGCTGGCGTTCCGTCGCATCTCGAGCCGGTTCGGCAGCCGCTTCCATCCGATCCTCCACATGTGGCGCGCCCACGAGGGCGTGGACTTCTCGGCGCCGTACGGCACGCCGGTGCGCGCCACCGCGGACGGTGTGGTGACACGGGTGGGGCGGGAGGAGGGCGGCTACGGCAACCTGATCGAGCTGCGCCACGCGAGCGGCATCCTCACGCGCTACGGCCACCTCTCCGCCTTCGAGCGCGGCCTGCACGTAGGCGAGCGCGTGGAGCAGGGAGAGACGATCGGCTACGTCGGCTCGACCGGCCTGTCGACCGGCCCGCACCTGCATTACGAGTTTCTCGTAGCCGGCCGGCCCACCAACCCGCAACGCAAGGACATGGGATCGGGCACGCCGATCCCGCAGCGCCTCCGCGCCGCGTACGATTCGGTCCGCGTGCAGCTGGTCACTCAGCTCGAGCCGCACGGCTCCCCGCACACCGCTCCGACCGTCGCCGCGCGCGACGATTAGTTTCCTCTACATCCGTGGAGCTCTACCCCGCCGTTGACGTGCAGGGCGGGCGAGTGGTGCGTTTGCGCCAGGGTGAGGCGCAGCGCGCGACCGCCTACGCCGACGATCCCGTGGCCGTGGCGCGCCAGTTCGCGCGCGACGGCGCCCACTGGGTCCACTTCGTCGATCTGGACCGCGCGCTGGGCCGGGGCGACAACCGTGCGCTCGCGCGCCGCTTCCTGGGTGCGGCGGGCGTGCCGGTCCAGGTGGGCGGCGGCCTGCGCACCGAGGAGGCGATCGACGAGATGCTGGCGTGGGGCGCGACCCGGGTAGTGATCGGGACGAAGGCCGCGACCGATCCGGCGATGGTCGCGCGGCTGCTCGAGCGCCACGGGCCGGAGCGGCTCGCGGTCGGCATCGACGCGAAGGACGGCCGCGTCGCCGTGCGGGGCTGGACCGAGGTGTTCGACCTCACCGCGCCCCAGCTCGCCGAGCGGGTCAAGGCGCAAGGAGCGCGCACGGTGATCTACACCGACGTCGCCCGGGACGGGATGCTGGCCGGGCCGGACGTGGCGGGCGCCCGCGCGATCGCGGCGCTCGGGCTCGATACGATCGCCTCGGGCGGAGTCGCGGCGCTCGACGACCTGCGCGCCATCCGGACCGCCGGGCTCGCGGGGGCCGTCGTGGGACGGGCGCTGTACGAAGGCCGCTTCACCCTCGCCGAGGCACTCCAGTGCGCGGCCGCCTGACGGCCGGGCTCGCGCTGCTGCGCACCACCGGACTCGCTGCCCTCGTGCTGCTGCTGTGGAACCCCGCGACCTGGCGGCGCGACCCGGGGTCCGCCCCACCCCTCGTGCTGCTCGACGCGTCGCTCAGCATGGCGGGCCACGGCGGGCGCTGGCGCGCGGCGCTGGACAGCGCGCGCGCGCTGGCGAAGGGCGGGAGCGAGGGGAGGGGCGTGATCTGGCGCTTCGGGTCCCGCGTGCGCGCCTACGACTCGCTCCCACCGGCCGACGGCGCAACACGGCTCGCCCCGGCGCTCGCGGCCGCGGCGGGCCGCGGCGGGCCGGTCAGCGTCGTGACCGACGGCGCGATCGACGACCTCGCCGACGTCCCGACGGATCTGCTGAGCCGTGCGCGGGTGGTGGTCCTGCCCCGTGCGTCCTTTCGCGACGCGTTCATCGCGTCCGTCGCGGGACCGGCGCGCGTCGCGGCGGGGGATACGATCCGGCTCAAAATCAGCTACGGAACTGCCGGGGATAAGGCCGGGGAAGGGGGAAGGAGCAAGGGGACGCTCGTCGTGAGTCTGGGGAATCGGGGCCTCATGTCGCGTGTTGTTTCGCTTCCTGACAGCGGGATTGTCTCGACTGAGATCACCCTTCCCACTTCCCCCTTCACCGGGCTTTCACGCGCCGGCTGGCAGGCGCTCGAGGTGCGACTGGAGGGTGTTGCCGGCGACTCCGAGCCTCGCGACGACGCCCGCCGGTTCGTGCTGGAAGTGAGTCCCCAGCCCTCGGTCGTGCTGCTCGCGTCGCCGCCCGACTGGGACAGCCGTTTCCTCGCCCGCGCGCTGAGCGACGTGGCGCGCGTGCCGGTGCGCGCCTTCGTGGAATCCGAGCCGGGCGGGGGCGGCTGGCGCGACGCCGCCAGCCTCGCGCCCGTCTCCCCTGCTGAAGTGACGCGGGTGGTGGCGGGCGCCCGTCTCGTCGTCCGGGCGGGGAACCCCGCGCCGCTCGAGCGGTTTGCGTCCAAGGGCGCCATCCTGAATTGGTCCACGACGCGGGGCCAGGAGGGCGACTGGTACGTGCAGCCGCCCGAGCCGTCCCCGCTCGCCGGCGCGCTCGCCGGCATCGCCTGGGATTCGCTCGCGCCCGCCGCCGCGGTGTCCGATCTCGCTCTCCCCTCCCCCGCCGATAGCGCAGCGGTAGTGGTGCTCACCGCGCGCCTCGCGCGGCGTGGCACCCCGCGCCCCGTGATCGTGCTGTCCGAGCAGGATGGGGCGGGGGGCAGTGCCCGGCGGGCGACCGTCGCCGCGGCAGGGCTGTTTCGCTGGGCGTTCCGCGGCGGTGCGAGCGCGGAGGCGTATCGAGCGCTCGTCGCAGCGCTGGCGGACTGGCTGCTGGGTGGGGGAGAAGGGAGAGGGGAGACGTTCGCTCCGGTGATGCACGAGGTGTCCAACGGGATGCCCGTGGCGTGGCGCTGGGCTGGCGCTGGCTCGCCGCGCGACGTGACCGTGACGCTGACCGCTGCCGGGACCAGCCGAACGGACACGCTCCGCTTCGATGCAACGGGGCGTGCGGAGTTATCGCTGCCGCCGGGCGTGTATTCGTACGGGTCGCCGAGCGGCGCGGAGCGGGGCGTCGTGGCGGTGGAGACGTACTCCGACGAGTGGCGTCCGGCAGCGCCAGTGCTGCACGCTCAGGCGGGCGGCGGCGCGGGACGGCTCGCGAGCGCTCCGCTGCGCGAGCGGTGGTGGCTGTTCGTCGTTGCGATCGCGGCGTTCGCGACCGAGTGGGCGTGGCGCCGCCGACAGGGACTGCCATGAAGCTGTGGGAGCGGGTCGCCCGCGTATTCGGCCGCCGCGACGCGGGCGCGCGTGAGGAAGCCGAGCGCATCATGCTCGAAGCCGACTTCGGCGTCGCCGCGACGGCGGAGATCCTCGACCAGGTGACGCGCGCCCCCGTCCGAGACGGCGATTTCCAGGCGGCGCTGCAGCAGGCCGTGGCGCGCCTCCTCACGGCAGCCGCGCCGCCGGGAGGCGATCCGGGAGCGCTGGCGCGCGCATCCGAGCCACCGAGCGTGATCCTCGTGTTCGGGGTGAACGGCGTCGGCAAGACCACCACGATCGCGAAGCTGGCGCACCGGCTCACGCGCGAGCGCCGCAGCGCGCTGCTCGCCGCCGCCGACACGTTCCGGGCTGGGGCGGGCGAGCAGCTCAAGATCTGGGCGGACCGGCTCGCCGTCCCGAGTGTCGGTGGCGCGGGAGGGGCCGACCCGGCGGCCGTGGCGTTCGACGCGGTCGCGGCGGCCCGCGCCCGTGGGGTCGACACGGTACTCGTGGACACGGCGGGCCGCATGCACACCGAGGAGCGGCTGCTCGAGGAGCTCAAGAAAGTCGTGCGCGTGGTCGCGAAGCAGTGGCCCGGCGCCCCGCACGAGTCGCTGCTCGTGTTGGACGGCACGGTGGGCCAGAACGCCGTCCAGCAGGCGCGGGCGTTCGCCGCGGGGCTGTCGCTCACCGGCTTGGTCGTCACCAAGCTCGACGGCACCGCGAAGGGCGGCAGCGTCGTCGCAGTCCAACGCGCGGTACCGGTCCCGATCCGTTTCATCGGTACCGGGGAGGGGCTCGAAGACCTTGAGGTGTTCGACGCGCAATCCTACGCCAAGCGCCTGGTAAGCGGGTGAAAGGCCGGGGAAGGGGGAAGGGGGAAGGGGAGTGATGCTGCAGCTCGTGACTTCCGTGAAATACCTCAAAGGCGTGGGACCGAAGCGCGCCGAGGCGCTGGCGCGGCTCGACATCCGCACGGTCGGCGACCTGCTGTATCACGCGCCGCATCGCTACCTCGATGCCACCGCGGTCACGCCGCTGGCGCGCGCGCGCGTAGGACAGGAGGTCAGCTGCGTCGGACAAGTGGTCACGACCGGGGTGCTGCCGACGCGCCGCGGGCTGCGCGTGTTCCGAGCGGTGCTCCGGGACGAGAGCGGCCTGCTCGAGTGCGCCTGGCCGGGCCAGCCCTTCCTCGAGCGACAAATCAAGCAGGGCCAGCTGCTCCTCGTCACCGGCCCGGTGCGCTACTACCACGGGCGCCAGCTCGTCCCCCGGGAGTTCGTCGTACTGGCGGACCAGGGGGAGGCGGGTCCCGACCGCGGCCTGGTGCTGCCGGTGTATCCGGCGACGGAAGGCCTGACGCACCGCCAGATCCGCGGGCTCATCCACCAGCACCTGGACGCTTTGCTGGCGCTCGTCAGCGATCCCCAACCGCCGCGGCTGCGCGCCGCCGTCGGGATTCCCGAGCTGCGCCCGGCGCTCGCCGCCGTGCACCGTCCGCGGGACCTAGACGACGCCGAGGCCGGCCGGCGCCGCCTCGCGTTCGACGAGTTCTTCGACCAGCAGCTCGTGCAGGCGCGCGCGCGCCATCTCGCCAAGCGCGCCCGCGCGGGGATCGCGTTCGCGCTCAAGAAGGAGCTCACCACGCGGCTCAAGGAGCATCTCCCCTTCGAGCTCACGGAAGACCAGCGGCGCGCGGTGCGTGAGGTTGCGAACGACATGACGGCGCCGCTCCGCATGCACCGGATGCTGATGGGCGACGTCGGCACCGGCAAGACGGTGGTGGCGCTGTTCGCAATGCTGCTCGCGGTGGAGAACGACTACCAGGCCGCGATCATGGCGCCCACCGAGCTGCTCGCCGAGCAGCACGGTGCGACGCTCACGCGGCTGCTCCAGCCGCTCGAGCTCCGGCCGGAGCTGCTGATCGGCCGGCTGGCGGCGGCGGAGAAGAGCGCCGTGCGGGAACGCATCGCGCGCGGCGCGGCGCGCCTGGTGGTGGGGACGCACGCGTTGATCCAGGAGTCGGTGAAATTTCACCGCCTGGGCCTCGCCGTGGTGGACGAGCAGCACCGCTTCGGCGTGGAGCAGCGCGCCGCGCTCGTGGAGAAGGGGGACGCGCCCGACGTCTTGCTCCTCACGGCGACCCCGATCCCGCGCTCGCTCGCGCTGACGCTGTACGGCGACCTCGACGTGACGGAGCTGCGGGAGCGGCCACCAGGGCGGGGCGCCGTGAAGACCGCGCTGCGCACCGACGCCGCGCGCAAGAAGATCTACGAGTTCATCCGCGCCGAGTGCGCCGCGGGGCGTCAGGCGTACGTCATCTATCCCGTGATCGACGAGTCGGAGCGCGCCGACCTGAAAGCGGCGACGACGATGAACGAAGACCTGCGGCAGGTGTTCGCCGAGTTCCGCGTCGGGCTCGTGCACGGGCGGTTGAGCCCCGACGAGCGGGATGCGACGATGCGCGCGTTCCGTGACAACGCGGTCCAGATTCTCGTCGCGACCAGCGTGATCGAGGTGGGGATCGACGTGGCCAACGCGACGGTGATGCTGATCGAGCACGCGGAGCGCTTCGGGCTCGCGCAGCTGCACCAGCTGCGCGGCCGCGTGGGCCGCGGCGCCGCCGCGAGCCACTGTATCCTGCTCTCGAACGTCCCGCAGGCGGCCACCCGGCTCAAGGCGTTCACCGAGACGACGGACGGCTTCAAGATCGCCGAGCTCGACTTACGGGAGCGCGGCATGGGCGAGCTCGCCGGGGCCCGTCAGTCGGGTGGGGTGCCGTTGCGCTACGCCAACTTCGAGACCGACCTGCCGCTGCTTGAGGCGGCGCGCCGCGCGGCGGGAGAGGTCATTGCGCGTGATCCGGCGCTCGCCCGGCCGGAGCATGCGGCGTACCGGGAGCGGATCGTGGCGAGGTATGAGAGGGGGTTTGAGTTGTTCCGGGTGGGGTGAAGCGAGTGCGGAATGCGGAGTGTGGAATGCGGAATGTCAGAGTAGGTGTCGTGCCGCATGAGACCAACCCTTTCACTCCGCATTCCGCACTCCACACTCCACACTAGAACGTCACGCGCAGCCCGACACGTGCTCCGCCCGCCCGCAGGTCTCCCGACAACTCCAGCGGGCTGAATGGTTTATTCACCGGCCCCCCCGGGTGCCGCGTCACGTCGGCGATGAACAGGCCCGCGGCGACCAGCAGCGTCGCCTGGCCGGCGAGCAGGCGCAGCCGGGCGCGACGGTCGAAGTGGATCGAGGCCTGGTACAGCTGCTCCGCGGCGGGGTTCACGTAGGTACCGTCGCTGCCGAGCAGGCAGTCGTCGTTGTTGGCGCGACACAGGGTGAGCAGCTGGCTGAACTCGCCGTTCGAGCGGCTGTGCTCGTGCGCGCCCATCACCGTGAACGCGACGGCGCTGCCGGTGGCGAGCCATTTGCCCCAGTGAACCGTCGCACGTCCCACGCTCCCCGTTGCACGAGACTGACTTGCGACGTGCGACGTGGGACGTGGAACGCTGTCGCGCTCCTGCGCCGGCAGGCGCGTCGAGGCAAGTAGCGCCAGGCCGCTGAGTAGGCGAACCGTTCGTCTCATCGGTACGCCTGAATGTCGCCGCGGCCGGCGACGATCACCAGCTGCCGGTCCCGCACCAGCGGCGGCTGCTCGATGGGTCCGTCGAGCTCGATGCGCCACAGGATGGCGCCGGATCGCCGGTCGACGAGCAGCACCTCGCCGCTCACGCTCGCGACCAGCACGCCCGACGCAACCGGCATCGGTCCAGCCGTAGCCGTGATGCCCAGCGCGAAGCTGCGCGCCTCGGACGGGCGGTCCCGCGGGACGAGCCACAGCGTACCGTTGCGCGCCAGCACGTACACCGTATCGTGCGCCACGACGGGAGCGCCGAACACCGCGTCCCCGGCCGGCAGGTCCCAGGCCACGCTCAGCGCCGGCAGCTCGATCGCCAGCATCCGGCCGGCGGTCGTTGCGGCGTAGAGCCGCGTGCCGTCGAGCGCCGGCGTCGCGATCACCGCGCCGGGGGTGGGGAGCCGCCCGCGCACCTGGCCCGTGGCGCGCTCCAGCAGGTACACAGTGTCGGCGGTCGTGGCGACGATGACGCCGTCCGCCGAGGGGACGGGGGCCGCGCGGGCCCCGCCGCCCAGCCGCCGGCGCCACGTGACCTTCCCTGCTTCGGTCTCGAGTCGCAGCACGGTGCCGGTCTCGGTCGCCGCGTACAGCGTGTCGCCGTCCAGGGCGAGCGGCGCCACGATGCTCTCGGTCTTGGTGCTCCACACCGTCTGCCCGTCGCGCAGCCGCAGAGCGTAGACGCGCGCGTCGGGCGTCGCTTCGGTCGCGACGTAGATGCGGTCCCCGTCGAGCAGCGGGCCGGCATGGATGGTGCCGCCGACCCGGGCGCGCCACAGGGCCTGGCCGGTGGCGCGGTCGACCAGCGCCACGACCCGGTCGGCGACGCCGACCACGATCACGCTCTCTCCCAGGGCGGGACTGCCCCGGACCGCCCGGCCCACGCCGGTGTGCCACAGCGGCCGCGGGTCGGCGTTGAGCGACTCGGCGACGCCGACGTCGTGACGCGGTGTGCCGAGGTACGCGGGCCAACTCGTCTCCTGGCGCGGAGGGCCGAGCTTCGCGGGCGGGACGTACGGCGTAACACAGGCCGTTGCGTTGACAGCCCAAAACCCCGCCACTAGTATGCCGCGCCTATGCCTGACGCTCATCGCATCGAAGCGCTGCCGCGGCTCGTGGGCCAGACGGTCGCCGTGCGGGGCTGGGTCATGACCACGCGCTCGAGCGGCAAGATCGCCTTCGTGGTGCTGCGCGACGGCACGGGCTATCTCCAAGTGGTCCTGTCCAAGAAGGACGTTTCCGACGCCGCCTGGGACGCGTTCGGGAAGCTCACCCAGGAGACATCGGTCGAGGTGACGGGCACGGTGCGCGCCGACCCGCGCGCACCGGGAGGGGGGGGCGTCGAGCTCACGGCCGCCGACCTGAAGATCCTGGGGCCGAGCCCGGATTTCCCCATCACCCCGAAGGAGCACGGCACCGCGTTCCTGTTCGAACACAGACACCTGTGGCTGCGCAGCCGGCGCCAGGTGGCGATCGCCCGCGTGCGCCACGAGGTGATCCAAGCGATCCGCGACTTCTTCTACGAGCGCAACTTTGTCCTGGTCGACACGCCGATTCTCACCGGCGCGATCGGCGAGGCCGCGGGGCACCTGTTCGCGACCGAGTACTTCGACCTGGGCACCGCCTACCTGGCGCAGACGGGGCAGCTCTACGTCGAAGCCGCGGCCGCGGCGCTCGGCAAGGTGTACTGCTTCGGGCCCACGTTCCGTGCCGAGAAATCCAAGACGCGACGCCACCTCACCGAATTCTGGATGGTCGAGCCCGAGGTCGCGTGGAACGACTCCGACGACAATATGAAGCTCCAGGAGGAATTCGTCGCCTATATCGTGGCGCGCGCGCTCGAGCGGCGGAAGACCGAGCTGGCTGAGCTGGAGCGGGACACGGCACCCCTCGAGCGCATCCGGCCGCCGTTTCCCCGGGTTTCCTACACCGACGCAGTGGAAAAGCTCAAGGGGTTGGGGAGTGATATCGCCTGGGGCCAGGACATCGGGGGCGACGAGGAGACGCTGCTCGCCAAACAGTACGACCGCCCGGTGATGGTCTTCAACTACCCTCGCGTGGTGAAGGCTTTCTATATGAAGGAGAACCCCGCCGACCCCCGCACCGTGTTGAACAACGACATGCTGGCGCCGGAGGGGTACGGGGAGATCATCGGCGGGAGCCAGCGCGAGGACGAGTACGACAAGCTGCTGGCGCGCATCCGTGCGGAGCACCTTCCCGAGGAGGCGTACAGCTGGTATCTGGATCTTCGGAAGTACGGCACCTTCGTGCACTCCGGGTTCGGTCTCGGGGTCGAGCGGACGGTGGCGTGGATCTGCGGGATCCCGCACGTGCGCGAGGCGATCGCGTTTCCGCGCACGCTGTACAAGTTGTGGCCGTAGATCCTTCGCGCCTGCGGCGC
>DASPXE010000118.1:0-12132 GCA_035637455.1 Gemmatimonadales bacterium
CCCGAAATACCTGTCAGTGACGTCGACACAGCTGCGGCGTACTACAAGAACCAACTCGGCTTTAGCATAGATTGGAGTAGTGGGGACGGTGGGATCGCAGGAATCTCGAAAGGGAGCTGCAGAATGTTCCTGACCAATCGCGCTTTCCGAGAACACTACGGCAATGCAGCGCCCCGCGGTGCAGCTCAGTTCTTACTTGGACCCTGGGTTTCGGGCGGTCCGCCTAACTACCAGTTGAAGCTGTCGAGCCGGCTGGCCGCGCTGGCGCGCGTCCAATCCTGCTCTTGTGCGTTGCTGCAGGGCCAGCGCGGCGGATGCGCCGGCTCGCGGCTTAACCTTGCCCGTTAGGCGGCGCGCCTGTCGACGTTCATACCCGCAAGCTCGGGGAGGTGTCTGAACCATAGAGGGGGAATACATGCCTTGTCGTCTTCACCTCCCACTGGCGGCCGCTCTGTTGGCGGGCAGCCCTTCGCTGCACGCACAGGAAGCTGTTGTCGGCGCGAGCGATTCGGACGCCTTGTTCCACAGCAGCGACCCGAAGCTCAATACGAACAAGCAGGTTGCCTACCACATTGTAAAAGACCTGCTTGAGGCCGGTCACTGGGAGCTGGCTGACAAGTACTTGACCGAGCGGTACATCCAGCACAATCCGAACGCGGCGTCGGGACGCAGTGGTGTGGTGAAGTTCTTCACCGAGGTCCGGAAGGTGAAGCCCGTGCCGATCCCGCAGAAGATGAACACGAAGGTCGTGTCGGTGGTGGCGGAGGGCGATCTCGTGGTGGTCGCGTACGTCCACGACCTGAAGGACGCAAAGGATTCCTCACAGAGCTACACCACGACTTGGTTCGACATGTGGCGTTTCAAGGACGGCAAAGCGGACGAACATTGGGATCCGGCAACGCGCATAGGTCAATGATGTTGGAAATGGACCCAAGAATCGCCGACCGAATCGATGAGCGGCCCCAACAACCGCAGGGAACCGGACGTTAGGCGGCGCAGGCGAATGTCTCAGGCCTAGATGAGGAAGGCCACATGAACCCTGAGTTTCTTGTCCCACTCATACCAATCGTGGCGATCATTGCTGTCGCAGCGGTGAAGATCGCTCGTCTGCGTGCCACTCGTCCAGAATCACCATCGAGCGACGTCACTGCGCGGTTCGAGGCCCTTGAGCGTGGTGTCCAGGACCTCCAACAGGAGCTAGCAGAAACACAGGAACGGCTGGATTTCGCAGAGCGTTTGCTCAGCAAGGCACGGGAAGAGCGGCGGATTGGCAGCTAGAGACAACCTCGTTGACTGCGCTGCCTGATAAGCGCGTGAAGCTGACGGGCGGTGATCGCTTTAAGGGGAGCGGGTGTTGTGCCCCGGACGGGGCACGGACTGCCGTCCACTAGCTCCATCGGATATCTCTGTACGCTACCCAAAGTTCGCCGCGCGTTCGCATGCTTTCACGACCATCTGGCCCCCGGTGGCGTGATCATAGTGGAGCCCTGGTTCCCACCCGACGTGATGGAGCCGGGACACACGGGGACGCGCACAGTAGAGGCGCAGGGACTTCGCGTCGTCCGAGTGAGCCACACCGAGCTTCGGGGTCGCGTGTCTCGCCTCCGCTTCGACTACGAGATCCACGGGCCCGAGGGAAGGCGCCACGCGACTGAAGTGCACGAGCTCGGGCTCTTCACGACGGACGAGCTGCTGCGGACCTTCAGCGACGCCGGTCTCATCGCTGAACACGATCCCCAAGGTCTCACTGGCCGAGGCATGTTCGTGGCGAAGGCTGCTGCCTAACCAGCGCTTGAAGCTGACGGGCGCTGATCGCTTTAGGGGAAGCGGAGTGTTTGTGCCCTGGCCCAGGCCGAAGCCCTTAGAACAGGAGAAGCGTAAATGAGCGTGCAGAGGATGATGGTAGATGCGGTTAACCCAGATGAGAAATGGTTGTACCGAGTGGGCGGTATCTCCGCCCTCGTCTTAGGACTAGCATATATCGCCACCATTGCGTTGTACGTTCCCGTGGGAGCTCCACCGAGTGGTGCCGAGGCCCGGCTCACGTATCTGGCTGGGAAGAGGACGGTCTGGTGGGCTATCCTTGCTCTCTCGGTCCTAACCGACTTTCTCTTCGTACCGGTCGCGTTATCGCTCTACCTCGCGTTGAAGCGGATCAACCGAAACGCGATGCTCCTAGCAACTGCATGTGTGGGTCTGTTCGTTGTCTTGGACCTGGCAGTTACCTGGACGAGTTACGCCTCGCTCATCACGCTCAGCGGCACCTACGCCGCAGCCACGAACGACGCCCAGAGGGCGGTCGTCGTCGCGGCAGCGAATTATCCGTCCGCGGTGCTCGAGTCCAGCCTCTTAGGCGTCTACGCCATTCTCGTTCCTGCCGTCGGCATTCTCATGACCAGCGTCGTCATGCTAAAAGGAATCTTCACTAAGACTACGGCGTATTTGGGTTTGGTCTCCGCCATCCTTGGGATTGTTTCGGTAGCGGGCCCCTTTCTTGTGCGTTCTTTGGGTGCTGCCGTGATCATGAGTTCCGTTATCACTACAGTTTGGGTCTTGTTGGTAGGCTACAGACTCTACAGGCTCGGTCAGTAGTGATCCCTACTCACCGGAGATTTCCTCTTTGCCGCAGCTTAAGCGCGATCGGTTAGGCGCTAACCTCAACTCGAACAAGGTCATGTGACCGAGCTCCTCGGATTCCTTGCGGTGGCGGCCATGGTCATCACCTACGCGCTGGAAGCCCGCTCCAACATATACGTCCTGGGTTTTGCGATCGCCTGCGCAGGTGCCGCCACCTATGCGGTGTTCATTCGCTCCTGGCCCTTCGCTCTTGCTGAGGCAATCTGGTGCGCAGTTGCCCTACGCCGCTGGTCCGCCCGGCGAACCGGATCCGCGCCGACACGATAACTTCCTTGCCCTCGAGGGGACCCGCCGCCCGGCTTCGCTATCGTGTCGCGCGATGATCCGCGCAATTCTGGAAGGAAGGCCTGGTTTGCCGCCACCACCCGATTTACGAGCGACCCTGCTTGCCGCGTGGAAGACGAACAACCGGCTCACGGTCCACCTCATCCAGCGCCTGCCAGCCGCACTCTGGGACATCGCCGTTCCTGGAGTACCACAGCGCACGATCCGAATGATCGCGGCCCACCTTCACAATGCGAGTGGCAATGGAAGATGGCCGCCGCGGCCGTGGGGCGCTGACGCCTAACAATCGGCACATGAAACCCGCCCTACTCTTCGTCATCGGAGCGTCTGGCGCCGGCAAGACGGCGGCGGTGCAGGCGCTGGACGCCCGCGCCCTCCCTGGAGTGCAGTGCCATTACTTGGACTCGATCGACGTTCCTCCAACCGAGATCATGGAGCGAGACTTCGGCACTGGGGAACGCTGGCAGGCGCACGCCACGGCTCATTGGGTCGAACGCCTCGCCGCCAACCGGGACGCTGCGAATATTGCCGTCCTCGACGGTCAGACACGGCCGTCCTTCATCCGAGCTGCGCTGGCGCGTACCGGCGTGCGCCACGCGCGCATCGTGCTCCTCGATTGCGACCCTCGTGTCCGCGCGGCGCGCCTCGCCGGGCCGCGCGGCCAGCCAGAGTTGGTGACACAAAGGATGGACGGCTGGGCGGCTTACCTCCGAGGTCAAGCCGACGCACTCGGGCTGCCGGTCGTGGACACAGCGCACAGGTCTATTGACGCGGTGGCGGACGCCCTTCAGGAACAACTCGAGTTGCTGCGGGCCGAGGCCGCTGCCGAGCAAGCGCTTGAAGCTGGCGGGCGGTGATCGCCCTCGTGGAAGCGGAGTGTTGTGCCCTGGCGGGCACGGACTGTCGTCCACTCCACCTTGCGCCGGGGCGCGAGTGGCCCGCAGCTTAAGCGCGATCCGTTAGCCGGCGTCCGGACTGCACGTTCCTCGCATGCCACAGGCCACGCGCCTTCTCTCCCCCGTGTCGGCGCTCGTGCTAGCGCTCGTGCCAGTCTCCTTGTCTGGCCAGGCGTCGCCTTCTGCGCGCGACGAAGTCGTCTGGCACTGGTTCGGCGATTGCGCGGGCGGGGACTCGCTAGTCCTAGAAGTCACTCTCGACGGGAAGTCCATCTACAGCTCGGCGTTCCCCATTTGCCAACGTCGCCGCTCTGCCATCAAGCCAGAGCCGCAGCAGCGGATTCTCGAATTCCGATTTGCCGGCGTGCCTGGCCGCTTTGGGACCCGATACCGCGCTACCGAACCGGAGCCCATCGAGGGCAATATCTGGGAGCGTCGCGGCGAACGGCACGCGATATTGCTAGGCGTCTCGTTCGCTACGGACCAGCGGGTTCTGCTCAACACGGTTCACGTAGCGCGAGCTGATTCTCCATCGCGCTCTGAGCGGGTCCGGGGTCTCGTGATCCTGACGCGCCCGGCACGGCGGAGCGATCGGACGCCGCCTAACAAGCGCTTGAAGCTGTCGAAAGGCGCTCGCTTTAAGGGAAGCGGAGTGTTGTGCCCTGGCGGGCACGCGCTGTCGTCCAACAGCCTTGCGCCGGCTTGCGGGTCGCCCGCAGCTTAAGCGCGATCCGTTAGGCAGCATGCAATTGAACACGAGTTGGCCCCGATTCGAAGAGCCATTGCGCCGCACGCTGGCGAGAACCGTGGCGCTTGCCGCCGTCGTGGGCGCGGTGCTCGCGCTCCAAAGACATGACCTCAAGCTGCTCCTCCCCCTCGCGGCCCTTGCCTTGTGGTTCTCCCTTGGCGGGCACTACATCGAACTCGCATTCTTGAACGGCCTTCGGGCCCGAATCCCACAGGGACGCCTGACGCAAGCAGTAGTGCGACTGCTGGTGTGGTGGAGTGGTGGCGTCCTGCTCTATGTGAGCATGGCCGCCACGGCGCGCGCCCTGCCGATCGAGGTCCCACCGCCGAGGCTATGGTGGTACGGAGGTTTCCTGCTCATCGCAGTCGAGCTGGCGGTGCACGGCCTCTTAGCAATTCGAGGTCGACCGAACTTCTACAACGGGCGTGGATAGAGGATGGCATGCAGGTCGCCCACTCCCTTAACAGTCGACGTATCATGGTTACATCAAACTTCGTCCACGACAGGCCGGTCGCGTGCCATTCATCGCCTACATAGCACCCTTCATACCATTCCTTGCAATGGTCCCGCCTTCCCTCGCGGCCATGTGGATTGCTAGTCAGTGGTTCAAGAGCCGGAGCGGTAGCGCCGAACTGCGGGTTGAGATTGTCACACTTCGAGATGAGGTAGCGGCGCTGCGCCAAGCGCAGGCGGAGGCCCAGGAACGCCTCGATTTCAATGAACGTATGTTGAGCCAACTTCGCGAGGCGCGCCGTGACCTCCCAAAGGCTTCTTCGTAGCAGTAACGCGACGCACCAGGGCGCGCTCCATGCAAGTGCAACCCATGAGCACGCCGCCTAACATGCGCTTGAAGGTGGCGGGCACGGACTGTCGTCCACTTCCCTTGCGCCGCGGGCCCGCCGCCCGCAGCTTAAGCACGATCCGTTGGGCGGCGCTGTCCCGATCGTTCAGTGGAGCATACTTCGGATGCTCGATCGAGCTACACCCAACCTCCCGAGTCGCGACCTCGTCGCCACGTCGCAGTTCTACGCCCGATTGGGTTTCACGGAGGCGTTCCGCGACGAAGGCTGGCTGATCGTGGAGCGTGGCCCGATTCAAATCGAGTTCTTCCCGTTCTCCAAGCTCGATCCGCGGAAGAACATTGCGAGTTGCTGCATCCGCGTCTCCGATCTTAATCTCCTTCACCAGGCGTTCATCGGCGCGGGCCTGCCGACTTCGTGCCGCGACGTACCTCGGATCACTGCGCCGGTCGATCAGCCCTGGGGGTTCCGAGAATTCGCGGTCGTCGATCCTGACGGCAATCTGTTGCGCTGCCTCTCACCACTCGCCACACGGGAATTAGAACGGAGGGCGGGCGGATAAGTCACAGAAACGGGAGAGCCATCGCGCCGCCTCACAAGTGCTTGAAGCCGACGGGCGGTGCTCGCCCTAAGGGAAGCGGAGTGTTGTGCGCTGGCGCGCACGAACTATCGTTCAACTGCACGGCGCTCGGCGGGCGACTCGCTCGCAGCTTAAGCGCGATCCGTTAGGCAGCAACGCACAGGTTCCTATGAGTATGTTCTCCCACCGTCTTCGTCGCTGTTTCCCCTGCTGCGTTGCGGTCGCCGCGTTTGGCGTTGTGTGCCCGCTCGCGGCACAGGGCACGGGGCCCTCGAGACAGGGGGCACCAGCCACCTTGCACTTGCAGCCCGCGCTCGCTGACAGCCTGTTTCTCAGTGCCGCCCGTCCGCAGTCTCGACCGCCCTGGCGAGCAGCCGATGCGCTGCAGGTGCCGCAGCGGCGGCATATGCCGCCAGAACTCAAGGGTGCTGCCCTCGGCATGGGCGTCGGGTTCGCTGCTGGCGCGACCTACGGACTGTACCATGACCTCAAGGGCTGTAACCCTTTGCTCTGCGGCTTTGGTCCAGTGGCCTACGGCATTTATGGTGCGGGACTTGGTGTGATGGTGGGCGCGGTGGCCGGCTTCGTGAGCCGGTTCTTCTAGCCTTACCGTGGGCCCCATAGGTAAGCGTCGCTTCATGATCACCTTTGCCCGCGCTTCGTTCCTTCTAGCCCTCCTGGTCTTTCAGGCGCCTGAGACGCCTGCCGCGAGAATTCTGGGCACCTGGCATGGCACCTCGATCTGTGTGGACCGAGAGGCCGATCGCGCGTGTGGCGATGAAGCGGTGATTTACGAGATAGATTCCGCTGCGGGCCCGCGTGGGCCCCCGCCATGATGGTTGCGGGGCGGTGATCGCCTTAGGAGGCGGAGTGCTGTGCCCTGGCGGGCGCGGACTGTCGTCCAACGATCTTGCGCTGGCGGGCGAGCCGCCCGCAGCTTAAACGCGGTCCGTTAGGCTGCTGCCGTCACAAACCACACGGTCATGCGCCGTAATCGTCTCCTCTTGCTCGTCGCGGCTGGCCTCGCGGTAGGCGTTCTCGTCGTGCTGCGACCGCGTACGCCTACGTCCACCAAACCTGAACAGCGTCCGGCGCCGCCGGTCGAGGAGCCGCGCAAGCCAGCTCTTCAAGCCGACGCTCGTTCTGCGAGCGGAGAGATCTTGTACAGCGCGCGGGACTCGTTCGTGTGGCACCCAGGGATTAGGGCGGGGCAGCGGCCAGCTTTGAGCGCCTCTCCGTTAGGCCGACGAATTCAGTATGGCAGCTAACCATGGACTGATCGCCGAGCGATTCCCTCGCTCGTCGAGGTACCACCGCGAGTGGATCAGCGCCAGCGTCAGTAGCGGGGCCAACGCACTGTGGCTAACTGAATGGCTTGCCTCCGCGCTGGACCTGCGGCCCGGAATGCGAGTGTTGGACCTTGGCTGTGGGCAGGCTGCGTCATCGATCTTTCTGCACCGAGAGTTTGGAGTCCAGGTCTGGGCGACGGATTTGTGGTTTAGTGCCTCTGAGAGCCTACAGCGAATTCGCGATGCCGGTGTGGAGAACGGCGTGTTCCCGATCCATGCGGACGCCCGTTCACTGCCGTTCGCCGCGGAGTTCTTTGATGCGGTGGTGTGCATCGACTCCTATCCCTACTTCGGCACGGACGATCTGTACCTGAGTACCCTGGCGCGCTTCGCAAAGCCGGGCGCTCAGATGGCCATCGTCGGGGCCGGGCTGATGAGAGAGATTGAAGGTTCAGTACCGGACTATCTTAGGGAGTGGTGGACTCCGGACCTCTGGTGCCTGCACTCCGCGGACTGGTGGCGCCGACACTGGGAACGGCCGGGCATTGTAGAAGTCGTGGTTGCCGACAGTATGGCGGACGGTTGGCAGCTCTGGAGGGACTGGCTGAACGCGATCGCGCCAGACAATACGGTGGAGATCAAGGCCGTGGAACGCGACGCCGGCAGCTACCTCGGGTACATCCGTCTCGTCGGTCGCCGCCTGGCACGTACGCAGCTTGAAGCACCAATCGTGTCGGTGCCCACGCACTACACCCGGAAGCCGTTGTTGCGCGACGAGAAGTGCTGAGTGACGCCGCCGGTCGGTAACCGAGAAATGCGGCCCAACGATGGCATGCAGCGGACGACGAGCGCCGATCCCAAGGCGCACGCGGGCTGCCCGCGATCGAGGCGGACGCTGCGAAACTCCGAGCGATGATCGCTAGTATTGAGCAGGTGCTCGGCCCCTCGTTAGGCAGACTCGACAGGAACTCGCCATGACCTTCAAGCCCGCGATTTGGTACCGGATCGCCGTCGTGCTGAGCGTGGCCAACTTGGTCGGAGCCGCGTTCGCAGTCGGGCAAGCCCAGCCGTCGCATGCCATGGTTCATGCGGGGCTCGCCCTGGCGTTCGGATTGTGGGCCCAGTTCCTGCGGCTGCGTCCCGGCGGGAGCGAGCTCCAGGCTCGGCTCGAAGGGCTCGAAGCTGATGTGAGCAGGCTCGAAGTGCTCGAAGCCGAGGTGACCAAGCTGCGGCAGGAGCTGAGCGAGGCGCAGGAACGGCTGGACTTTGTCGAACGGTTGCTGGCGAAGGGACCGGAAACGCGCCGAGTGGGCCCGCAGCGCTAGGGTCCCCCCGTCTTGATTGCGCCGCCGGTGCTTGCCCGCGATGACCACAGTGAAGGGAGAGGGTGAACAATGGTGCACGTGAACTACCTGGCCGTCCTCGTGGCAGCCGTCGCCGTGTTCGTGCTGGGCTGGCTCTGGTACAGTCCCCTGTTGTTCTTCAAGCCGTGGATGCGGCTGCGCGGCATGGACCCCGTCGCGGCGATGGCCGGCGCGAAGATGCCCGCGGGGAAGCTGCTTATCGAGTTGGTGCGGTGCCTGGTCCTCGCCTACGTGATCGCGCGCCTTGTGGCGCTACTCGGCGTCAGCAGCTGGATGGGCGCGGTGCACTTCGGCTTCTTGTTGTGGATCGGGTTCCCGGTGATCCTGCTTACGGGATCGGTCCTCTGGGAGAACATCCTGTGGAAGGTGGCCGCGATCCACGCCGGTGACTGGCTCGTAAAGATGCTGGTGATCCCGATCATCGTGACCGTATGGCCCTAGCACAAAGACCCCGCCTCGAAGAGCTCGTCTTGGCGATCACGAGCGTCGATGCTGCTCAGGTGATCCCCTTCGGTCGGCCAAGCCGTCTCTAAGCGCGATCGGTTGGGCCGTGCTGATACCATGACCACTGTTCTCCGACTCATGCTGCTCCGCTTCGTTGCGTGCTCACTCGCTCCATTCACGCTGTTAGCACCGGTCTGGGCGCAACTCCCGGATGCGCCCGTGCGCGTGGCTGTCGGATTCGGGGTCGATACCATCAGCGTCCTGAACCACGAGATCTTCGGTCTGTGGCGCAGCTACCTCTCTAGCCGTCCGAGCTGTGCGCAACGGAGTCCGCTTTGGTCACCCTCCGAACAGGCCCAATGGCCGGTTGCTGATCTCTTGTGCAGCTATGTGTACCAGTACCAAGGGTTCTCGACGTTCACGGTCGTACACCTCGCCCCAGCGGCCGGCTTAGACAGCACCTACCTGATCCGCACGCTGGTCGCTAGCGTCTCCGATTCCGGACAGGTGGTGCGGCCACTGGCGCTGTATCGACTGTACGCGACGCGCGAGGGAGGGCGGTGGGTGCTCGCAAATGCGCTCCCTCGTCTGACCCGTCGCTGGAACCACGAAACAATCGGACGCATCTCGTTCGTGTTTCCCTTGGGTCAACGCTTCGCGCGCGCCCGCGCCGAGGCGACGGCCGCCTTTGTCGATTCGCTCGCCCTCGCCTTCCAGGTACCGCCCCCGCCAGCGGTCGGCTACTACTTCACCGATGACCTCATCCAAACGTTGGGCGCGGCCGGTCTTGAATTCTTCCCGCTCGGGTCCGACACTGTCGGAGGCAGGAGCGATGCACTCGACCATCTCGTCTTCATCGGTTCTTCGAGCAACGGCGAGGGCTACCGACACGAGCTCGCCCACGTCATCCTCGGGCCCTTCCTGGCTCCGCTCAATGCCGCGGGCCTCGTCCAAGAAGGGCTGATGACCTGGACCGGCGGTTCCGCCGGTCTCGACTTCAACGCGCTACTGCCGGGGCTGAAACAGTATCTCGACGCCCACCCCGGTCTCACGCTCGAAAGCATACTCACCGATCCGCCACCGCGAAGCGGAACAGTGGATGTTGGTTACGATGGCCTCGCCGTCCTTTGCAAGATGGTTTACGACGTCGGCGGTGTTGCAGGCATTCGTATCCTGGCGAGTGCCGGGCATGAACCACGCGCTGTACTGAGCACGGCAGCCCGCCTTTTGCGTGTCCGAGAGGTTCTACTTGATCGAGTCTGGCGCGACCGGATCGCAGATTTGTCGCGCAAGGGCCCCAACACCTCTCCTCCCTGAGGACCCATGTCCACCCATCCAAATCAGCTCGGGATGCCGCCTGGTCCCCTCGCCGACACCGACGCCGTGGAGCTTGCACGCATCTGGTCCAGCGGGGGTCACCAGTACTTCGTCCTCGACGTGGCCAAGCTGGGCGACGATCCAGCGGTTTGGGGGATGTGCGCGCTCGACCTCATGAAGCACGCCGCTCGTGCCTACCAACACCTGGACGGACGATCGAAGGAAGACGCCTACAAGCAAATCCTGCTCGGCTTTACAGTCGAGATGCAACACCCTACCGAGCCCGTGTGAGGTCTGCGATCACATCGATGCACCCGCTCCAACTCGCCGCCATCGTCGCTCTCGTCGTCAGTGCCGCCATCCACGTGTGGCGCGGCGTCACACGGGACATGCGAACAATCGAGCAGTTCTTCCGGGGCCTTGTGCGGCGTCTCTCCCAGGTCCTCGAGCCAAAGGGATTTCGTCTGACGCGACATGTCTACATGCGGCAGTCGTTCGGCCACCGCATCGCGACGTTCCAAGGAGCTAACTTCCAGGTGGATGCCGCATGGGAGGGTCGGGACCGGGAGATTCTCCTGTTGCAGCGAGCCCTCGACGAGGGGAACGTGTCTGCGGGTCGGATACTCGCACGCGCGCATTTGCCCCAGGGCACATTGTCCGCTGCGTTCGTCGAAGCAAGCAACTTCATCGTGACCGCGGCCAACGCGATCGAGGGCGCAGCTTACAAGCGCTAGAAGCCGGCGGGCGGTGACCGCTCTAAGGGAATCGGAGTGTTGTGCCCTGACGGGCACGGACTATTGCGACTAGCGAGCGCGCCGGAATGTGACGATTTTGCCCATGAGCGATAACCCCGAAGCGCAATGACCAAGAAAACACGACGACCACCGAAACGATCACCGAAGCGCCGGTCCGCCGCGGAATCCTTGCGGTCGTCTCCGCGGAGTCACGTGCCGACGCGGGGCCTCTACGGTTGGATCACGCACACCGAGCTTGCCAGCGCCGACCCGGCGGCGACGAAAGCCTGGTGCGCCAAGGTTCTGGGCTGGACGTTCAAGCCGAGCTTCCCCATGCCCGACGGCGGTGAGTACCACCTGTTTGCGTACTCCGACCAGGGCGGCGGCGGGATTCGCAAGACCAATCCGTCCGAGGCGCCGGGCAGCAGCTTCTCTGTCCACGTCGCGAACGCGCGCGCCGCCTTCGAAACGGCCCTTCGCGCAGGAGCCGAGGAGATGCTCCCGCCGACCCAGGTGATGCCCGGCGTGACCATCGCAGTCGTACGCGCACCGGGAGGGGTCCCCGTTGGCTTCGCTGGCCCGTAGTCCAGAAATCCGCATCGCTGGGGCGGCAGCGAACGATTCAGGTTCCACGTGCTTCCCAAGCCGGGCCACTTGCGTCCAGCCGCTGCTCACACTCTCGGCAGTTCGCATTCAAGACGAGCTGGCGAGAGCCGCGGCGATTGCTGCCGATGCCGCAGCGTACCGCCAGAAGACAGTTCGCCTCATTCTTGTTTGCATCGCCGACTACGTGGCAGGTTTGGCCATAATTGGCTTCAGCCTTCACATGTCTGACGGCGACCTGGCTCCGGTGCTGTTCTACGCCGGCCTCCTGCGTGCTCTGTGCGGACCTATGTGGACCGTCCTCCTCACGCTGTGGCTCGAGGAGAATGGATGAGCAAGCGGGGTGTTGTGCTCTGACGGAGCGCGGCCTGTCGTCGAACGGCCTTGCGCAGGCGGGCGAGTAGCCCCCAGCTTAGGCGCGATCCGTTAGGCTGC
>DASPXE010000119.1:0-1699 GCA_035637455.1 Gemmatimonadales bacterium
GTCATGCGTCCCGGCGCCGGCCCGCGACACATCGCGTTTCACCCCACGCTGCCGCTGGTGTTCGTCGCCAATGAGCTCGACTCCACGGTCGCCACGCTGCGCTTCGACTCGGCGCGCGGCGCACTGTCGTTGCTGGACACACGGTCCACTGTTCCGCCCGGATGGACAGGCACGAATTACCCGGCCGACGTCCACGTCGCATCAAGCGGGCGGACGTTGTACGTGTCGAATCGCGGCCACAACAGCATCGCCGTGTTCTCGGTCGCGGAGTCGACGGATGCGCTCGCGCTCGACCAGATGGTCGACACAGAGGGCGATTGGCCGCGCAATTTCAGCCTGGACCCCTCCGGGCGGTTGCTGCTCGTCGCCAATCAGCGCTCCGACTCCGTCGTCGTGTTCGGGCGCGATCCGGACACCGGCAGGTTGACACCCACGCGCCAGCGGATCGGGATACCGAGCCCCGTCTGTCTGCGGTTCCTGTCGCCTCGCTGAGTCGCGACTCAATGAGAAGAATCTTTATACGAGGCCGGAGTAGAATGACATGCAGACGCGAACGTTAGGCCGATTCGGTCCAGAAGTTTCGGCGCTTGGCTACGGTTGCATGGGCCTTGAAGGTGTGTACGGGCCCGCGGCCGGTCGGCAGGAAGGATCGCTATCATCCGCGCGGCCGTCGACCGCGGCGTGACCCTCTTCGACACAGCGGAGGCCTACGGTCCGTTCACCAACGAGAAGCTCGTTGGAGAGGCGCTCGCGCCCTTTCGCGATCGGGTGGTCATCGCCACGAAGTTCGGCTTTGGAATCAACCCGGACGGCACGCGCTACGGTCTCGACTCGCGGCCGGAGCACATCCGGCAGGTGACCGACGCCGCGCTCAAGCGCCTCCGTGTCGAATCCATCGACATCCTCTACCAGCACCGGGTCGACCCGAACGTCCCCATCGAGGATGTCGCGGGCACCGTCAAGGAGCTGATCCGGCAGGGGAAAGTACGGCACTTCGGACTCTCGGAGGCGAGCGCCCCGACGATCCGGCGTGCGCACGCGGTGCAGCCGCTCGCAGCTGTGCAGAGCGAGTATTCGCTCTGGACCCGCGACCCCGAGCGCAACGGCGTGCTCGCGACGCGCGAAGAGCTGGGAATCGGCTTCGTTCCGTTCAGCCCGTTGGGCGCCGGCTTCCTTACTGGGAAGATCGACACGACCACGAAGCTAGATCCGAAAGACTTCCGCAGCATTTCCCCGCGCTTCGCCGCCGACGCCCGTGCCGCGAACATGGCGCTGGTCGACCTGTTGAAGCGGGTCGCGGAGAAGAAACGCGTGACGCCGGCGCAGATCGCGCTTGCATGGCTGCTCGCGCAGAAGCCGTGGATTGTCCCGATCCCCGGAACCAAGAAGGTCGCGCGTCTCGAGGAGAATCTCGGCGCTGCGAACGTGGAACTCACCGGTGCCGACCTGCGCGAGATCGAGGAGGCGGCGTCGAAGATTCCCGTTATCGGGGAGCGGCTGCCCGAGGCAGTGCTGAAGCTCACGCATGGCTGACCGCATCGCTACGCCCGCTCAGTCACAGGCGCAGGATCTCCGACGCGTCATCGGGCTCGCCGGCGGAACGGCGCTGATCGTCGGTATCACGAGTTCCCCGTTCATCACCTTTGGAAACGATTGAAGAGGAGCCCCCCCTTGAGAAACGCCATTCTGACCGAGCAGG
>DASPXE010000120.1:0-11699 GCA_035637455.1 Gemmatimonadales bacterium
GTCTTTTCCCACCAGCGCATGACCAAGGTCAATCCGGCGATGGCGCAGCAATTCCGCGCTAAGCCGGCTGAGCTGATCGGCATGACGCCGAGAGACTTCTTCCGGCACGACATCGCTGCCGGACGCCGGGGCTGGCGCAAGCTGTTCGACGCGGGTCACACGCACAGCCTCACCAACGAGCGCCGGCTCGACGGTTCGATGATGTGGGTCGAAGGCGACTACATGTGCTTCTACGACGCCGCTGGCCGCATCACCGGGCACTTCGGGATTCAGCGGGACGTGAGCGACCGCGTCAAAGCCCTGGAGGAATTGGAGCAGTCCCGGGCCGAGCTGCGGGCCCTCGCCGCCCGGCTCCAGGCGACCCGTGAGGAGGAACGCACCCGCATCGCGCGGGAGATTCATGATGAGCTGGGCCAGGCGCTCACCGCCTTGAAGCTCGACGTCGCTTGGCTCGAGAGCCGGCAGACCCGGACCGATTCCGGCATCTTCCGACTGGGCGACGCGTCGCTTGCCGACCGGGTGGACCAGACGATGCAGATCGTGCGCCGCATCGCCAGCGAGCTGCGGCCCAGTGTCCTCGACCAGCTCGGCCTCGAGGCTGCCATCGACACGTTGGTGCGGGAGACGACCCAACGGACCGGCATCGCGGTCTGTTTCCATGCCGACGACTTTCCCCGGTTGCCCGATGAGATCGCGAGTCACGCCTACCGCATCATCCAGGAGGCGCTCACCAACGTCAGCCGCCATTCCAAGGCTACCCGAGTGGACGTGTCGGTGCGGCGGGTGGGGGGAGTCATCATTCTCGGCGTCGAGGATAACGGGGTGGGGTTCACGCCCCAATCGCTGAGTGGGCTTCGCTCCCTGGGATTGGTCGGCATCCGCGAGCGGGCGTTGGCGTGCGGGGGGACCCTGATGATTCGGGGCGAGCCGGGGCAGGGCACCGGTATCGCCGTGACGATTCCGGTCGCGAAGCCATGAGCCGACCGACCGCGAAGATTCGCATCTTCATTGCGGACGACCACCCGATCGTCCGGCAGGGGCTGCGCCGCATCGTGGAGGCGGACAGCGGGATGGTGATTTCCGGTGAGGCGGTCGACGCCACGGCGCTGCTCGCCGGGCTCGAGACTAAAGCCACCGATCTCGTGCTGCTGGACGTGTCGATGCCGGGCGGGCTCTTTCTCGAGACACTGAAGGAGCTGCGTACCCGCCACCCGACCATTCGGGTCCTAGCATTGAGCGTTCACCCTGAGGATGAGTGGGCCGTGCGGGCGCTCAGAGCCGGTGCCTCGGGCTATCTGACCAAAGACCATTCGCCGGATCAGCTGCTGGACGCCATCCGCCGGGTGTATCGCGGCGGCAAGTACGTCAGTCCCACGCTGGCGGAGCGGCTGGCCACTCATCTCGATGGCGGCGGGCAGCGCCCCCCCCACGAGCTGTTGTCCGATCGCGAGTTCGAAGTCATGCGCCGGCTCGGCAGCGGCCTCACCGTCTCTCAGATCGCCAGTGAGCTGGCCCTCTCGGCCAAGACGGTGAGCACGTACCGCACTCGCATTCTCGAGAAGATGGCGGTCGCCACCAACGCCGACCTGGTCCGCTATGCCGCGAGGTATGGGTTGATTGCCTGACTGTTGTGCAGGTCCACTCAGCTTCGTTCCCCGCGGAGCCCGGTAGCCCCTCTCCGTTCGTGTAGTCCTTCGTCTGACGGTTCTGTTCCGCTGTTTCGCGCCCGTCCCAGGCGTCGCGTCTGATACTGCCATCGAGGAGCGATCGCTAACGTTGCCCCGTGATTGAGGCAGCCGCTGTAGTCCGGAATGACCCACGCCCCGCGAGGCGACGCTCCACCCGCGCGATGCGTTTCTCAGCATGAATCGGGAGCAATTCGAGCTCGCGCAACGCCGCGAGCAGAGGAGAAGGACATGCGTACAGGAACTGCGGTAATCGGCTTGCTCGCGTTGGCAGCGCTCGCGGGCTGCGGCAGCTCAACCTCTCCCTACGGAGGCGGGGGCGGGGGCGGGGGTGGTGGCGGTGGCGGGGGTGTGGCCGGCCAGATCGTCGTCGGCAACATCCTGTTCAAGAGCGCCAACAACGGGACCCAGAACCCCGCGATCGACACCGTCGCCGTCGGCACCGCCGTCAAGTGGACCTGGACGGCCACGGGATCGGTCCCGCACAGCGTCGAGTCGCAGGGGCCGTCCAGTTTCGCGAGCAGCGCCGTCGAGACGGGCGATGGGAAGAGCTACTCAGTCACGTTCACCGTGCCGGGTACCTACTCGTATGATTGCGCCGTGCACGGCGCAGCGATGAGGGGCAGCATCGTCGTCCGCTAGCAAATGTGTTGGGGTCCCCGGATCCCGAGCGGGACTCGGGGCCCCCTGTTCTTCGAAGATGGTCCAGGAGGAACTCGTGGGCTTCAACCTTGAGGGCTCGGTTTGCCAGGTCTTGGCTGAAGACCGGGTCGGCGAGTTGCTAGCAGGGCGGTACCGGGTGCTGCGCCGTCTCGGAGCCGGCGGCATGGGGACCGTCTACCTCGCCGAGCACGTCCACCTCGGCCGCCTCACCGCCGTCAAGGTGCTCTGTCCGCCACTGTGTGACGACGACCCGAGCGCCGAGCACCGCTTCCGACAGGAGGCGCTGCTTGTCGCCCGGGTGCGCCACCCGAGCGTCGCTCAGGTGTACGACTTCGACCGCGGGCCCGACGGCCAGTTCCTGCTTGCGATGGAGTACGTGGAGGGTGAAACGGTGGCGCAGCGACTGCAACGCGGCGGCCCCTTCCCTCTCCCCGACGCCATGCGTGCGCTGCGCATCGCGGCTGACGCGTTGAACCACGTGCACTGGATCGGCATTCTCCACCGCGACTTGAAACCTCAGAACATCATGCTGGGTTCAGGGGGCGTGGTGAAGCTGCTCGACTTCGGAGTAGCGCACGAGATGGCCCAGCTCTTGGCGGCCGATCGGTTCCAGCCAGGCACCCTCGCCTACATGAGCCCAGAACAGCTGCTGGGCGACGCCATAGGTCCCGCGAGCGACATCTTTTCACTGGGCGTCGTGTTTTACGAGATGGTCACGGGCCGGCTCCCCCACGCGGGGACAACGGTAGCGGAGCTGCGGATCCAGCGCCTGCTGCGCCCGCCCATCCCGGTGCACTGGCTCCGCCCGACCTGCCCTCCCGCATTGGCAGAGGTGGTGGCGCAAGCCCTCCATCCCGACCCAGCCGAGCGGTGGCCGTCGGCGGTGGCCTTCGCGCAGGCGGCGGCGCGGGCGGTCGCTTCAGCCTCCTGATTTCCTACAACACCTCGATGTCGGCCGCGTCCTCGAGGCGGCCGGTGCGCTTGGTGTCGATCAAGTCGTCGAGCGCGATCAACGGAATGCGCACGACGGTCCTGCCGCACGTCGCGCGGCGTCGGTACTCTTTAGCCCCGTGACCTTGACATCCTTCGGCCCGCTGGCGTGGGTCACAAGTGTAGGCCGCTGGGCTCATCCTGGAGTTTCCGTGCGCATCGGCATCGACCTCGGCGGAACGAAGATCGCAGCAGTCGCGCTGTCGCTTGATGATGAGGAGATCGCCCGACGACGCGTGACTACCCCACGTGAGTACGTGGCGTCCCTCGACGCCATCGTGGGGCTAGTGCGGGAGCTCGACCGCGCTGGCGGCGAGGCCGGCACGGTGGGCGTCGGCATCCCGGGGACGGTCGTGCCCCACACGGGGCTCGTGAAGAACGCCAACTCCGTCTGGCTCAATGGCCGGCCGCTCGGACGCGATCTCGAGGAGCGGCTTAACCGCCCGGTGCGGCTCATGAATGACGCGAACTGCTTCGCGCTCTCCGAAGCCACCGACGGCGCGGCCGCGGGCGCGCACGTCGTGTTCGGCGTCATCCTCGGCACCGGAGTCGGAGGTGGGATCGTCGTTGACGGCCGCTGCCTGGTGGGCGCTAACCTCATCGCCGGCGAATGGGGGCATAATCCGCTTCCGTGGCTCGGGTCCGACGAGTGGCCCGGTCCGCCCTGCTATTGTGGAAAGCGCGGCTGCGTCGAAGCCTGGCTCTCCGGCCCCGCGTTCGAGCGCGACCACGCCGAGCATACCGGTCTCACGGTGTCGAGCCGCGAGATCGTACGCGCCGCGGCGGGCGGCGACCCGAGTGCGGCAGCGACACTGGCCCGATACCACGATCGTCTCGCCCGCACCCTCGCGTCGCTGATCAATGTGCTCGACCCCGACGTCGTAGTGCTGGGCGGCGGCATGTCGAACATCGCCGGACTGCCGGAGGCGGCGTACGCGCTGCTGCTACGCTACTTGTTCGCGGCGGGCGCCGGTTCCGATCCCGTTGCTACCCGCGTCGTGCGCGCCGCCCACGGTGATGCGAGCGGCGTACGAGGCGCAGCGCGGCTCTGGCCCGCGAGCGAGTGAGGCCTGTCGCGGTAGCTGCCGAGCGCAGTCCTCAGAGCGTATGACAGACCATCGTAACGAGTATCTTTTGGGTGTCGCAGAGGCATTTGCGGCAACCGTTGCAGCACGCACTCATAGGAGAAGACGATGGCCACCATGCCCCGGGTTGCTCCGTCCCCGCCCCCGCCCCCGCCCCCACCCCCCGGCCCGCGCGCCGACCGCCTCTATCCGACGCTGACGGCGGCGCAGGTCGCCCGCATCACCGCGCACGGGCGCCGGCGCCACGTCGAGCGGGGCGAGGTGCTCGTACAAGCGGGTGAGCAGACGGCTCGGCTCTTCGTCGTCGTCGCCGGTCGGATCGACGTCGTCCGCCCGTCGGCCGCCGAGGAGGTCGTGGTGTCGTTCGGCCCGGGGATGTTCACGGGCGAAGTGACCATGCTGTCAGGCCGCCCCGGGCTCGCCCAGATCCGGGCAGGAGCGGACGGTGAGGTCATCGAAGTCGGCCGCGACGACCTGCTGGCGCTCATCCAGACCGACGGCGAGCTGAGCGCCATCCTCATGCGCGCCTTCATCCTGCGCCGCGTGGAGTTGATCGCCCGCGGCGTCAGCGACGTCGTGGTCCTCGGGTCGCCGCATTGCCAGGGGACGCTCCGCATCCGTGAGTTCCTTACACGAAACGGGCATCCCCACACCCTGCTCGACTTGGACCGCGACGCCGGCGTCCAGGAGCTGCTCGATCGCTTCCACGTCACCGCCGCCGACATCCCCGTCGTCATCACTTGCGGCGAGGTCGTGCTCCGCAATCCGACCAATCAACAGATCGCCGACGCCCTGGGCTTTAACGACGCGATCGATCAGACCCATGTTCGGGACCTCGTCATCGTCGGGGCGGGACCCTCGGGGCTGGCGGCGGCGGTGTACGGGGCGTCGGAAGGACTGGATGTCCTGGTCGTGGAGTCGACCGCGCCGGGGGGCCAGGCCGGCGCGAGCTCCCGGATCGAGAACTACCTCGGCTTTCCGACAGGGATCCGCGGGATGGACCTGGCGTCACGCGCCACCAGCCAGGCGCTGAAGTTCGGGGCCCAGCTGATGATCGGGAACGGCGCCAAACGCCTCGCCTGCGACCGCAGGCCGTACGCGCTCGAGATCGGCGACGGGCAGCGGCTGCCGGCGCGCTCGGTGATCATCGCCACGGGGGCCGAGTATCGCCGGCTCTCGATCGACAGCCTGCCGCGGTTCGAAGGGGCGGGGGTGTACTACGCCGCGACTTTCATGGAGGCTCAGCTGTGCGCCGGCGAAGAGGTGGTCGTCGTGGGCGCCGGCAACTCGGCGGGCCAAGCCGCCGTGTTCCTCGCGCAAACCGCTCGGCGCGTGCACATGTTGATCCGGTCGGGAGGCCTGGCCGACACCATGTCGCGCTACCTGATCCGTCGCATCGAAGACCATCCGGCCATCGTCCGGCACGTGCACACCGAGATCGTGAGCCTCGAGGGGAACGGTCACCTCGAACGGGTGGGCTGGCGCGACAGCCAAAGCGGGAGTACCGAGACCTACGGCATCCGGCATGTGTTCACCATGACGGGCGCGGTGCCCAGCACTCGCTGGCTGGACGGCTGCCTCGCACTGGACGCCAAGGGGTTCATCAAGACGGGACCGGATCTGTCGCCTGAGGACCTGGCTACGGCACGCTGGCCGCTCGGGCGCGCGCCGCATCTCCTCGAGACGAGCCTCCCCGGGGTGTTCGCGATCGGCGACGTCCGCGCCGGGAGCTTGAAGCGTGTGGCATCGGCCGTGGGCGAGGGATCGATCGCCATCGCCGCGGTGCACCAGGTGCAGCACGAGTAAGCGAGGTCTACAATTCTTTGCGTATAAGCCGTCTGCTCGACCGCCTCCAGGGCGCACTGGCCGAGCTCTATACGATCGAACGGGAGCTCGGCCGCGGCGGCATGGCGACTGTCTATCTGGCGGAGGACCTGAAGCATCGCCGCACGCTCCTGAGCAGACTTGGCCTCCGGTGACTCTGCTCACCCCCCCCGTCGGCCCGCGCGACCACGCCCTGGGCGCCGTGGATGCCGCGGTCACGCTCGTCGAGTACGGCGATTTCGAGTGCCCGTTTTGCGGCCGCGCCTACCCGGAGCTGAAGCAGGTGCTGCGGCAGCTCGGCGGCAAGGTGCGGTTCGTGTTCCGCCATTTTCCTTTGAGTGAGGAGCACCCGCACGCCCAACACGCGGCGGAGGTCGGGGAGGCGGCTGCCGCGCAAGGGAAGTTCTGGGAGATGCACGATCTCTTGTACCAGCGGCAGGCGGCCCTGGCGGACCAGGATCTGGTGCGGTACGCGCGCGAGCTGGGGCTCGACGCGGAGCGCGTGCGGCGCGAGCTCGTCGCCCACGTCCACGCGGCCCGGGTGAAGGAGGACGTCGTGAGCGGCACCCAAAGCGGCGTGACCGGTACGCCCCGGTTCTTCATCAACGGCCGTCGCCATGAGGAGCCGGGCGACGCCAAGACGCTCGCGGCCGCGCTGCGGCGCGCCCTCTGAACGACCGATTCAAAGGACGGGCCGAAACGAGGAGATGATGGGCTATGACCGATACGCCGGCCGCCGTGACCGTGACTTTGCTGACGAGAATGCTGCGTGAAGCCTTCGAGGGCCCTCCCGGCCCCTGGACCTACTTCACCGACACATCCCCGGGAAGCGGAGTCTTCGGCACGATCAGCGGGTTGAGCGCCGCCGCGGCTTCCCGGGAGGGGGGACCGGGCCACACGACCATCGCCGGCCACGTCGACCACCTCAGCTCGAGTCTCGCGCTTTCGACCCGTGGGCTTCGCGGACAGTCGACGTCGCGCGATCGCAGTCGGAGTTGGACGGTGTCCAGGGTCGACGACCCTGGTTGGGCCGACCTACAAGCGCGACTCCGGCGCGAGTACGAGAGTCTGGTTGTGGCGGTGGAGACTCACGCCGTGTGGGACGAGGACGCACTGGGCGTGGCGATCGGCGCGATCGGGCACGCGGCCTACCATCTCGGTGCCATCCGGCAGCGACTCGCACCGCGCCACGCAGCTGGCGTTGCTTGAGCCCGACAATTGACGCACGACCCGCGCGACGTACGTTACCGGATTGCCAAAGCGACTGGGAGGTCTGATCCGGTGACGAAGGACTTCGCGACCCGCCCTCGAGCGCGCGGCATACGCTATCTGAGATAACGCCGCGTGCACACCATCATCACCGCCATCATCCTCGGGCTGGTCGAGGGCGCGACGGAGTTCCTCCCCGTCTCGTCGACTGGACATCTGATCCTGGCGGGCCACGCACTCAGGTTCGTGGGCCCGCGCGCCGACGCCTTCGAGATCATCATCCAGCTCGGCGCCATCCTGGCCGTCGTCTGGCTGTATCGCAGCCTGTTGTGGCGCGTGGCGCGCGACGGCATCGCCGTCGCGGAGTCGCGCCGGTTCATCCTCGCGCTGCTCGTCGCGTTCCTACCGGCGGCGATCGTGGGGCTGCTCACGCACCACTGGATCACCGCGCACCTGTTCACGCCCCTGGTGGTGATCGCGGCGCTGATCGCCGGCGGCGTCGCCATCCTCGCGGTCGAGCACTGGCGACCCGCACCCCGCATCGAGACGGTGATGCAGATCGGCTACCGCACCGCGCTCTGGATCGGGATCGCGCAGGTGGTCTCGCTGATCCCGGGCATGTCGCGCTCGGGGGCGACGATCATGGGGGCGCTGCTGGCGGGCGTCGCCCGCCCGGCCGCCGCGGAGTTCTCGTTCCTGCTCGCCATTCCGGTGATGTTCGCGGCCACGGGCCTCGACGCCTGGGAGAACCGGCACCTGCTTTCGGGATCCGACGTCCTGGTCCTCGCCATCGGCTTCGGGGTGGCGTTCGCGAGCGCGCTGGTGGTGGTCCCGTGGCTCATCCGCTTCGTGTCGCACCGCTCGTTCGATTCGTTCGCCTGGTACCGCATCGTGTTCGGGCTGGCGCTGGTGACGCTCCTCGCCACGGGCCACTCCTGGATCGGGCAGTAACTGGTGTGCGCCCTTACAGGGCGCACCGTTGCGCCGAGCCCGGCCCGTCAGCCCGGGAAAACCACGAGCCTGTGTCGCCAACTGACCCCGGGCGCAAGCTCGGGATTCACCGAGTGCGGGCGGGTCGCACAGCGCTACTTCCGGTCGGGTGGACCATCCGGATGACGCGGCTGTTGCGTGGCAATGTAGATGACGGCATCCCACGCGTTGTGTATGCCGATGAACAGGAGGAGCAGCGCTGTCGTTCCGATGACCAATAACCAGCGTCCGACATCGCGCCCAAGGGCGAGCGCCGCCACCAGCAGCGTCACGTAGGCGATGAACGGAAAGGTGCAGTGCCAGAGCCAGTCTTCCAGCACCGGAGCGTAGCCCTTCTGCCCGCGCGCTCGCTTGATGACGACCAACATGTACACGATGCCCCCCACGCCCAGGGCGCCGAGGGCGAGCCCGGCGTTCGAGACCGCCCGCCAGGGAACGCTCAGGATCGCCGAGATGAGCAGGACAGCGCAGAAGTGGACGACCGTGGGCGTGCCGAAGGCGCCCACCTCCGGGCTGCGCATCGAGCGCGCCTCGGCACCCAGAACGACCACCACGAATTGCAGACCCGTCAGCGCCGCGGCTGAAGAGCCGATGATGACGTAGAAGTTTTCCCAGGCGCTGAAGGGCGACACGGCGGTTGGCTCCACGAGGACCAATGTACGTCCGCCTGTCGAACCCTTCCATACGGGCCCGGGCGGGAAGCACGGGGATTACGGAGACTGGAACAGCTTCAGGTAGCGCTCGTAGCCCTCCGCTTGCAGGCGCTCGACCGGAATGAAGCGCAGGGCGGCCGAGTTGATGCAGTAGCGCAACCCCGTCGGCGCGGGGCCGTCGTCGAACAGATGGCCCAGGTGCGAATCGGCGTGCGCCGACCGGACCTCGGTCCGCACCATGAAGAGCGACCGGTCGGTCTTCTGGTGGATGTTCGCGTCCTCGAGCGGCTTGGTGAAGCTCGGCCACCCGGTGCCCGACTCGAACTTGTCGAGCGAGCTGAACAGCGGCTCCCCGGACACCACGTCCACATAGATGCCGGCCCGGTGGTTGTCCCAATACTCGTTGTGGAACGGCTGCTCCGTCGCCGCGTGCTGGGTCACCTGGTACTGCAACGGAGTCAGCGACTGCCGCAGGTCGGCGTCGCTCGGCTTCGTGTCGCGCATGGTCGAATGTCCCTCCCCCTGTGGCGCCGCAGCGCCCCACAGCTCCGCCAGGCGCCGGTCGCGGCCGCACGCCACGCGATACATGCCGTACTTGATCGGATTCTTGCGGTAGTAGTGTTGATGATACTCTTCCGCCGGGTAGAAGGCCCGAGCCCGGACGATCTCGATGACGATCGGCTGCCCGAAGCGCTGCTCGAGCGCCCGACGCGACGCCGCGGCCACGCGGTGCTGCGCGGAGTCGCGATAGAAGATCGCCGTGCGGTACTCGGGGCCGTGGTCGCAGAACTGGCCGTCGGCCTGGGTCGGATCGATGTCGTGCCAGAACGCGTCCACCAGCTGCTCGTACGTGATCTTGCGGGGATCGTACACCACCTGCACCGCCTCGAGGTGTCCCGTCTGGCCGGTGGACACCTGCTCGTACGACGGGTGCGGCGTGTTGCCACCGGTGTAGCCCACGGTGACGGACACGACGCCGGCGACTTGGTCGAAGGCGCGCTCCATCGACCAGAAGCAGCCGCCCGCGAAGGTCGCGGTGTCGAGCGGCGCCGCGGTGGCGAAGGCGAGAGCGAGCACCAGGTTCATGGGTTGAACGTAGACGAGCGACCCCGGCGACGGAAGCGTCCGCTCGCATTCTTAGAGCTTTCTCACCCAGCTCACACGAGTTCTTGCTCCCCCGTCATGCCTGGGGTAGCATCGAGCCGATGACCGCCACCCCGGAACCCCCTTTCGGTATCGTTCAGGTAGCTCCGTTCGCCGGATTGGTTCAACGGTTTGAGGATCTCATAGGGTCTTCGACCACGATGGCCCTCTACTTCATCCATTCACGCCGCTGGCGCGAGAATCACGACGCCGCGATCAAGGCGTTTCTTGGCCGAGCAGGCACCACGCTCGAGGCGTTTCTCCCCGATCTCGAGGACCACGAGCTGATGTTCTCCCTGAGCAAGCATTTCGAGGACGGGCCGCTGATCCCGGCGCTGGTCGCGGATGCCTACCGCTATTTCGCGCGTCTCGCGAGAGACTTCCGCAGACCCACTCACGTCTGGCTGTTCGGTCGTTACCCGACGTACTCCTTCTACCGGTTCGACCAACGCGCGGTGATTGCCTTGTATTCCAACACCTCGGCGAAGAAGGAGCTGCCGGCGTTCGAGGTCACCGCGGATTCCTTTCTGGGAACGTTCCTCGCCGCAGACGTGGCAGATTTGAAGCGGGAGTGTCGCAAGCGAGCCCCCGACGATCTGGAATCCGTGATCCGGAACGCCGCTCCGTGACTCGCCGGGATATCGACATCGCACGTCGGCGACTCGCCCATCAACAACTCCTGACACCGACCCTCACCGACGCAGCCGAGGTGGTGCGCCGGCTTGGCGCCGTGCAAGCGCAGGACTACGCCGGCGCGAAGTGGGCCGTCGGCATGCGGACCCGCGGAGCCGTCGATGCGGTCGTGGAGCAGGGGCTGAGCGACGGCTCGATTCTCCGCACCCATGTGCTGCGCCCGACCTGGCACTTCGTCACCCCGGCCGACATTCGCTGGATGCTGGCGCTGACCGCGCCTCGGGTAAAGGCGGCGATGGCGTACTATGACCGGCAGCTGGAGTGCCCGACGCCGTACACGCGTTCGGCGCCTTTCTCGAGCTGCCGGTTGAGCTGCGCGGCCTGTGACGTGTCTCAGTCTTGGACCCTACGCCCGATAGGCTCGAATCCGCTCTCCGATGCCCGCAGCCCGAGCCTGATGCAGCGCGGTGCCCGCGTGCTCGAGGAAGCTCGCAGGCGGCACCGGTGTCTGGTGCACGTCCGCGACGGCTTCGTACCCCGCGTGCACGCGCAGCGGCGGCACGCCGGCGGGCCGGGGTCCCGCCGTCTCGATCACCCGCGACAGCCGCTGGGCCATCTGCTTCGCGCCCTCGGGGGCGGTCGCGGGCGCGAGCACCGCGAATTCTCCCTGGCCGAGACTCCCAACGCAATCGCACGTCCGCCGGCTCGCCTGCAGGACCTGCCCGGCGTATGCGGTCGCCGCGGGCAGCGGCGCAGCACCGTCGCCCGCGCCCTTCGGGTCCACCCCGATGCCGAGCGCCACACACGCGAGGGGCGCGTGCCGG
>DASPXE010000121.1:0-3506 GCA_035637455.1 Gemmatimonadales bacterium
CTGCACGTACGGGATGTGCCGCATGATCATGTTGACGTGGTCGGAGACCTGCTCGACCTTGGCGAGACCTTCCACCTTACCGGTCTTCGACTTGTTGCCGAGGGAGTACCACGACTCGATGCCCGGCAGGATGGCCTTGAATCCGTTGCGTCGCAGCCGCCGGACGTGCGGCTCGGAGAGCAGGGAGAGGCTGCTCTCCGCCACGAAGTCGATCGAGTCCGGGGGAGCCGCCGCTTCGATGGCGTCCAGCACCTCGTCGAATCGCACGCCGAAATTGGGATCGTGCCAGCCCACGCGTGGGCGGCGCAGCTGTTGCCGCAGGAACTTGAGGTCGTCCTGCAGCACCTGCATGTCGAGCGGCTGGTACGGCACCACCGAGTCGATGCAGAAGCTGCAGGTATACGGGCAGCCGAGGCTGCCGAGCATCGGCACGATCTTGAAGAAGGGGGCTTTGCGGAGCGTCGGCTCGATGAACTTCCACCGCTCGCGCACTCCGGGGAGCGTCACGGGTTGGCGTGGGGCGGCGCGGTGCACGCCCAGCGGCCGGTGCGGGGCGCCATCCTGTAATACCTCTCGGATGACCGCCCGGTCGGTGAAGCCGAGCACATAGTCGAAATAGCGCCGGGCGTCCTCAGGGTAGCAGCGGGCGTGCGGGCCGCCCAGCACGGTCACGGCCCCGCGCGAGCGGAACAGGTTGCTGAGCGCGTACGCGAGCAGCGCCGCTTCCGTGAAGGCGCCGATGAACACGAGGTCGACGTCGGCGGGTAACTCTGCGACGAGATTCTCGAAGCCGGTGTAGCAGACGAAGGTGACCTGATGGCCTTCCGCTTCGCACCAGACGCCGACGACCTGAGGCATGATGCTCGCCAGGTTGGCGTGCATCACCCGCGCGTACAGCGCGCGCGTCGGCCCCTTGGTTACGAGGTCGACGATGCCGATGCGGAGTTTACGCACACACCTGTCGCTGACGGATGATCCACTATCTCCTGGGCGCGGGATGGATGTCTGTGGCGCACCTAATGCCGCACTCCCGGTCGTGGAAAGCCATCGACCTGGTGGGTGAGGCGTGCGCGACGCATCAATCTAACGAGCTAGCTCTCCGGGGCTAGTCGGCGCCTTCCGAGCGCGCAAACGCGGCGATCTGCAACCGGGTGTGCAGCGCGAGCTTCTCGAGGATGTTGTGCACGTGGCTCTTGACGGTATGCGTTGCGATATGCAACCGCTGCGCGATCTCCTTGTTGCTCAACCCTTCGCCGATGAGGTCGATCACCTGCCGTTCCCGCTGGGTCAGGCGCACGGCGTCGATCACGGCGCGGGTGCCGCGCCCCTTCGCTTGCCTGGCGATCTGGGAGAACAGGGATTCGGTCATGGGCGGCGGGAGCACGTTGCTCCCCCCGGCGACGGCGCGGATCGTGTCCACGAAGTCCGTCGGCGTGGCGTCCTTCAAGATGAAGCCCGAGACGCCCGCTTTCACGAGCTCGACGACGTCCTCGTGCACCGGGAAGAGATCCATCGCGATGATCCTCACGTCGGGTGCCGTCCGTTTCAACTCGCGCACCACCCGGGCGCTGCCGTCATCCTTGAGGCCTAGGTCCACGAGCACGACCTGAGCGTTCTTGGCGTGCGACTCCCGCAGGGCTGCCTCGCCGCTCGCCACGGCGCCGACTAGGGCAACGTCCGGCTGCGCCGCGAGCAGCTGGGTGATCGCGTCGCGCAGCAGGCGGTTGTCCTCGATCAACAATACTGGGATAGGCGTGGGCATGGTCCCGGACAGTCCTGGCTAGTACGATGGGAAGGGAACGGTCGGCTCGCAAGCACCGGGCCAAGGCCTGCCAGCCTGTCAGTAGCAATCCGTCGTACCCGCGGCTACCTTCGGGATACGTGCGGAACGGCACAGCTACGACCGCTCGGGCAAGACACAGATAGCGGCCACCCAGCCAACACCTGGGTCGAGCAACAAAGACGTAGGCCACGCGAGATCCGCCGACCGATTGGCGCATCTCGCGTTCCTTTTTCTCGGAGAGCAGCGGGGACGCGTTGTGACGAAACCGCAGCGACAGCAGGCGGCGCCGCAGCACTGGGTGTATGCCTATCAGCTCGAGCCGCCGCAGCCCGACGCGCGGTTCCACAAGATCAAAGCGCTGCTCGGCAAGGCTCACATGGCCGCGCGGCGCGCGGCCCGGATGTGGACGGGCCGCATCGTGGTGGAGACGCGGGTCAGCCACATCCTGGTCGTCAGCGACAGCCCCAGTCGGCAGCGCGCCGTCAACCGCGCGCTCGAGAAAGAACTGAGGCGCCTGGGGCTGCGCTTCCTGGTGAACCAGCCCGTCCCCCTGCCGGCGGAGCGGGCGTAGCGCGCCACCGCCGGCGCTCGATCAACGCGCCGGCCCAGTTGCGCCGAGCCAACCTCCGGTAAACCCCACCCGCTTGAGCCCCCGCACGATGTGGGGGTTGTTTCGCATCGTGCGCCAGATCAGCTCACTGCGATAGTTCTCGATCATCGTGAGGATCGGCCCCTGGTCGATCCCGAGATAATCGACGTCGAACCAGCCGAACACAGGATCCACCTCGCCCCGCTCCACCGGTACCTGGGCGGTGAACGTCGGGTTGAAGGCGTCGCGGAAGCCGTAGGTCGAGAAGAGATGTGACCCGTAGGTCTCGCGCATCGTGATGAGCGCCGGGATCGCGATCTCGGGCGCGAACGGCACCGCGCCGCCGGCGGCCGTGGGAGCGAGGGTGCCGTCGTCGTTGGTCTCGAGCAGCGACACGCCGCGCGCCCAGTAAGTGTGGAACTGGCGGGTGCGCCCGCCCAGGACGAGGGTCGTGTTCGCCGGGCCGTCCGAAGCCGTGAGCCCCCAGATCCCGCTGGAGTAGCCGTTCCACACCATGGGATTGGCCGCAGCGTAGGCGCGCTGCGCATAGGTGGCGCGACGCGAGTTCTCGAAATAGTCGATGCCACGGCCGCGCATGTAGGAATCCTGAATGCCGCGAAAGTCGATCCACACGTGCGAGTACTCGTGGCCGAACAGCGGCCCGAATTGCACGTAATCCTGGCCGCGAAACGTCCCCCACTGATAGCCGCCCACCCACGCCGCCCAGGCGGTGGAATCGATGGCGTGGGTGGGCGAGCCGAGCGCCAGAATGTAGAGGATCATCGCCTCGTTGTAGCCGATCCAATCGGCGGGGATGAACCCGCCCTCCGGGTGCCACCCCATGCTCACGGAGGGCGGCCGCGCCTGCGCCCAGTTCCAGTCCACGCGGAAGTAGATCGAGTCGACGAGGGCTCGAATGAGGGTCTCGGTCGAATCGACGGCGTCGTAGTACGACTGGCAAAACAGCATCCCCGCGAGCAGCAGCGAGCTATCGATGGTCGACAGCTCCACGTTCTGGAAGCGTTGCCCCGTGCTCATGTCGAGGAAGTGATAGAAGAAGCCGTGGTAGCCGGTCGCGCCCGAGACGCTCGAATCTTGGCGGGCGGTCCAGAAGAAGCGCAGGGTCGTGAGGGT
>DASPXE010000122.1:0-1955 GCA_035637455.1 Gemmatimonadales bacterium
AGGGCGCTAGGGCCCACGCGGCCTCGCGCGGAGGTCGTCGAACAAGGTGTAGGAGTCGGCCTTGGTCCAGACGCCGACACGGCCGGGAACAGTGAACGTGTGGTCGTGCACGTCGATCAGCTTGGTGCCCTCCCAGTACACCTCCACGTGATCCGCTTGGAAGTCGACGCGCAGCTCGTGCCAGACCCCCGAGGTGACCTTCCCGGTCCAATTGGCGAGCTGGATCCGGCGTCCGTTCTTCACGTAGTAGAAGCGGACGTTGTCCTCGAGCGCATTGGCGCGACTGAGGTAGTAGTTGTTCTCATCCTGGTAGCGGAACACGACGCCGCAGGCGCGGTCGACACGCCCCGACACGGGTTTGCATTTCACGGACACGCTGCCGTCGGCGAAGGCCTGCGACGATGCCGCCGCCACGGGGAACCGATAGTCGGTGCGGTCGCTGTCGACCTGGGCCAGCACGTTCGGTGGACTCGGCGCGTCGGGAGCTGACTGCACAATCCAGCGACCCACCCGGCCGCCACCGGTGCGGCCGAACACGAAGCCGGCCGGCGGCTGCCCCGGGGCCAGCGAGTCGAACTGCCAGATGATCGCCGGTCCGGTCTGTCGATCCGTCCGCGTGGGCTCGGCAGCGTGCGGGTGGCGAGCAACGCCGAGCACCGCGCTCAGGACGACTGCGCCCCACACAGGCACGGCAAATCGAAGGCGTTGTTCCATCAGCGATCTCCCCTTACGGCGTGAGACGGTGAACCACTTTGACGACCAACGCCCCGTTGAGCGGGCGGGATAGGACCCGCGTATCGGGGAAGCGAAACCGGGTGAGCGGATCGGTGGTGTACCCCGAGTTCCACACCAGGAAGACATCGTCCCCGATCACCGGGATCCAATGGAACCGCACATTGAAGTCGACGCGCTCGTTCTCGTTGTCGTACTGCACAAAGGCGAGCAAGCTCGTGCGGGTATTGAAGTCGTACTCCAACCGGCTGGCCGACAGCACGGCCGTGAACGCGCCGACCGGTAATTGAGCCCTGGTTCGCGTCAGATCGGTGCTCACGATGATGTGACCACCCCCGCGCCACACCGCGGTGAGCTCGAGGTCGGTGCTGTGACCGCCGTAGAACGGACCCCAGTTTACGAACGCTCCGAAACTCAAGGGTCGACCTGAGTTCATGGAGTACTGCAGCTCGTAGCGCGACCACCAGTACCGCCCCGGCGGGATCACGACGCCGCGGAAGATGTCGAAGCTGTCGGTGGGCGCGTCCAGCAAGCGCTGCCAATTGATTTCGAAGTGATCGCCGTTCTGGCGATCGCCTCCGAACACCCGCCACTCGAACCACGCCGTCTGCCAATCCGCGCTGCGCAACAGTGATCCCGTCGCGTTCGCGATGACGTCCCAGCTCGGGACAGGAAACGTGAAGTCGAGCTGCCGGATTCCCAGGACGCCGGGCCGCGGCATGAAGTCCACGTGCCCCCTCGTCTCCCAGATCCCGGTGCGGCGGACGAAGCCGAGCGGCGGGGCGAAGCCCGAGTCGACGCGGTAGAGCGAGACGAAGTTGTCGAAGAGATCGTTCGGATTGTCGGTAGAGAGTCGCCACGCGAGGGGCGTCCCTGCGACCCCCGGCGTCTGGCTGCCGGCGATCCACAGCTTCGGCTCGAGGTTCCCTCCGTGGATGATGAGCGGCAAGTCGAGATCCAAACCGCCCGCCCGCTCCATGCCTTGTCCACGCGGTCGAGCGTGGACGGTCGCGATGGCGCCGACATAGGACCGGGCGAAGAGGTCGTGCTGGACGCGCACGACGGCGTCGTTGGCGTTGTCTCCAGCGCCGGTCTGCGCGTCGAAAATGCCGACCCTCCACGGCCCGAGCCGCCCATAAACCCGCCCCCCTGCCAGGATCGGCACTGGCGCACCACTGGTGTCGAGTCCTACGCGACGTGAATAGAAGAGCTGCACCCGGCCC
>DASPXE010000123.1:0-14816 GCA_035637455.1 Gemmatimonadales bacterium
CGGCTGGGGCGAGCGGCGGGAAAGGGCAGCCGATGGCCGCGCGTAAGCTGTTCACGGTCGCCGTGACGAAAGACAACCACGTCTTCGCGTCCGCGCACTTCATCACGTTCCCGGGACACCGCTGCGAGACGTTGCACGGCCACAACTACCGCACCCGGGTACTGGTCGAAGGCGGTCTCGACCCCGAGGCGCACTACGTGGTCGATTTCTCGGAGTTGAAACAGCTGATGAAGCGGCTCACCGACGAGCTCGACCATAAGGTGTTGCTGCCAATCCAGAACCCCAAGCTCCAGGTCCGGGAGGAGGGCGACAGCGTGGCGGTCGCGGTCAACGGCAGGCCGCGCTACATCTTTCCGAAGATCGATTGCGCGCTGCTCCCGATCCCGAACACCACGGTCGAGATGCTGGCGCAGTACCTCGCCGGGCGCGTCTGCCGCGAGCTCACCGCGTCGCCTGGCGTAGCGCTGCGGGCGATCGAGGTCGAGGTCGAGGAGAACTTCGGCCAGTCGGCGACTTATCGCGAGTCGCTCGAGTGACGCCCGAGCCGCGCCGGCTCACGACGCCGCACGGCGTCGAGGTCGCGCCTGTCCAGTCCACCCGCATGCAGCGCGGCCGCGACCAGCGCCCCGTCGCACCGCGCGTCTGCGAGCCGCTCCAGATCCGCGAGCGAGCCGACGCCCCCGCCGGCCAGGAGCTCGAGCTCCGGATGGGCGCGCCGGATCGCGGCCACCAGCCCGAGGTCCGGCCCACGCCCGGTCCCGACGCGAGCGAGATCGAGCACGAGCAGCGCCGGCGCCCCCGCCTCCATTGCCGCGCGCGCCAGCTCGAGAGGCGACCCGTGATGGGGCGCTCCCGGACGGAGGACGGGCTGCCCCTCGCGCAGGTCGAGGCTGAACACGATCCGCTCAGTCCCGATCGCCGCGGCGATCGCTTTCAAGGCGCCGAACGTCGGCAACGTCTCCAGCCCCACGACGACGCGCGCGGCGCCGTCCGCGACGGCCTCCGCCGCGCCCGCGGGAGTCGCGGCGCCGCAGTCGACGAGCATTCGGCCGGCCAAACCGGCGAGCGCCTTCACCAGGACGCGTTGCCGCTCCCCGCCCGTGATCGCATCGAGGTCCGCGACGTAGCACTCGTCGCAGCCGAGCCGCTCACGGAACGCGCGTGCCAGCGCGAGTGCGTCTCCCGCCCGCCGGGAGGCCACCAGTACCGACTCGACCGGCGCGTAGGCGTCCCGCAGGCCGCCGTGCGCCAGCACGGCGCGACCCGCCTGGAGATCGAGCGCCGGGATCACGCGCACGGCAACGCCCTCGGGAGAGCCCGCGTATGAAGGAGGTGCTCGGCTGGGACATCGGCGGCGTCAACACGAAGGCGGCACGCGTCGCGGGGACCCGCGTTGTCGCCGTCCGGGCGGTGCCATACGAGATCCAGCGCGACCCCGCCGGGCTCGCGCCGCTGCTCGGCCGCCTCGCGCGAGAGCTCGGCGCGCGGCCGGGCGACGCCCACGGCGTCACCATGACCGCCGAGCTGTCGCAGCTGTTCCGCACCAAGCGGGAGGGCGTCGCGTTCGTGCTCGACGCCGTCACGCGGGCGTTCCCGGACGGATGGGTGCGTGTCTACGCCGTGGATGGTGGTTGGCGCACGCCGGATGAGGCGCGCCGCGACCCGCTCGCCGTCGCGGCGGCGAACTGGGCGGCCACGGCGCGCCTCGTGGCCCGCCGCTTCCCGGACTGCATTCTGATCGACGTCGGGTCCACCACGACCGACATCGTCCCGATCGTGGGAGGCGTCCCCGCCGCCCTCGGCCGCACGGACCCCGAGCGGCTGCGTGAGCAAGAGCTCGTGTACACGGGCGCGCTCCGCACGCCGGCGGAGGCCATCGCTGCCACCGTCCCGCTCGGCGGGCGGCCGACCGGTGTGTCGGCGGAGGGGTTCGCCCTCGCAGGCGACGTCCACGTTTGGCGGGGCCAGCTGGCGCCGCTGGACTACTCCGTCCCCACGCCCGACGGGCGCCCGGTGACACGAGAGCTGGCCGGCGAGCGGCTCGCGCGAGTGGTGTGCGGCGATCGCGAGATGCTCGACGAGGCCGCGATCGATGCGATCGCCGACGGGTTGTGGGACGCTCAGGCGGCGCGCATCACCGCAGCCGTCGCACAGGTGCGCCGCGGTCATCCCGCGCTCACGCTCGCCGTCGTCACCGGCCTGGGCGACTTCCTGGCTGCAGAGGCGGCCCGACGCGCCGCCCTTCGGGTCACGCACCTCTCGGCTGCGCTCGGCCCCGCCGCCCGCCACGCGCCGGCGGCGGCGGTGGCGCTGCTGCTCGCGGCGCAGCTCGGCGCGAAACCGGTGCCCGCGTGACGGACGAGCCGCGCATTGTCCATACGGTCGTGAAGGTCGGCGGCGGACTGCTGAGCAAAGCAGGCGCGCTCGATCTCGTCATCGAGGCGCTCACGGCCTTCGGTCCGCGACGCCGGCTCGTCATCGTGCCCGGCGGCGGGCCGTTCGCCGAGGCCGTTCGCACCATGTTCCGGCGGATGAGGATCGGCGAAGACGCGGCGCACTGGATGGCCGTGCTCGGCATGGACCAATACGCCCATGCCCTCACCGCTCGGCTTCCGGGCGCGGTGCTCGTTGAGCAGGAGCCGGAGATCGCGGCCGCGCGCCAAGCCGGCCGCTTGCCCGTGCTCGCGCCGTACCGCTGGGTCCGGACGGCCGACCCGCTCCCCCACAGCTGGGAAATCACCAGCGACAGTATCGCCGCCTGGCTAGCCGGCGTGCTCCGCGCCCGGCGCATCGTCCTGATCAAACCGGCAGGGGGCGACCCACGCAAGCTCGTCGATCCCTTCTTCCTGCGTACCCTGCCGCCGGGAGTGGAGCATTTCATCATCACGGCCGACGACCTCGGGCAGCTCGACGTGGCGCTAGACGAGGGCGGTGGCAGCGACCGGGGGCGCCGCGCGCGCCACGGCTGACAGCGCGGCGACGCGCCCGCGCGAGACGCGGCCGGTGCGCCCGCCGACGCATGCCGCGCCCCGCACGCCGACGAGATCGGCGCCCAGCGCGCGCGCCGTGGCGAAGTCCGTTCCCCGCAGGCTGCCCGCGAGACCGGCGAACCGGCCGGCCGCGTGCGCCGCGGCGACCCAATCGCCCACTGCCGCTGGGTCGAGCAGCATGAACAAGCCCGCATCCTTGGCCACAGTGTCGAGCAGCACGCCCGCCGCGCCGATCTCCACCGCCAGCTCGAGCAGCGGGCCGGGCCCGAGGCTGTCGGCGCGCAGCCAGTCGGCGTAGGCGACCAGGACCACCCGTGTGCGCTCGCCCGCACCGCGGCGTGCCGCCGCCGCGCGCCGGCGCGCCTGCGATACGGTGGCGGCGCCCCGGAATCCTACCTTCACGAACGTCGCCCCGAGACGCGCGGCCGCGCGGGCGCGGCACTCGACCAGCACCGGGGGTCCAGAGTCCCCGAGCGCCGCGCTCAGGGGCCGGCCGGCACCGACCGCGGCGCGGAGCTCCCCCAACACCTCCCGTCGCACGGCGCCCAGGGCGCCCTCCCGCGGGTCCTTCGCGTCGATCACGTCCGCGCCGCCGAGCAGGGCGGCGCGCCCTTCGGACGCATCGGCGACGCTGACGAGCAGCTGCACGTGCGGTGGCTCCCTTGTGGGTGTCCCAAATCCGCCGATAGCTTAGGCTTCCGGAGACCCGATGTCAAAACGACAGCACGTGCCCTGGAAGCCGCTGTCACATCCAAGGAGCGAGCCATGGCGTGGACCCAGGTTTACGATCCGTTGCACAATTGGCTCCTGTCCACTCTCGTCGCGGCATTACCGATCCTGGTGCTGTTCGGCTTGCTCGCCGGGCTGCAACTGAAGCCGCACTGGTGCGCGATTGCCGGCGCCGGCACAGCCGTCCTCGTCGCCGTCGCGGTCTTCGGGATGCCGTTCCCGCTGGCGGGCATGAGTTTCCTCTACGGCGTGGCATTCGGCGTGGTCAAGATTGCCTGGATCGTTCTCGCCGCCGTGTACCTGTACGACATCTCGGTACACACCGGCCAGTTCGAGATCATGAAGGAGTCGGTGGCCGGGATCACCCCGGACCGGCGGCTTCAGCTCCTGCTGGTGGCGTTCTGCTTCGGCGCCTTCATCGAGGGGGCGGCGGGGTTCGGGGCTCCGGTGGCGATCGCGGGGGCCTTCATGATCGGCCTGGGATTCAAGCCGTTCCATGCGGCGGCGCTCAATCTGATCGCGAACACATCGCCCGTCGCATGGGGCGCGATCGGGACGCCCGTACACACGCTGGCGGCCGTGTCGGGTCTGCCGGAGTCCGACCTGAGCGCCATGATCGGCCGCATCCTGCCCATCACGGGCATCATCGTGCCCTTCTGGCTGGTACGCGCGATGGTGGGCTGGGCGGAAACGTTCGAGGTGCTGCCCGCCATCCTGGTGGTAGGGACGTCCTTCAGCGTGACGCAGTATCTCTGGTCCAACCACGTGGATTCGAACCTCGTCGACATCGCGGGGGGCGTCGTTTCGTTGGTCGCGACGGTGGCCTTCCTGCGGTTCTGGCGGCCGAAACAGGTCTGGAGGTTCGAGGAGGAGCGTGCCGCGATTCCAGCGGGACAGCCGAGAGCGAACGCCGCGGTCGTCCGTAAGCACACCGCGGGACAGATCGTCAAGGCCTGGATGCCGTTCGCGATCCTGTCCGTCTTCGTGTTCTTGTGGGGACTGCCGTCCATCAAGGGCGCCATCAACCGGGCCACCACGCCGATCTGGAACGTCCCCTTGCTCCACAATGCGGTGACGCGCGCCGCTCCGGTCGTGACCAAGCTGACACCGGAGGCGGCGCGGTACGACTTCAACTGGCTCTCGGCCACGGGGACCGGCTGCTTCATCGCCGCGATCATCGCGGGTCTCGTCCTCGGAGTGGGGCCGGTCCAGCTCGTGAAGATCTTCTGGTACACGCTGAAGCGCATGAAGCTGGCGGTCATCGCGATTTCTTTCATGCTGGGACTGGGGTTCACGACTCGCTATTCGGGACTCGATGCCGTGCTCGGTCTGGCATTCACGCGCACCGGTTGGCTGTTTCCCTTCTTCGGCACGTATCTGGGTTGGCTGGGCGTGGCGCTGACGGGTAGCGACACCTCGTCCAACGCCCTGTTCGGTAGCCTGCAGCGGATCACCGCGGAACAGCTCAAGCTCGACCCCATCCTGATGTGTGCGGCCAACTCGGCGGGCGGCGTGATGGGCAAGATGGTGGATGCGCAGTCCATCACCGTGGCCACGTCGGCGACCAATCAGGTCGGCAACGAGGGCATGATTTTCCGGCACGTGTTCTGGCATTCCATTGCGCTGGGCGCCATCGTCGGCGTGATCGTCCTGCTGTATGCCTATGTCTTCTCGGGCGCCGTGCCGCACGGCCTGACGATCGTGAAGTGAGGGCAGCGGAGTCCCGATGTCAAAGCGACAGCCGGAAGGGACGCTCCAGGCGGGGCGGCGCAGTGCGGCGCCCGGCGCCGCCGACGCGACGCTCGCCGGTAAGGTCGTGGTCGTCACCGGTGGCTCGAGCGGCATCGGCCGGGCGATCGCGCTCGCGTGCGCGGAAGCCGGCGCCGACCTGGCCCTGACGTATCGCGCGAACCGTCGCGGCGCGGACGAGACGGCCGAGGGCGTTCGCTCGCACGGGCGCCGCGCCGAGTCTCTGCACGCTGACGTGACCGAGACGCGGGACCTGGAGGCGCTCGTGGCTGGTGTGCGCGGCGCGTTCGGCCGGGTGGACGTGTGGGTGAACAATGCGGGCGCCGACATCCTCACGGGCGAGCGGGGCGGGAGCCGGGAGGGGCGGTCCTGGGTGGAGAAGCTCGATCGGCTGCTCGCCGTGGACCTGCGGGGCACGGTGCTCGCCTCCTGGAAGGCCGTGGAGCTGATGCGGACCCAGCCTCCGGGGGGCGTGATCCTCAACATGTCATGGGACCACGTGCTCACCGGGATGAAGGGCGGGTACGGCGAGGTGTTTTGCGCCGCGAAGGGCGGGGTGTATTCCTTCAGCCGAGCGCTCGCGCAGTCGGTAGCGCCCCACATCCGCGTCAACGTGCTCGGACCGGGCTGGATAGAGACCGCGTACGGCAGCACGCTCGACGCCGCGGTGAAGGAGCGCATCACCCGGTCTATCCCGCTGGGACGCTGGGGCGCGCCGGACGACATCGCCTACGCGGCGGTGTACCTCGCCTCAGAGGCGGCTTCCTACATCACCGGTCAGATGTTGCTGATCAACGGCGGGGGCGTCGTCTAGCCTCCGGACAAGGAGATTAGTATGGCGCAGAAAGAGCCGACCTACGGCGACGCCGAGATCGAGCAGAAGCTGAAGGAGTTCCCCGGGTGGTGGTACGAAGATGGCTGGATCCGTCGCACCTATAAGACGGACGGCTGGCCGACGACCCTGATGCTGGTGAACGCGATTGGCTACGTCTCCGAGGCGGCGTACCACCATCCCGACCTGTCGGTTACGTGGGGCCGGGTGATCGTGAAGCTCCAGAACCACGCCGCCGGCGGGATTACCGACAAGGACTTCGAGCTGGCGCGCAAGATCGAGGAATCGGTGCTGTGGCGCCCGAAGGGCGGCGCCCTCGAGGGCACGCCCAACAAGTTCGTGCGGTCGGGCGACCCGCGGTGACGCCCGCCCCGGCGGACGCCGGACCCCGGCGAGTGCTCTTCGTCACGGGCACCCTCGCCGAGCCCGCGCTCCGCCGCACGCTGGCCGAGATGGCACCGGCGTTCGCCTACGACATCGCGGTCATGAAGATCACGGTGGCGGCCCTGATGACGACGCCGTGGATCGCGCGCTTCCTGGCGGTACCGCCGGGCACCGACCTCGTGCTGATCCCGGGGCTGTGCGAGGGAGAGGGCGCCGTCATCGCGGAGCGCGTGGGGGTGCGCGTGGAGAAAGGCCCGAAGGACCTACGCCAGATCCCCGAGTACTTCGGGCGCGCGGCGCTCGCGCGGGAGTATGGGGCGTACGACATCGAAATCGTGGCCGAGGTGAACAACGCCCCGCGGCTCGCGCGCGACGCGCTGCGGCGCGAGGCCGAGCATTACCGGGCGAGTGGCGCCGATGTCATCGACATCGGCTGCACCCCCGGCCGCGCCTTCCCCGAGCTCGCGGACGTGGTGCAGGAGCTCGTCGGCGCCGGGATGCGGGTGAGCGTCGACTCGTTCGATGTCGGCGAGATCGGTACGGCGGTGGCGGCCGGTGCGGAGCTCGTGCTGTCCGTCAACCGGTCCAACCTCGACGTGGCACGGGACTTCGGGGGCACGAAGACGCGCGTAGTCGTGATCCCCGACTTCGGCCAGGGCATCGAGACGCTAGAGCCGAGCATCGCGGCGCTCGAGCGCTGGGGCGTGACGTACCTGATCGACCCCGTCATCGAGCCGATCGGCTTCGGCTTTTTCGCCTCGCTCGAGCGCTTCGCCGCCGTGCGCCGCCGTTACCCCGCCGCGCCGCTGTTCATGGGCATCGGTAACATCACGGAGCTCACTGCGGCCGACACGACGGGGGTGAACGCCCTGCTGATCGCGATCTGCGAGGAGATGGGCGTGCGAGCGGTCCTCACGACCGAAGTCATCCCCTGGGCCCGCGGCGTGGTGCGTGAAGTCGACATCGCGCGCCGCCTCATGCACTACGCCATCACACAAAAGTCGCTCCCGAAGGGCGTGGACGACCGGCTGGTCACGCTCCAGGATCCCACGATCCTCGCCTACCACGAAACCGAGCTGCGTGAGCTGCAGGCCAGAGTGACCGACCCGAACTTCCGGATCTTCGCCGATCGCGACGTCATCACCGTCTTCAACGACGAGCTGTTTGTGCGGGGAACCGACATACAGGAGATCTTTGCCCGGCTCGGCGTCGACGAGGCCACCCACGCCTTCTACCTCGGTCGTGAGCTGATGAAGGCGCAACTCGCCCTGACGCTCGGCAAGAACTACCGGCAAGAGGGGGCACTGCAGTGGGGGTACCTCACGCCCCCGGACGACCGCGGCCCCGAGCACGTGAAGCTCACGCAGCGGTCCAAACGATCCCGCGAGCGGCGCAAGGCGAAGGGCGGAGCGTGAGCGACGTCATGCCCGTGGTGGAAGAGCTCGTCCCCGCCCCCGATCCCGTCGACACGTGCGCGCGGTTCGCGGACCTGCCCTGCCTGCTCTTCCTCGACAGCGCCACCCACCCGGCGCAGACGGGCCGGTACTCCTTCCTCGTCGCGGACCCGGCGACGATCGTCCGTTCGAAGGGCGCGCTCACGCAGCAGCTCGACGCCGCCGGTTGGACCCGCGTTGCCGCGGATCCGCTGGCTCACATCCGGTCGCTGCTCGCCCCGTGCGCCACGCAACCGCTCGCCGGAATTCCGCCGTTCCAGGGGGGGGCGGCGGGCTACGTGGCCTACGATTGGGGCGCGCAGCTCGAGCGCATCCCGCGGCCGCGCTACGACGACCTCGCGATCCCGGACGTGATGCTGGGCCTGTACGACTGGGTCATCGCCTGGGACCACCAGACGGAGCGGGCGTGGGTGATTTCGACGGGGATCCCCGAGCAAGGAACGGCGCGGCGCGGGCGGGCGGCCCGGCGGCTGGCGTTCGTGAAGGAGAGGTTGGCGAGCGGTCGGTCCGATCCGGACGGCAGGGGTCGGGATCTCCCGGCGCGACAAAAATACGCAGCCGCTCCGGGAGACCCCGACCCGCGCCGTCCGGATCGCGCCGCCGCGCCCTCCTACCCCGTCCCCGACGTTCCAGGCTTACGCTCGAACTTTACCCGCGCCGGGTACTTGGACGCCGTCGCGCGCGTCATCGAGTACGTGTACGCCGGCGACATCTTCCAGGCGAACCTGTCGCAGCGACTCGAGGCGCCGCTCGCCGGGACGCCGTTCGAGCTGTACCGCCGCCTGCGACGGCGCAACCCCGCGCCGTTCGCGGCGTACCTCGCCTTCGGCGACGTCGTCGTGGTCAGCTCGTCTCCTGAGCGCTTCCTGTGCGTCGATGATGACCGCCGCGTCGAAACGCGTCCCATCAAGGGCACGCGACCGCGCGGGGTCGGCCCGGAGCACGATGCGGCGCTCGCCCTGGCCCTGGCCGAGAGCGACAAGGACAGGGCCGAGAACGTGATGATCGTGGACCTGTTGCGGAACGACCTCTCACGCGTCTGCCGCCCCGGCACGGTCCACGTCCCCGAGCTGTTCGCGCTCGAGCATTACCAGACCGTGCACCACCTCGTCTCGACTGTGGTGGGGGAACTCGCCCGAGAGCACGATGCGCTGGACCTGCTGCGCGCGGCGTTTCCCGGAGGCTCCATCACCGGCGCGCCCAAGGTGCGGGCGATGCAGATCATCGCGGAGCTCGAGCCTACGCAGCGTGGCGTGTATTGCGGCTCGATCGGCTACCTGAGTGCCACCGGGGCCCTCGACGCCAGCATCGTGATTCGGACCTATCTGGTGGTCGGCCGCGACGTGTATTTTCAAGTCGGCGGCGGCATCGTGGCCGATTCGGACCCCGAGCAGGAGTACCGGGAGACGCTCGACAAGGCCCGCGGTTTGATCGCTGCCCTCAAGCCATGATCCTGCTCATCGATAACTATGACTCCTTCGTCTACAACCTCGCCCGCTACGTGCGCGAGCTGGGGGAAGAGACGGTTGTCCGACGCCATGACGCTACGTCGTACGAGGAGATCGAGCGGCTCCGACCCTCGCACATCATCATCTCCCCGGGCCCGTGCGCGCCGGGCGAGGCGGGGATCTCGACGGACGTGGTGCGACGGTTCGGTCCCACGACGCCGATCCTCGGCGTCTGTCTCGGCCACCAGTGCATCGGCGCGGCCTACGGGGCGGGGATCGTGCGGGCCGGCCGCCCCATGCACGGCAAGGCGTCGTGCATCCATCACGCCGGCCGGGGGATCTTCGCCGGGCTGCCCAACCCGTTCCGAGCGGCGCGCTACCACTCCCTCGCCGTCGCGCGGGCGGGCCTCCCCCCGGAGCTCTCCGTCATTGCCACCGCCGAAGACGGCGAGATCATGGCGGTCGAGCACGTACGCCACCCGGTGATCGGCCTGCAGTTTCATCCTGAATCGGTGCTCACCGAACACGGGTACCTCCTGCTCGACCGCTTCCTCCACGGCGCGACCGCGCGCACCGACGGGCTCCCCGACCGCGCCGACGGCGCGCGCGCCCCGCCCCCCGTGGAATTGGTGCGGTGATCATCGAGTCGATTCTCACCACGCTCGACTCCGCCGGGACGGCCAACTTCGCACCGATGGGCGTCGAGTGGGGCGAGCAGGAGATCGTCATCAAGCCGTTCCTCGAGACCACGACGTTCAAGAACCTCCGCGACACCGGGGCGGCCGTCGTGAACCTGACGGACGACGTGATGTTGTTCGCGCAGGGCGCCATCGCCACCGTCCGGTTCCCGGCGGTCCCGGCGACGGCCGTCCGCGGCGTGGTGCTCGAAGCAGCTTGCTCGTGGCGAGAGGTCGAGGTGCGCTCGCTCGACGCCACCCCGCCGCGCGCACGCGTCGTCACCGCCGTAGCGCACCGGGGGTTCCGGCGCGAGTTCCTGGGCTTCAACCGGGCGCGCCACGCCGTGCTCGAGGCGGCGATCCTGGCCACCCGCACCCATCTCCTGCCGGCCGAGCAGATCCGCGACGAGTTCGCCCGGCTGCAGGTGATCGTGGACAAGACGGCGGGTCCGCGCGAGCGCGAGGCGATGGCGCTGCTGTCGGACTATGTGCGCACCGCGCCGTTGGGGCGCACCGAGACCGCGTCCCGATGAACGAGCGGGCGTTCCCCGTGTTCGTCGAGGCGCCGGCCCGCCTCCATTTCGGGGTCCTCGATCTGCGGGGCGATCTGGGGCGGCGGTTCGGCGGCATCGGTGCAGCGGTCCCCGCGCCGTCGCTGCTGCTCGAGGCGCGCCCCGCCCCCGAGCTCCGCGCGGAGGGCCCCGACGCGACGCGGGCGCTCGCGTTCGCCCAGCGGTTCGCCGCCCACCACGACATCCAGCCCCGCGTGCACTTCTGCTTGCACCGCACCATTCCCGCGCATGCGGGGCTCGGGTCGGGGACCCAGCTCGCCCTGGCCGTGGCGCGCGCCACCGCCGAGCTGTACGCGCTGCCGACGGATGCGACGGCCCTGGCGCGCGCCGTGGACCGGGGGCGGCGGTCGGCGGTTGGTACGTGGACGTTCGCGTTCGGTGGGCTCGTGCTCGAGGGCGGGCGCAAGCCGGGCGACGACACGCCCGCTCCGCTCCTCGCCCGGCTGCCGATTCCCGCGACGTGGCGCTGCGTGGTCGTCGTCCCCGAAGGGAAGCCCGGGCTCGCGGGTGACGAAGAGGCGGCGGCATTCGGGCGGCTCCCGCCGCCGGCCGCGAGCGAGGTGGCGCGCGTCGCTCACCTCGTGTTGATGCAGCTGCTCCCCGCCGTGGCCGTGGCCGACCTCGCCGCCTTCGGGGCGGCGCTGACCGAGGTGCAGCGCATCACCGGGGGGTGGTTCGCGCCGGCCCAAGGCGGCGTGTTTGCACCGGGCCAGACGGGCGAGCTGGTCGAGCGGCTGCGGCAGTCGGGAGCGATCGGCGTGGGTCAGAGCTCCTGGGGGCCGGCCGCCTACGGGATCGTGGGGGACGCGGCTGCGTCCCAGGCGCTCGCGGAGCGGGTCCGAGCCATCCTCGGCCCCGGCGGGACCGTGTACGAAGGCGGGTTCAGCGCCGCCGGGGCGCGCGTGTGGCGCGGGGCGAGCCCCGTTTCAGCCTGAAAACTCGGGCCTATTGGGGTCGATTGACAGTCACTGCACCGGGGGATATAACCACTATCTCTGGAGGCTATCCCTAGACGGGAGGTAGTCGGACGATGGCTGTGGCCTGTCGCGAACGCGGGCCCCCGGACGTTGCCCGCGAGGGTCGCGAACGCTGACAGACGAGTTGCATGATCCGTTTCTCACCACCCTCATCCTCAACATGAGGTCAGCTATGAACCGCTTCAAACTGCTGTCCGGCGGCATCGCGGCGAGCATGATGGTGCTCGCGGCGTCCGCCGTCGCCCAGAGTCCGGGCGAGTGGACGATGACGGGTCGGACGCCCGACCTGCAGCGCTACAGTCCGCTCACCCAGATCAATAAGGCGAATGTGAAGAGCCTCAAGGCCGCGTGGACGTTCTCGACCGGCGTCCTGAACGGCCACGAGGGCAACCCGCTGGTGATCAACAATGTGATGTATGTGCACAGCGCTTTCCCGAACGCCGTCGCCGCGCTCGATCTCACGAAGCCCGGCGCGCCGATGATCTGGCGGACTGTGCCGGCCCAGCCGCCCGAGGCGAAGCCGATCGCCTGCTGCGACCTGGTGAACCGCGGCCTCGCCTACCATCCGAGCGGCAAGCTGTTCATCGAGCTGCTGGCTGGCGATCTGCTGGCGCTGGATGCGAAGAACGGCAAGCAGATCTGGCGCGTCCCGAACGCCGACTACAAGACCGGCTCGACCATGACCAACGCTCCGATCGTGATCAAGGACATCGTGATCGCGGGGATTTCGGGCGGTGAGTTCGGCGTGCGCGGGCGGGTGACGGCGTACGACGTGAACACCGGCAAGGAGCTGTGGCGGGCCTACTCGACCGGCCCAGATGCCGAGGTAAAGATCGTCGGCGACGCAAACCCCAACTATCCGTCGATGCGCGGCAAGGACCTGGGCGTCTCGACCTGGCAGGGGGATGAGTGGCAGCACGGCGGTGGGACCACGTGGGGCTGGTACTCCTACGATCCGCAGCTGAACCTGTTCTATTACAGCTCGGGCAACCCGGGAACGTGGAACCCCGATCAGCGGCCCGGCGACAACAAGTGGTCGATGACCATCTTCGCCCGCAATCCGGACAACGGCGAAGCGAAGTGGGCGTACCAGATGACGCCGCATGACGAGTGGGACTACGACGGCGTCAATGAAAACGTCCTCGTCGACCTGACGATCGGCGGGAAGCCGGTGAAGGCGCTGGCGCACTTCGACCGCAACGGCTTCGGCTACACGATCGACCGGACCAACGGCAAGGTGCTCGTCGCCGAGCCGTTTGGGCAGGTCAACTGGGCCTCGAAGATCGACCTGACGACGGGCGTTCCGGTGCGCAATGCGCAATTCGGGACTACCTCGAAGAAGAACACCGAGGGGATTTGCCCGGCCGCCATCGGCTTCAAGGATCAGCAGCCCTCCGCCTACTCGCCGCAGACTCACCTCTTCTACGTCCCGACGAACAACATCTGCATGGATTACGAGGGCGTCGAGGTGAAGTACTCGGCCGGTCAGCCCTACGTCGGCGCGATCGTGCGGATGTTCCCGGGCCCGGGCGGCAACCGTGGCGCGTTCATCGCCTGGGATCCGACCGTCGGGAAGATCAAGTGGTCGATCAAGGAGAACCTCGCGGCGTACGGCGGTGCACTGGCCACGGCCTCGGGCATCGTGTTCTACGGCACGATGGAAGGCTGGCTCAAGGCCGTGGATGCCACGACCGGGACCGAGTTGTGGCGGTTCAAGTGTCCCTCGGGCATCATCGGCAACCCGATGACCTACCTCGGGCCGGACGGCAAGCAGTACGTCGCCGTGCTCTCAGGGATCGGTGGCTGGGCCGGCGCCGGTGTGGCGCTCGGCATCGGGACCGAGGATCCGACGGCGGCGCTGGGCGCGATCGGCGCGTTCAGCGACTACACGAACATGTCGAACGCCGGCGGCACGCTGTTGGTGTTCGGGCTCTAGTCGCAAGGCAGTGAAGGCGTAGTACGACACCCGGTGCTGGAGCGAACGCGCTCCGGCACCGGGTGTTGCTTCATCCGTCGGACCAACAGGGAGAGCGATGATTCTCACTCGGACCAAACTCGCGGCAGCCTGCCTGCTCGGTGCAGCAGCCGTGGCCCTCATGGCGAGCGCGCCGAACCCCGACCAGGAGCTGAGGATCTGCGCCGACCCGTTCGACCTGCCCTTCTCGAACGACCACGAAGAAGGGTTCGAGAACAAGATCGCGCACGTCGTCGCCCAGGACTTGAACGCCAGGGTGGTCAACTACTGGTGGCCCAGCCGGCGTGGCGTGCTGCGAAACTCGATCCTGGGCGGCTTCTGCGACGTCATGATCCAGGCACCGGTGGGGCTCGACCCGGTAGCGACCACACAGCCGTACTACCGCTCCGCCTACTTCTTCGTCTACCGCGCCGGCCGCGGCCTCCAGATCCGCTCGCTCGATGACACGATCCTGAAACACCTGAAGATCGGCGTCAACATCATCGGGTACGACTACACCAACACGCCGCCGGCGCACGCGCTGGGCGCGCGCGGCATCGTGGGCCTGGTCGGCTTCGGGAACTTCCTTAACCCAGACCCCAAAGCCGACCACCCCGACGACATTATCCGGGCGGTCGCGAAAGATTCCATCGACGTGGCGATCGTGTGGGGACCTTTGGCCGGCTACTGGGTCAAGCGCCAGCCCGTGCCGCTGACCATGGTGGCGCTCCCCGACTCGGATGCAGTCTCGGGCATGCCGTTCGCGTTCAGCATGGCGATGGCCGTGCGGCACCGCGACAAGGAGCTCAAGGCGCGGCTCGATTCCGTGATCGATCGTCGCAAGAGCGAGATCACCGCGATTCTGCGGGAGTACAGCGTTCCCCTGCTCGACCTGGGGGCAACGGCGGGCCCGGCCGCACCGCACGGCACGCCCTCGGGCACCGCCGCCCCGACGCGCACCGTGCGGGACAGCCTGCTGGTGTCGGATTCGATCTACCAGGGGTGGAAGTGGTTCCACGTGTACTGCTACCGCTGCCACGGCGAGGACGC
>DASPXE010000124.1:0-22951 GCA_035637455.1 Gemmatimonadales bacterium
GACTATCACACGGAGCGTCCGCACCGCGGCCTGGGCCAACGCACTCCCGCCGAGTACGCGGCGTGTTTCACCCCCGAGGAGGGGCACTCCTCAGAGGCGATCCTCCGATCCTGACCTGGCCTAAATCGGGGGAAACGTCACGTCATTCAAGTGCCTGATCCAGGGCCGACGCTGGCCGAAGTAGACGCGCTCGTGTCTCGGATCGGTCGCGAACCCGGGGTGAAGCGTACCAGGATGGTCTACTTCCGAACTCCGCTTCGCCTGAAGGGTCAGCTCCACTAGTCCTCCGCGACCGTGAGAGGCGACACCTCGGCTCTGGCGTACCTGTGCCGAATCGTCGCCTCATGGCGCCGAGCGCCCGCCTCGCATTCATTCCCGGGATCTGGTTGCTAGACGAGGACGCGTCCGCCTTCGTGGACAGCGCGCACGACCGCGTGGCCTCGCCTCGCACCGGTACGTGTGATCCGTGCCCCGGCGGCGGGTCTTCCATACATTTATATCAACATTTATATCGCAATATCACTGATAGGGAGACCTCTGTGCCCCCGCGAGCGAACCGGGTTCGCGAACCCATCCAGGTCCATCTGACACGCGCCGAGCGCGCCGCGCTCGACCGCTTGGCGCGGGAGCTGGGCGTGTCCCGCGCCGAGGTGCTGCGACGTGGCATGGAGATGCTAGCAAGGCACCGCCCCCCATCGTTCCACGACGTGTTCGACGCGCTGGTGGGAACCTTCTCGAGCCCGAGCGCGCCGACCGACCTCGCAGAGCGACACGACGACCACGCCCCGGACGATCTCGAGCGACGGAGCAGCCGATTCCGGCGCCGCTCTTCCTAGACACGGTGGTGTGAACCTCTACCGCAGCGCCGCCTCCCCTCGTTTGTTTCAATCCACCATGCACGAGATCACCGCCCCGAAGGACATGCGCGCCTGGTCGCGCGCCGAGCGCGCCCGCGGGCGCCGCCTCGGGTTCGTGCCTACCATGGGAGCGCTGCACGAAGGGCACCTGCGCCTCGTGGACCGCGCCAAAGAGCGGACCGACGGCGTCGTCCTGAGCGTCTTCGTCAACCCGCTCCAGTTCGGTCCCAAAGAAGACTTCTCGAACTACCCCCGCGACCTGGCCCGCGATCGAGCGCTCGCCACCGAGCGCGGCGTGGACTGCCTGTTCGTGCCGGAGGTGCAGACGATGTACCCGGCGGAGCCGCTGGTGCGGGTCGCACCCGGGCCGATGGCCGACACGCTGGAAGGCGCCGCGCGGCCCGGACACTTCGCCGGCGTCCTGACGGTGGTGGCGAAGCTGTTTCACATCGTAGAGCCCGACGTCGCGGTGTTCGGCCGCAAAGACTTTCAGCAGGCGATGCTGGTGCGGCGCATGGCGGCGGATCTCGACTTCGGCCTCGAGGTCGACATCGCGCCGACGGTACGCGAGCTGGACGGGCTGGCACTTTCCTCGCGCAACAGCTATCTCGACGCCGACCAGCGGCGCGCGGCGCTCGCGCTGTCGCGCGCCCTGCGCGCGGTGGAGCAGGCCTGGCGCTCGGGCGAGGCCGATCCCAAAACGCTCCAGCGGCGCGGCATGCAGGCGCTCATGGCCCCGGGCGTCAGCCCGGGATACTTGGAGCTGGTCGACGAGCAGCTGCGCCCGGTGGCCCGCGTCGACGCTCGCTCGGTGGTCGTGATCGCCGCGCAGGTCGGCGCCACGCGGCTGATCGACAACGTGGTGCTGGGGGAGGGGATCGCAGGCGATGTGGCCGTGCGCGCCCCGTGAGATCCGCGGCTCAAGCCGCGGCTCGGCCCTGCCCGTGAACGGGCCGGGGCGCTCGCCGGGACGCGCCGGTTTACCGGCAGTGCCGAGCCGCGAGTTCACTCGCGCACGCGGCGCGGCGTGAGCCTCCCCCCCTGGGCGGTCGTCACCCCGGACCGACGCGCGCACATCGAGCGGGTCGCGGCGTTGCTCGACGAGTGGGCCAGGGCGATGGGCGTCCCGGACGCCGAGCGCGACCGCTGGCTCCGGGCCGCCTGGCTGCATGACGCCTTGCGAGACGAGCCCCGCTCCGACGAGCTCGCCCACGGGCCGCGCGCGGCGGCCCGCGCCGCCCACGACGGCGAACGCGATCGCGGTGTGCTCGATGCCGTTCGCTACCACACGTTCGGGTACGTCCACTGGGACGACGTCGGCCGGATGCTCTACCTCGCCGACTTTCTCGAGCCCGGCCGCCAGCTCGACCTGGCGGACCGCGCCGCGCTCGCCGCGCGAGTGCCGCGCGAGCGGGACGCCGTGCTGCAGGAGGTCGCGCGCCGGCGCATCGAGTGGGTGCTCCGCTCCGGCTGGCCACTCATGCCGGCGACGGTGGGGTTTTGGAACTCGCTCGCCTCGCGCTGAGCGCGCTCATCGTCGGGCTCGCCGGCTGCCACGACGAGCGGCCCCCCCGGGCCACCGCGTTCCCCGTCCCGGGACAGGAGGGCCCGCGCCTCACCGTCGAGGTGCTCAACGCCAGCGGCAAGCCCGGGCTCGCCAGGACCGGCACGCGGGTGTTGCGGCAGGCGGGCATCGACGTCGTGGCCCTCGGGAATGCACCCGCGGCGATGGGCACGCTCGACACCACGCGCATCGTGATCCGCCGCTCGGTGGTCGCTGGAACGGGGGACCGCATCCGCCGGGCGCTCGGCGTGGGGCGGGTCGTCGTTCAGGTGGACAGCACCAAGCTATTCGACGCGAGCGTGCTCCTGGGGTCGGACTTTGCGCCGCGCCTCCAATTCCACCCGTAGCTGGCCGCACGCCGCGCTGATATCCAAGCCACGGCTGCGGCGCAGCACGACCTCGACCCCGTGGCGCTTGAGCCGCCGCTCGAACGCCAGCATGCGGGGCCGGGCGCTGGGGGTGAGATCGGGCGCCCCGCCCGGATGCAGCGGCAGCAGGTTCACCAGCGCACCGAGTGGACGCGCCAGCTTCGCGAGCTCGTCGGCCTGTGCGAGTGAATCGTTCTTCCCGCCGATCAGCACGTACTCGAGCGTCACCCGCCGGCGGAACTGCGTCAGCGCCTGGATCACATCGGGCAGCGCATACTTCTTCTCGATCGGCATCAGCTCATGCCGCAGCTGGGCCGTCGGCGCGTGCAATGACAGAGCGAGCCGGAACTGCTCGGGGCGCTTGGCGAGCTGGGCGAGGCTCGGCAGGATTCCGACAGTGGACACCGTGATGTGCCGCGCCCCGATGCCGAACCCGTCCCGATGGTTGAGGATCGTGAGCGCCGTGTCTACAGCGTCCCAGTTGAGCAGCGGTTCTCCCATTCCCATGAAGACGATGTTGGTCGGCACCGCGCCCGCCTCGCGTAGGACCAGCTCACGCACCTGACCGGCGATCTCGCTCGCCCGCAGGTTGCGCCGGAATCCCATCCGCCCCGTGGCGCAGAACACGCACCCCAGCGCGCACCCCACCTGCGACGAGATGCACAACGTGCGGCGCTTCCCCTCGGGAATCAGGACCGACTCGATGGCCTCGCCGTCGGCGAGCTTCCAGAGGAACTTCTCGGTCCCGTCGCGCGAGAGTTGGGTGGTGGCGAGCGTGAGGCGGCCGAGCGGGAACGCCGCGGCGAGCTGGCTGCGCAGCGCCGCCGGCAAGTCGGTCGCCTCCTCCCAGGACCCGGCCGGACGCTGCCACAGCCGCGGCACAAGCTGCGTCACCCGGTAGCCTGGCTCGGCGTGCCCCGCCCCCGCCCCCGCCCCCGCCCCCGCCGCCCCCCCCGCCAGCCAGTCGGCGAGCGCGGCCCGTGCCGCGTCGGGGGTCAGGGACAACAGGTCCGTCACGGGATCCGCCCTTCCAGGCCCACGCGGTAGGCCGCTCCGATGTCGTTCACGCCGAAGTCCCGCGCGAAGCTCACCCGATAGCGCCCGACCCCCACTCGCATCCCCGCGACCGCCCGCCACCCCGCCTGCCCGTAGCTGCCTTCGCGCTGCACCACGAGATCGGAGGCGAACTGCGCGCCGAGCTCGAAGCCCGCCCCGAATTGATGATCCGCCGTGAAGCCGTGCGCCGTCGCGACGCCGTAGCGGGCGCGTACCGCCGCCCGGCTCCCCCATAGCGGGCCGTGCCACACACGCAGCTCGACCCCGCCGTACAGGTCCTGCGCCGGGTCAGCCGTGGCGAGGCGGGAGAAACAGTGCGTCGCGACGGCGAGCGTCACCGCGTCCGAAAAGGTATGACGCGCGCCGAGGTCGAGTGTCCAGCGATCGGACCCCTGGACGTCGAGACGCGTGTCCTGATAGGCGAGCGTCGCCCCCAGCGCGGTGCCGCCCCGTGCCACGCTCCAGTTCGCGCCCAGTGTCTGCGTGTAGTACGGGATCGCGCCGGGATCGGGGTCGGGGCTGAGCGACGTGCGGACCAGATCTCCGATGCCCATGCGGCCGTACACCAGTCCCACCCGACCGAGTGGCCCCACGCGCGCACGCACAGTCACGAGCACACCCGAAGCGTTGACGGTCGGCGCCGTCTCGATCACGTCGAGGGCGAGGCTGACGCGCTCCGGCGTCGTCGGCTGGGCCGGATTCCAGAACGCGGCCGCGCCGCCCGTCGCGAGGGCGGGCGGAACGGGGAGCGTGGTGGCGGCGACCCGCCAGAGCTCGGTGCCGGCGCCCTGTTGACCCCACAGCACGGCCGGGGCGAACCCCGCGAGGAGCAGGGAGATGCGTTGCATGGCGAACGTGTACCAACTTAACTATCTTCAAGCGTTTAGGACACTTGGACGACCGTGCGCCTGTCTGAGCTGCTGTCTCCCGCTCGCATCCGGGTACCCCTCAAAGCCGCAGACAAGGAGGGGGTGCTCCGGGAGCTGGTGGAGATGGTAGGCAACAGTGGACTCTCGGACGAAGTGCTGGGGGCCATCCTCGAGCGCGAGCGCCAGTTCCCGACCGGGATCGGGTACGGTGTGGCCGTGCCCCATGGCAAGACTCCCGCGTTGTCGGCCCTGGTGGTCGTCGCAGGGACGACCCCGGCGCCGGTACCCTACGAGACGATCGACGGTGAGCCGGTGCGCTTGTTCTTTCTGCTGGCCGGGCCCGAGTCCGCAGCCGGAGCGCACGTCAAGGCGTTGAGCCGCATCTCCCGGCTGGTGCGGCAGGAGCCGGTGCGCGGTCGGCTGCTGGGCGCGCGGACACCGGAAGAGTTCTACCGGGCCGTGTGCGAAGCGGAGGGAGCATAGACAACGTGAGTCGGACGTCCAGGCGCACGCACCGCTGCGGCGAGCTGCGGGCGCAGCACGTGGGGCAGCGGGTGCGGCTGGCCGGGTGGGTGCACCGGCGCCGCGACCTGGGCGGGATCGTGTTCATCGATCTGCGCGACCGCGCGGGGATCGTGCAGGTCGCCGTCGGCCCGAGCGCGCCGGAAGACGTCCGCCGGGCCGCAGCCGGGCTGGCCAGCGAGACGGTGGTCGAACTGGAGGGCGAGGTCGTCGCGCGCCCCGGGAACATGCGGAACCCAGAGCTGGCGACCGGCGAGGTCGAGGTCCACCCGTCGAAGCTCGCGGTCGTCGGACCCGCCGTGACGCCGGCGATTCCGGTGGCCCGCGGCAAGGGCGAGGAGCTCCCCGCCGAAGAGCTGCGGCTCAAGTACCGCCACCTCGACCTGCGCCGCCCGGAGATGCAGGCGAACCTCGTACTGCGCCACCGGCTGCTGCAGCGGGCCCGGCGCACCCTCGCCGAGCTCGAGTTCCTGGAGATCGAAACGCCGATCCTCACCAAGCCGACCCCGGAGGGGGCGCGCGACTACGTGGTCCCATCGCGCGTGCATCCCGGGGAGTTCTACGCGCTGCCCCAATCGCCGCAGATCTACAAGCAGCTGCTCATGGTCGCGGGGTTCGACCGCTACTTCCAGATCGCGCGCTGCTTCCGCGACGAGGATCTGCGCAACGACCGCCAACCTGAGTTCACGCAAATCGACCTCGAGGCGTCGTTCGTCGGGGTGGAGGACGTGCTCGGCTTCGTCGAGGCCGTGCTGGTGGCGCTGTGGGACGAGGCGGGCCAGCGGGTGGCGCGGCCGTTCCCCCGCATCCCGTGGCGCGAGGCGATGGAGCGCTACGGCACCGACAAGCCGGACCTGCGCTACGAGCTCGCGATCGCCGACTGGACCGCCCAGGTCGGCCCGCTCGGCGTGCCGTTCTTCGAGTCGGCCCTGAAGAACGGGGCGCGGGTGCGGGGTCTCGCGGTGAAAGGCGGCGCCGCGTTGTCCCGCAAGGACGTGGACCAGCTGGCGGAGACCGCCAAGCAGCTGGGCGGCTCCGGACTGGCGTGGGTCAAACGCCAGGGCGAGCAAATATCGGGCTCGGTCGGCAAGCACTTCACCGCCGCGGCGCTCGGGGCGCTGGGCGTCGGGGACGGCGATGTGGCGCTGCTCGCCGTAGGGCTGGACCGGTTGACCTCACCGGTGCTCGATCGGGTGCGCCGCGAGGTGATCCGCCGGCTCGGCACCAAGCCCACGGCGGCGCACGCCTTCGCCTGGGTGGTGGACTTTCCGCTGTTCGAGCCCGATCCCGAATCGGGGAAGCCGGTGTTCGCACACCACCCCTTCACATCACCGCACCCTGACGACCTCGCGGGGGGGAAGCTCGACAGCGACCCGTTCGCCTGCCGCGCGCTGCATTACGACGCGGTGTACAACGGCACCGAGCTCGGCTCGGGGTCGATCCGCATCATCGATCCGGCCGTGCAGCGGAGGATCTTCGCGCTGCTCGGGCTCGCTCCGGCGGACGCCGAGGCCCGGTTCGGGTTCCTGCTCCATGGCTTGCAGGCGGGCGCGCCGCCCCACGGCGGCTTCGCCATCGGGTTCGACCGGGTCGTGATGCTGCTCGCGGATGCCGGCTCGTTGCGCGACGTCATCGCATTTCCGAAGACGACGGCCGCCCGCGCGCTGTTCGAGGGCGCGCCGGCTCCGGCCAACCCGGCTGACCTGCGCGCGTTGCACATCAAGGTGGAGCGATGAGCGACGACATCATGCATCGGCTATCGACCGAGGGCGTGGATCCGCTCGCGCTCGCGGGCGTGAACGACGGCAATCTGGTCGAGCTGGCGAAGCGGCTGGGTGTGCGCGTTTCCCTGCGGGGCGACACGTTGACGCTACAGGGTCCGCTGAGCGCGGTCGAACGCGCCGCGCAGGTCGCCCAGGTGCTCGTGGACCTCGCGCGGATGGGGGACACGCTGGACGTGAGTGATGTGGATCGCGTCCTCAGCGAGGAGTCGCAGGGCGCGGCGCCAGGCGGGGGCGGGGGGGCGGGCGCAGGGGCGGGGGGAGCCGACGGCGAGTACAAGATCATCCTGCCCGGGCTGCGGCGCGTGATCGCGCCCAAGACAGCGGGCCAACGCGACTACCTCCACGCGATCGCGCAGCACGACATCGTGATCGGGATCGGGCCGGCCGGGACGGGGAAGACCTACCTCGCCGTGGCGGCCGCCGTGGACGCGCTCGCGCGCAAGCGGGTGCGGCGGATCATACTCGCGCGCCCGGCCGTCGAAGCGGGGGAAAGCCTCGGGTTCCTCCCGGGCGACGTCCAGGAGAAGGTCGACCCGTACCTGCGCCCGCTGTACGACGCGCTCGAAGACATGATGCCGCGCGACCGGGTGCAGAAAGCGATCGACTCGCGCACCATCGAGATCGCTCCGCTCGCGTACATGCGCGGCCGCACGTTGTCGGACGCCTTCGTAATCCTGGACGAGGCCCAGAACGCGACCGGGATGCAGATGAAGATGTTCCTCACCCGGCTGGGCGTGAACTCGCGCGCCGTGATCACGGGCGACAAGACGCAGATCGACCTCGCCAACCGCGAAGACTCGGGCCTGCTGCAGGTCGAGCGGATCCTCCCCGGGATCGAGGGCATCGGGTTCTGCTACCTCTCCGACACGGACGTCGTCCGCCACCGCCTGGTGCGCGACATCATCCGCGCCTACGCCGAGGACGCCCAGGGCTGAGATGAACCTCCCCAGCAGGGAGCAGGTGCGCTATCACGGCGTGCGCTGGGCCTGGGTGCCGGGGCTGGCGCTGCTCGTCTACGTGGCGTTTCCCTCGAGCGCCAGCAATGTGGCGCCGCTGCTCGAGCCCGGCGCGGTCGCCGAGCACGAGGTGACCACGCCGTTCACCTTCCCGGTGAATAAAACGGACCAGGAGCTGGCGCGGGAGGCAGAGGAGCTCGCGAGCACCGTCAAGCCGATTTACGAGTTCCAACAGCGCGCCTTCGACAGTGCGACGATCGCCATGCACGCCTTCTTCGCAGCGATGCAGAACGCCGCCGACCAGGGTGGCCCGCAGGCCGTGATGCGAGTGGCGAAGGAGCAGGGAGTCGTCCTGTCGCCGGCCGAGGCGGCGTACCTCGCGAAGGGCGGGAAGCGGCGCGGCCTCGAACGGGCGCTCACCGACCTGTTCGACCGCACGCTCGGTCTGGGGGTCACGCCGCCCGGCGTGTTGCTAGTGGAGCAGGCCCCGGATCTGATCATCCGGCGGCGCTCGTCCGAGACGTCGGTGTCGCGCGACCAGGTGCTGTCGTACGCCCAGTATCTCGCGCGCGCCCGGCTGGTGCACCCCGACAAGGGGTCGGGCATCGGGGCCGCCGCGTACCTCCGCCTCGCAGGCCATTTCTACCGGCCGACCCTGGTGCTGAACAGCCTCGAGACGGAGCGACGCCGGGACGAGCTGCGCCGCAGCGTCGACCCGAGCAAGTACATCGTACGAGCCGGCGACCGGATCGTGGGCGCGCACGAGGTGGTGACCAACGAGGCGCACGAGAAGTTGGTCGCGCTGCACAATGACCTGGTGCGACGCGGCGCGGCGACCAGCCGTTCGGTAGGGGGGGTGTTCGGCCCGCTGCTGCGCGACTCCCTCGTCCTGGGCATCTTCTGGGTACTGTTGGTGTTCTACCGCCGCGAGACCTACCGCGAGTGGCGTCAGGTGACGCTGATGGGGTGCCTCTTCGGGCTCGTGCTGCTCCAGGCGGCCGGGGTGGCGCGCTTCTGGCCCCAGCACCCCGAGATTATCGTCCTGCCGTTCCTCGCCATGATGCTGACCGTGCTGTTCAACGGTCGGGTGTCGATGAACGCGGCGATGATCGTCGCCGTGGTGATCAGCCTGCAGCCGGTGTTCCACGACGTGCCGGCACTGTTCCTGTGTCTCGTGGGGGGCGTCACCGCGGCGCTCTCCGTGCGGGGCCTGCGGCGACGCAGCAACTTCTACCTCCCCGTGCTGATCATCGCGCTCGGCTATCTCGCCGCGGCGCTGGCCCTCGGGCTCGCGGGCAGCTGGAGCGTGGCCGAAATCGGGCTGCGCGGCGTGTGGGGCGCCGCCAACGGTCTCGTGGCGGCGGGCCTCAGCTTCTTCCTGCTGCCGCTCGCTGAGGCGCTCACGGGGATCACGACCGACCTTACCCTCCTCGAGTTGTCCGATCCCAGCCGGCCGCTGTTGCGGCGACTGTCGCTCGAGGCGCCTGGCACGTACGCGCACAGCGTGGCGATGGCGAACTTGGTCGAGGCAGCGTGCAACCGCATCGGCGCGAACGGGCTGCTCGGGCGCGTGGGGTGCTACTATCACGACATCGGCAAGGTGAAGAACCCACAGTACTTCGTCGAGAACCAAGCGCGCGGCAGCAACCCGCACGACCGGCTCAAGGCGTATCAGTCCGCAGAGATCATCCGGGCGCACGTGACCGACGGTCTCGTGCTGGCCCGCGAGGCCGCGCTCCCGGAGGCGGTCACTGCCTTCATCCCCGAGCACCACGGCACGACCGAGATCACTTACTTCCTCGACCGCGCGAAGAAGAGCGGCGACGGCGCCTCCCCCGACCCGTCGGACTTCGTGTACCCCGGTCCCAAGCCACATTCCAAGGAAACCGCCATCACGATGCTCGCCGATTCGGTGGAAGCGGCGCTGCGCGTGCTCGAGGACCTGACGCCGCAAAAAATCGAAGAAGTGATCAACCACATCGTGCGCACCAAGCTCAACGCCGGCCAGCTGGACGAGGCGCCGATGACCCTGCAGCAGCTCGAGCAGGTGAAGCAGGAGTTCGTGCGCATCATCACCGGGATGTACCACAACCGTATCGACTACCCGGAGTCCAGTGGCGGCATCACGGCGACCTGGCAGCCGACGGCCCGCCAGTCCTGAGTCCCCGCCCCCTCCCCCGACGCGCCTCGCCCGCGTGGCGCGCCGGGTGCTCGCCTGGGAGCGCGCCGGCAGTGCGCGAGTCGAGGTCACCCTGCTCGACGGCGCCGCGATGCGACGGCTCAACCGCCGCGCCACCGGCCGCCGGGGGCTCACCGATGTGATCGCGTTCGCCCTGCCGCAGCCGGACGGGACCATCCTCGGAGACGTGTACATCTGTCCGGAAGCCGCTCGACGCTGGCTGAACAACGTTGCCGAGAGGGCGTTGCCCGTTGCCGGAACGGCCGGCAACCGGCAACCGGCAAAGCCTCATTTGAGCGACGAGCTCGTCCGCCTCGCCGTTCACGGCACGCTCCACGTGCTCGGGTACGATCACCCCGACGGCCCGGGCCGCACCCGCTCCGCCATGTGGCGCCGGCAGGAGCGGTATGTGCGTCGCCTCCTCAACGGGACATCGTGATGGAGCCCGCGACGGCGCTGGTGTGGATACGGCTGGCCGTGCCGCTCGCGCCGGCGGTGTGGGCGGGATTGCTGGCGCTGGGCGAGGAAGCCGCGGTCGGCGAAGCCCTGCACACCCTGGGCGACGCGCCCCCGGCGAGCGTGACCGGGCGCGTGCCGCTGCACCGCGCGTTGCACGTCGCGCGACTGGGGTTGCTCGTGGTCGGGGCCGTGGCCGCCGCGTTCATGCTGCGCTGGTGGGAGCGGCCGTGGCTGGGCGGGCTCGCCGATCTGGCGATCGCCGCCGCGCTCCTGTTCGTCGTCGGCGACGCCGCCCCGCGCGCCCTCGCTGCGATCGCGCCCCAGCTGACCGCCGACGCCCTGCCGCTGGCCCGGCGCACGCTGACGCCGTTCGCGCCGCTGCTGTGGCTGCTGGGCTGGGTGGACAAGGGCCTCCACACGCTCGTCTCGACACCGCGACCGCTCGAGCCCGACCTGCGCGCGGCGCAGCGCGACATGCTGCTTGGCGTCTTCACGCTCGCCGACACCACCGTGGACGAGGTGATGACCCCGCGGCTGGACATGGTCGCGGTCGACATCGCCGCCACCGCCGAGGACGTCTGCGAGACGTTTCGCCAGAGCGAGCACTCGCGCCTCCCGGTCTACGACGGGACGCGGGACAACCTGGTCGGCATCGTGTTCGCGAAGGACCTCGTCCCCCTCGTGTTGGGCGTCGCCGGCGCCACGGTCCGCTGGCAGGACCTCGTGCGGCCCGCCCTGTACGTGCCGGAGACCAAGACTCTCGACAGCCAGCTGCGCGACTTCCAGCGCGGCCCCGCGCACCTCGCGATCGTGGTCGACGAGTTCGGCGGGACGTCCGGGCTGATCACGCTCGAGGATATCCTCGAGGAGATCGTGGGCGAGATCCGCGACGAGCACGACGTCGAGACGCCGCCCGCAATCCGCCAGGAAGGCGACCACTACGTCGTGGACGGCCGGGTGTCGCTCGGCGAGCTGTCCCAGGCGCTGGGCGCTCCGTTCCAGCACCCCGACGTGTCCACGGTGGGCGGGCTCATCTACTCGGCGCTGGGCCGGGTGCCACGCCCCGGAGAGGAGCTGACGCTCGACGGGTTCCGGGTCGTGGTGGAGCGCGTTGACCGGCGGCGGGTGACTCGCGTCTGCTTCCAGCGGAAATGACCCTCTCCCTTGTGGTGCTGATTCTCGGGCTCCTCGTCGCCGGCGCCGCGGCGGCGGTCGGCGTCGCGGCGGCCGCCGTGAGCCAGCTCGAGCTCACCCGCTGGGTCTCGTACAAGCTGCGCGGGGGGCGGGCCGCGGCCCGGGTACTCGACAATCCGGGCCGGGTGCTCGCCACCGCCAACGCGCTCACCACCATGGGCGTCATCGCCGCCGCCGCGGCGGTCCCGGCGCTCCTCGCTCAGGCGACGCCGACCTTCCTCTTCGTGTTCACCGTCACGGTCGGGGTACCGCTGTTCGTGAGCGCCGCCTACCTCGTTCCCCGGGTAGCGGGACGTCGCTGGGCCGAGCCGATCGTGGCGCGCGCGGTCCCGTGGCTCGAGCGGGTCGGGCGCCCGCTCGGCCCCTTCATTCCGACCCGCGACCCGTCGCGGCGCACGACGCTCGCGGCCGTGCTGTCGGGCGCCGACACGGGCGCCCTCGCCTCAGCGGGCGAGATGGCGGTGGTATCGGGAGTGCTCGCGTTCGCGCACCGGCCGGTCAAAGATCTGATGACGCCCCGAACGGCGATCGTCGCGATTCCCGAAGGGCTGCTAGCCGCGGAAGCGGCGCACGTCTGCATGCAGTCGCGCTACAGCCGCTATCCCGTCTACCGCGGCTCACTCGATGAGATCGCCGGCGTGGCACACGCCTTCGATCTGCTCCAGCTGCAACCCGATGCCCCGGTGCCGGTCCGGCCGGCGCTGGCCGTACCGGGAGCGACCCGCGCCGCCGACCTGATGCTGGAAATGCAGCGCGGCCGCAGCCACCTCGCCGTCGTACTCGATGAGTTCGGCGGAACCGCGGGGCTCGTCACCTTCGAGGACCTGCTGCGCGACCTCATGTCCGAGATCTTCGAGCCCGAGCCGGAGGAGCCGACGCGCGAGGCGCCCGTGCGCGTCGTCGAGCTCGAAGGCAGCGCGCCCGCGAGCCGTCTCGAGGAGGCGTTCGACGTCACGCTCGGGAGCCGCGGCGTTCAGACGGTGGGCGGGCTCCTCGTGCAGGCGCTCGGGCGGATTCCCCGGGCTGGGGAGCGGCTCACGCTGAAAGGGCTCGAGTTCGACATCCTCACCGCCACGGCGACTCGCGTCGAGCGCGTGGCGGTCAGACCCGGCCCGGTGCGCGCGATCGCGCTGGACCGGCCCGAGGACGGCGCGTGAGCGACAAGGGCGTGGTTCTAGTTACCTTTGCATGACTCTTGCATGAGCATCGAGCGCATCGTCCAGGGCCTGGAGCGGCGCGAGCCGGCGGCGCTGGCACGCGCCATCAGCCTCGTCGAGAACCAACGTGACGGCTTCGAGCGCCTGTTGTCCCACGTGCACGCCGGCTTGGGACGCGGCGGGACGCGCCGGATCGGCATCACCGGCCCGCCCGGCGCGGGCAAGAGCACCCTCACCGAGCGCCTGATCCAGCAGTTTCGCGCGCAGCACCTCACGGTCGGCGTGGTGGCGGTCGATCCCACCAGCCCATTCACCGGCGGGGCGCTCCTGGGCGACCGCATCCGGATGGAGTCGGCCGGGGTAGATCCGAGCGTTTTTATCCGCTCGATGGCGACCCGCGGCGCCCACGGCGGCCTCGCCACGACGACGCAGGAGGTCGCGGACCTGCTCGAGGCCTTCGGGTTTGAGCGGGTCCTGATCGAGACCGTGGGAGTGGGGCAGACCGAGTTGGACGTGGCGGGCACCGCCGAGTCGACGGTGCTGGTGCTCGTTCCCGAGTCGGGAGACGGCATCCAGACATTGAAGGCCGGGGTCATGGAGATTGCCGACATCTACGTGATCAACAAGAGCGATCGCCCCGGGGCGGACAAGTTGCGACAGGAGGTCGAAGTCATGCTGGGGATCAGGCGCGGCAACGCGTTCCGGCACGTCGCCCCGCACCACACGCCCGGGGCGGTCAAGGGCGGTCGAGGGCGGTCGAGGGCAGTCGAGGGCGGTGAATGGGAACCTCCGGTGCTAGGGACGATCGCATCGAAGGGCGAAGGAGTGGACGAGCTGGTCGCCGCACTCGACCGGCACTACGGCCACCTCCAGCAGAGCGGGAAGCTCGCCGCCCGGCGGCGCGAGCGGCTCGCCGAGCGCACTCGCGCGGCGCTGGCGCGCGCCGTGCGGCAGTGGATCTCGGAGGGCACGCGGGCCGAGGAGCTGCTGGCGGCCCGGCTCGACGAGGTGGCGGATGGTCGGCGCAGCCCCTACGACGTCGCGGCCGAGATCCTGGACCAGGTGCGGACCGGAGCGCCCCGATGAGCGGAACCGATCGGAAGCCCGTCTATACGGCCGCCGACCTCGCCGGCTTCGATGCCGAACAGCAGCTCGGCAGGCCGGGCGCGTATCCGTTCACGCGCGGTATTCACCCGACGATGTACGGCGGCCGGCTGTGGACGATGCGCCAGTTCGCCGGCTTCGGCACGGCGGAAGACACGAATCAGCGGTACAAGTTCTTGCTGGAGCACGGCCAGACGGGGCTCTCCGTCGCGTTCGACTTCCCGACGCTGATGGGCTACGACTCCGATCATCCCCGCGCCGAGGGCGAGGTGGGGAAGTGCGGCGTGGCGATCTCGTCGCTGGCGGACATGGAGGACTTGTTCCGCGGCATCCCGCTCGACCAGGTCTCGACCTCCATGACCATCAACGGGCCGGCGGCGATGCTGTTCTGCTTCTACGTGGCGGCAGCGGAAAAGCAGGGTGTTCCGAGTCAGAAGCTGCGCGGCACGGTGCAGAACGACATCCTCAAGGAGTACATGGCCCAGCACGCCTGGGTGTACCCGGTCGAGCCGGCGCTGAAGATCATCGTGGACATGTTCGACTGGTGCGCCCGCCACGCGCCGTTGTGGAACACCATTTCGATTTCGGGCTACCACATCCGCGAAGCCGGGGCGACCGCCGCCCAGGAGCTCGCCTTCACGTTGGCGAACGGCTTCACCTACGTCGAGCGGGGGGTGGCGCGCGGGCTCGACGTGGACGCGTTCGCGCCGCGGCTCTCGTTCTTTTGGGACGTCCACAACGATTTCTTCGAGGAGATCGCCAAGCTGCGCGCGGCACGGCGCATCTGGGCCCGGCACATGCGCGAGCGCTACCAGGCGAAGAACCCACGCTCGTGGATGATGCGCTTCCATTGTCAAACGGCGGGCGTCACGCTCACGGCCCAGCAGCCGATGAACAACGTCGTGCGGGTCGCCTACCAGGCGCTCGCGGCAGTGCTGGGGGGGACCCAGTCCTTGCACACCAACTCGCTCGACGAGACGCTCGCGCTCCCGACTGAGGACGCGGTCCGGCTCGCGCTCCGCACCCAACAAATCATCGCGCACGAGACGGGCGTCGCGCAGGTGATCGACCCGCTGGGCGGCTCCTATTACGTCGAATCGCTCACCGACCAGCTCGAGCGCGAGGCTGAGGGGTTGTTCGCGGAGATCCAGTCGGGCGGCGGCGTCGTCAAGGGCATCGAAAGTGGCTGGTTCCAACGGCAGATCGCGCGCTCGGCGGAGCGGTTCCAACGCGCGCTCGAGGCGCGCGAACGGGTGATCGTGGGCGTCAACGATTTCCTCAGCGAAGACGACCACCCTGTCGAGATCCTCAAGGTCTCGAACGACGCGGAGGACGGCCAGCGGCGCCGGCTCGCGCGGCTCCGCGCGGAGCGGGACAACGGGCTGGCGGCCGCGCGGCTGGACGCGTTGCGACAGGCCGCGCTGGACGACAAGAATGTCATCGGGCCGATGCTGGACTGCGCGCGCGCCTACTGTACCCTCTACGAGATCCGGCACGCCCTGGAGCGCGTCTACGGCGCCTACCGCGAGCCGGTGTTCTTTTGACCCATGACCGCACTGCCACTCGCCCCCAGCGCGAACGCGGTCCATGACGCGGTGCAGCGGCTCGGCGCGATTCAGCCCGGCCCCTACCGGGTCGTGTCCTGCTACCTGAAGCTCGAGCCGCGCGACAAGACCCGCGGTAAGTACCTCATCAAGATGAAAAACCGCATCCGCGAAGCGGTCGCGGCGCTGGAGCGCCAGAGCGTGGAGCGCGCCGTGCGCGACCAGGTCGCCGCGGATCTCGAGCGGATCCGCCGATACTTCGAGGAGCCCGGAGAGCTGCCGCGCACGCGGGGCGTGGCGCTGTTCGCCTGCCGCACCATCGGCCTGTTCGATGTTATCCCCCTGCCGCACGTCTACCGCTCACGGCTCGCCGTGGAGCCCGTTCCCCTCATTCGGGAGCTGGTGGCGCTGGAGCAGGAGTTCGGCACGATCCTCGTGGCGGCGTGCGACCGCACCGGGGCGCGGTTCTTCGCGGTGACGGCCTTCGACGTCGTGGAGCTCCCCGGCCTGCGGGCGGAGGCGACGCGGCCCGGCAAGTTCCACGGCCAGCGGCAGGCGAAGCGCGGCGGCGTGCTCGCGGGCGGTTACGGCGAGCACAATTATCACATGCGGATCCGCGAGGAAAAGCACCGGCATTACGCCAACGTCGCCGACCGCATCTACCAGATCCACACCCAGCGGCCGCTGGTCGGCCTGGTCGTGGCGGGCATCGGCGTAGACGCGGCCGCGCTCGTGCCGCACCTCCACACCTACCTCCACGACCTGCTGTTGGGCGTCGTCAAGCTGAACCCGAAACACGCGAGCCCGGCCGAGGTGCACGAGGCCGCGCTGTTGCTGCGCGACCAGCGGGAACGGGCTTGGGAGCGGGCCCATGCGGAGGCCGTGCAGGACGGGCTGGGCACGGGGTGGGCAGTCAACGGCATCGAGGCCACGTTGAAGGCGCTCGCCAAAGGACAGGTGCGCACGCTGCTGGCCGACGGCCAGGACGACGACGCGCGCATCGATGACGCGATCGAGGAGGCGTTGCGCCAGCGTGTGCAGGTGGACGTGTTGTACGACGACACGGCGCGCCGCACGGTGGACGGTCTGGCCGCGCTGTTGCGGTTCCGCCGCTGATGGCCGCCGCCAAGCGGCCGATCCGGGTGCTGGTCGCGAAGCCTGGCCTCGACGGGCACGACCGCGGCGCCAAGGTCGTCGCCGCGGCGCTGCGGGACGCCGGGATGGAGGTGATCTACACCGGCCTGCACCAGACGCCGGAGATGATCGCCCAAGCGGCGGTGCAGGAGGACGTTGATGTCGTGGGCCTCTCCATCCTCTCGGGCGCGCACCTCACGCTGTTTCCGCGCGTACGGAAGCTGCTGAACGAGGCCGGGCGCGACGACGTCCTCGTGACGGGCGGCGGGATCATTCCGCCGGAGGACATGGACGCCCTCCAGAAACAGGGAATCGGCAAGTTGTTCGGGCCGGGGACCCCCACGTCGGAGCTGGTGAGGTACATCGAAGAATGGGCGGCGGAACATGTCTCAGCCTGAAGCACTCCGCATTCCGCCTTCCGCATTCCGCACTTGTCTTTGAGCCGCCTCAAGACCCTCACCGCGGAATACCGCGAGCTGCGCTCGCGCCTCGAGCAGGCGGGCGGGCCGGAGAAGATCCGCCGCCAGCACGAACAGCGGAAGCTCACCGCCCGGGAGCGCATCACGGCCTTGCTCGACCCCGGCGGCGACTGGTTCGAAATCGGCCTCCTGGTCGCGTACGACCAGTACGACGGCCAGGCCCCCGCCGCCGGCGTGATCACGGGACTCGGACGCATCGCCGGGCGCCCCGTAGTCGTGGTAGCGAACGACGCGACCGTGAAGGCGGGGTCGTGGTGGCCGGAGACGATCAAGAAGATGCTCCGCGCCCAGGAGGTCGCCATGCGCCAGCGCGTGCCGATCATCTACCTGGTCGACTCCGCCGGCGTGAACCTTCCGTACCAGGGCGGCGTGTTTCCGGGGCAGTACGGCGCGGCGCGAATCTTCTATTACAACTCGATCATGCGGCACTACCTGCGTGTGCCCCAAGTCGCCGCCGTGATGGGCCCGTGCATCGCCGGCGGCGCGTACCTGCCGGCGCTATCGGATGTCATCTTCATGGTGGAGGGCACGTCGTTCATGGGGCTGGGCGGCCCGAACCTCGTGAAAGGCGCGACGGGACAGGTCGTAGACGCCGAACGCCTGGGCGGGGCCAAGACGCACACCGCGGTGAGCGGTGTCGCCCACTACCGCGCGCAGGACGATGCGGACTGCCTGACGCGCATCCGCGAGTACGTCGCCCGACTGCCGCGCGCCGCGCGCCCAGCACCCTCCCTCCCGGCCGGCAAGCCCAAACGCGACCCGAAGCAGCTGTACGATCTCCTCCCCACCGACCATCGCATGAGCTACGACGTACGCGCCGTGCTGGAGTGCCTGCTCGACGGTGGATCGCTCGACGAGTTCCAGCCCGAGATCGCGCCCGAGATGATCTGCGGGCACGGCGCGATCGCGGGGCGACCGGTCGCCCTCATCGCCAACTCCCGCGGGGTCATCAAGGGGAAGCACGGCGAGCCGCCCAAGATCGGCGGCATCATCTACACCGAGAGCGCGGAGAAGGTGGCGTACTTCATCGACACCGCCGACCGGGAGCGGACACCGCTGCTCTTCGTCCAGGACGTATCGGGGTTCATGGTCGGCACGGAGGCCGAGCACTCGGGGATCATCCGCGCGGGGGCGCGGTTCGTCGAGGCGATGGCGACCGCCACTGTGCCGAAGCTCGTCCTCACCGTGAACCACGCCTCGGGCGCCGGCTACTACGCGATGGCGGGGCAGGGGTTTGACCCCGACTTCCTCGTCTCCTGGCCCACGGGACGCATGGGCGTGATGGAAGGGGAATCGGCGATCCAGGCGGTTTACGGCAGTGCCGCCGACAAGGCCGACAACAGCGCCGCCGTCGACGCGATGCGCGCCGACTACGACCACCAGCTCGACGCCAGGTTCGCCGGCGCGCGCGGCTTCGTCGACGCGCTCGTGCTCCCCGAGGAGACCCGCGACACCGTCGCCTTCCTGCTCGAAGTCACCACGGAGTTCACCGGCCCGCACATCGGGGCCTTCGTCCTCCCGAGGGATACGTGACCACACGCCCGCTCCCGCTCGTCCTCGTCGCGCTCGGCGCCGCTTGCGCCACCGGGGCGCCCGCCACACGACCGCAGCCCGCCAAGGCCCCGCCCTCGGTCAGCGGGGCGCCGACTGCGCCAACCGCGCCTCCTGACGCCACAGCGGACCACGAGCAACCCGCCCTCCCGCCGCCGGTGGCGCTCATGGCCGGGCTGATGCCGCTGAAGGCCACGGGGGTCGATCAGTTCCGCACGAGGCATCCGACCTACGACGGACGGGGAGTGTTGATCGGAATCCTCGACACGGGCGTCGATCCCGGCGTAGACGGGCTGATCACCACCAGCACGGGCGCGTCCAAGATCGTCGACGTGCGGGACTTCTCGGAGGAAGGCCGGGTCGCGCTCGCCCCCGTTACGCCGTCGGGTGATGGGACTGTGTCGGTCGGCGGGCGGAAGCTCTCCGGCGCCGGCCGGATCGGGCGCCTCACGAGCGCCACAACCTGGTACGGTGGACAGCTCTCCGAACTGCCGCTGGGCAAGGCGCCGGCAGCGGACTTGAACGGTAACGGGACCAACACCGACGTCTTCCCGGTGATCGTGGTGAAGGCCCCCGATGGCTGGGTCGCGTTCCTCGACTCGAACCTGAACGGCTCATTCGAGGACGAAATGCCGCTGCACGACTATCAGCAGGGGCGCGAGACGATCGCGCTGGGCACCAGGCCGGTCACCCTGGCCGCAAACTTCGACGAGACCAATGGTGTCCCCCGGCTCGATATCGTCTTCGACAACGGGGGCCACGGCACGCACGTGGCGGGCATCGCGGCCGGCCACAACCTGTTCAACGTGGCAGGATTCGACGGAGTCGCGCCGGGGGCCCAGCTCCTGGCGCTCAAGATCGCCAACAGCGCGCGCGGTGGGATCTCCGTGAACGGCTCGATGCAGCGCGCCATGGAGTACGCCGCCCGCTACGCCGAGCAACGGAACCTGCCGCTCATCCTGAACCTGAGCTTTGGGGTCGGAAACGAGCTCGAAGGACGGGCCGTGATCGATTCCATCGTGAACGCCTTCCTGGCCGCCCATCCGTCGATCCTGTTCACGATCAGCGCCGGCAACGACGGGCCCGGACTGTCGACGCTGGGCTTCCCGGGCTCCGCCGACCTCGCGCTCTCGGTCGGCGCGATCTTCCCAGGTGCGTTCGCCCGCCCGGCACAGGCGGGGAGCCCGCCCGCCGCGGACGTGCTCGGCTGGTGGAGCTCCCGGGGCGGGGCGGTCGCCAAACCAGACCTCGTGACGCCCGGCGTCGCCTTTTCAGCGGTGCCGCGCTGGGACACCGGCAACGAAATCAAAGGCGGGACCAGCATGGCCGCGCCGCACGCCGCTGGCCTGGCCGCATGTCTCATCTCGGCCATGCTACAGGAGGGCCGGAAGGTCAGCGCCGCCGAGCTGGCGCAGGCGCTGCGCGCGTCGGCGCTGCCGTTCCCTGGCGCCAGCGCGATCGACGAGGGCGCTGGGGTGCCGCGGCTCGAGGCGGCCTATCGCTGGCTGCTGAGCGGGCACCAGGGCTCCGAGTACGTCGTGCGGACCGAGGGCGGCGCGTCGGGGGCGTTCCGCCGCGACGGCTTCGCGGGGCCAGCCGACACGCTGCAGCTGTTCCACGTGCGACATGTCACCGGGCTGAGGGCGGCGCAATTCCTCCTGCGCAGCAGCGTCGCGTGGCTCGTGGTGCCGGGTCTGGTTCAGGCGGGAGTGCGGGAGACCGAAATCCCGGTCGTGTACGCCCGCTCCCCATTGGCGGCGCCCGGCGTGTACGTGGGGGCCGTCTCGGCCTGGAATCCGAGCGATACCCTCGCCGGCCCGTTGTTCACCCTGCCCAACACGGTCATCGTGCCCTACGACCTGTCGTCGAAGCCGCAGTACGACGAGCGGCGTGCGATCGGCCCGGGACGCGTGCAGCGCTACTTCCTCCGCGCCACCCCGGCGGGGGCGACCCTCCTTGCGCGCGTCACGCTGCCCGACTCGGCCGAGCAGCGCGCCACGGCGCGGCTGTACGAGCCGAACGGACAACCGTTCCGCGATCTGGAAGAGGTGCAGCTCGGCCGGACCGATCCGGGCACAGGAGGGTTCGTGGTACGCGCCGAGGACCTGGTGCCCGGCGTATACGAGCTGGACGTGATCGCGCCGCCGCTCTCCGGCGTCACCGCCACCGTGCGCGCCGAGGTCGCGCCGCTGACGCTCAGCGGGAGTGAAGCTTCGAACCCCGGAAGCGGCACCGCCGGCGGTCGCTTGACCGCGGTCCTGGTGGGCGCCGAGCGGAGCGTCGCCGTGACGGGGCGCGGCGCGCCGCCCGAGAGTCTCACGGTGCGCGTGCCCGACTGGGCATCCCGGGCCGTTATCGAGGTCCAGATGCCGCGCGAGCAGTGGGGCGAGTTCACGGACTTCGGCGTCACGGAGTACGATTCGGCGGGGCAGCAGGTCGGCCAGGGGGCGATGAATTATGCGCTCGGGCGGCACAGCTTCGATGTCCCGTCCGCCTTGAAGGACCATCCGATCACCATCGAGCTGTTCCCCGCCTTCGCGCGGGACGACGGCGCTCACCCCTGGCGCACGACGGTGCGTGTGCGCTTCCTGCTCCGCGAAGGTCGGCCGTTCGGCACTGGTGCGGACGTCTCCGTCGTCGCGGGCGGGCGGACGGTGCTGCCGCCCCAGCGGCCGCCGGAGCTCACGCTCCCGGCGGGCTTCGCGCCGCTCGTCGAGCGGCGCGTGCATCCAGCCGTGGGCGCCGATGCTGTCCGCCGGGGCGTGCCACAACCGTGACCTCAAAGGGCTCGCCGGCCCCCGCCACCGTCCGGATCGCCGCCGGACAGGGCTTCTGGGGCGACTGGCTCGAAGCGCCGTACCGCCAAGTGACCGGCGGGCCGATCGACTACCTCATGATGGACTACCTCGCCGAAGTGACGATGTCCATCCTGCAGAAGCAGAAGTCGCGCGACCCGACGCTCGGCTACGCCAAAGATTTCGTGCCGCTACTGGAGCGGATCCTACCGACCCTGGTCGAGCGCCACATCAAGGTCACCGCCAACGCCGGGGGCGTGAACCCGCTTGCCTGCGCAGAGGCCGTGGCCGCGGCGGCGCGCCGGCTGGGGCTCGATGGCAAGTTGCGCATCGGTGTCGTGACGGGAGACGACCTCCTCGGTCGCCTCGACGGGTTGCTCGCACGCGGGCACGAGCTCAACAACCTCGACACGGGCCGCCCGCTCCGCGACGTTCGCGACCGTGTGCGCTCCGCCAACGCCTACCTCGGCGCGTGGCCCGTGGTGGAGGCGCTGCGCCAGGGCGCCGACATCGTGATCACCGGTCGCGTGACGGATACCGGGCTCACGCTGGCGCCGATGATTCACGCCTTTGGCTGGAAGCGCGACGATTGGGACCTGCTCGCCGCGGGGACCGTGGCAGGCCACACGATCGAGTGCGGGGCCCAGTGCTCGGGGGGCAACTGCCTGGTGGACTGGGAGCGGATCCCTGACCTGGCGAATGTGGGGTACCCGATCGTCGAGGCGCACGCCGACGGGACCTTCGACATCACCAAGCACCCCGGCACCGGCGGGCGCATCAGCGTCGCAGGGGTGACCGAGCAGCTCGTCTACGAGATGGGCAACCCGGCGGAGTACATCACGCCCGACTGCATCGCCGATTTCACGACCATCCGCCTGGCGCCGGCGGGGAAAGACCGGGTCCGGGTGTCAGGGATCAGGGGCAAGCCTGCCACGGAGAAGTTGAAGGTGTCGATCGCCTACTTCTACGGTTACAAGGCGGTGGGCACGCTGGTCTACGCCTGGCCGGACGCCTACAAGAAGGCGAAGGCCGCGGACGGCGTGCTGCGGCAGCGTCTCAAGGCCCTGGGGCTCGAATTCGAGGCGATCCTCACGGAGTTCGTGGGTGCAGACGCCACGCACGGCGCTCTGGCGCTCGAGAGCGCGGACCTCGACGCGCTGCCGGAGGTGCAGCTGCGGATCGGCGTCCGATCCTCCGACGCGGCTGCCGTCGAGCGCTTTACACGCGAAATCGCGCCGCTCATTCTCAACGGACCCCCCAGCGTCACCGGGTTCGCTGGCGGGCGACCCAAGCCGGAGGAGATCGTGGCGTATTGGCCAGCGCTCGTGGACAAGCGGATGGTCGAGCCGTGCGTGGAGATCGTGGAGGTATGAGAAGGC
>DASPXE010000125.1:0-33383 GCA_035637455.1 Gemmatimonadales bacterium
GGCCACTGGGCGATGATCGGCCCGCGGTCGTACTCCTCGTCCACGTAGTGCACCGTCGCTCCCGAGATCGCGGCGCCGCTCGCGAGCACCCGCTCGTGCACGCGGCGCCCGTACATGCCGAGGCCGCCGAAGGCGGGGAGCAACGCCGGATGGATATTAATCATCCGGAGTGGAAAGCGGGCGACGGCTGCGGGCGGCACCCGCTTGAGGTAGCCGGCCAGGACGACGAGCTCCGCGTCGCCCAGGCTGGCGACGACCTCGTCCGCGTCGGCGGGGTGGGAGAGCACCATGGCATGCACGCCCCGCTGGCGGGCCTGCTCGAGCGCGCCGGCATCCGCGCGGCTCGAGACGACGCGGGCGACTCGCGCGACTCCCGAATCCGCGACCGCGTCGAGCAGGGCCAGCAGGTTCGTGCCGCCGCCCGAGACAAGCACGGCGAGGCGAACCGGGGGGGGCGTCACCGCGGGCAGGGGCTGAGCGACTTGGGCTTCGTGCCGACGCTCACGCTCAGCGAGAACGGGCCCGTCGCGAACTTGTCGGTGCTGGTGACGACGATCGTATAATCTCCCGTCCGCGGCAGTCGCACCGTCAGCCGCGCGTTACAACGACCGCCCGAGTCGTCGTCCTGCGGCGGGCTGTCGAGTCCGGGGCCGAGCAGGAACTCGTACGCGTCGAACGCGTCGGAGGTGAGGTCGATCGTGACGATCTCGCCGGCGGCGCCGGCGAGTTTCCACGGCTGGGCGTAGGTGCTCTCGGCCGCGAGCATGACGTCGCGGGCTCCGAGCGAGTCCCGGATCGTGGCCCCGGGCGCGATCGCTCCTTTGGGCGTGGGCGGCGCGGCCGGAGGGGGCGGGGACGGCTTGTGCTGCGACGAGCAGGGGACGGGCAGCATCAGGAGCGGCAGCGCCGCGAGGGCGCGGACCCTGATCCCCGTCCGTGTGCGCTCCATGTCGTTCCGCAATCTGCCGCTGCTATTCCCCCTGCACAATCCGGTCGACCGCGGCGCTCAAGTCCGGCACGACCGTCGCGCCGCGCGCCTCGGCCTCGACTCGGTCAGTCGCGCCGCTCCCGGTTTGCACGAGGATCGCCCGGGTAGCGCCGCCCCCGAGGGCGTGCGCCGGCGCGACGTCACGCCACCGGTCACCCACCCAGTAGGACCGCCCCAGGTCGATCCCCAACGCGGCCTGGGCGTCGCGGAACAGCTTCACCCCCGGCTTGCGACAGTCGCACGGCCCGTCCGCGTCCGGGTGGTGCGGGCAGAAGTAGGCGGCGTCGATGTGCGCGCCGTGCGCGGCGAGCAGCTCCGCGAGCCGGCGCTGCACCGCGGCGTACGCGGCCTCGTCATACAGCCCGCGCCCGATCCCGGACTGGTTGGTCACGATCACCACCAACCAGCCCGCCTGGTTCAGCCGCCGGATCGCAGCGGCAGCGCCGGATAGGAGGCGCACTTTCCCCGGCTCATGCAGGAAGCCGGGGGGCGGGTCGTCCACGATCGTGCCGTCGCGGTCCAAAAACACCGCGCGGTGCTCGCCCTCAGGCATCCAGGGCGGCGCGGACCGTGTGGGCAACCTGCTCGATCTGGTCGGGGAAAATGGTCCGAGGGTCGAGGACGACGTGGTGCTGGGCGATGCGAACGATGATGGGCGGGTCCGCCGCCCGCAGCCGCGCGGCCAAGACGTCAGACGTCAGATGGTCAGACGTCAGCTGAACCAACCACGTCTTGAGGGTCTTGCCTGGGAACGATCCGCCGCCGACTTCCGATTCTCCCTCGACTACATCCGAACCTTTGCCCACGCCCTTGTGCAACGCTTCTGCCCGTCGACGTATCTGCGTGACGTCTTCAGTAAGCATACGGAGGACCGGTATCTCGCGACGGGCGGCCTCCGGATCTCGGTACAGCGCTAACGTCGCTTCGAGCGCGGCGAGGGTGAACTTATCGGACCGGACCGCCCGGGCGAGCGGATCGGTGCGGCAGGCGTCGATCGCCGGCTTCCGGCCCAGCAGGATCCCCGCCTGCGGGCCGCCGAGCAGCTTGTCGCCCGAGAAGACGACCGCGTCGACGCCGCTCGCCAGCGCCTCACCGACGCTTGGCTCCCCCGAGAGCCCCCACGGGGAGAGGTCGAGCAGCAGGCCGCTGCCCAGATCGAACAGGCTCGCGATCCCGGCGCCGTGCGCGATGGCGGCGATGTCGCGCGCGGGCACTTCGGTCGTGAAGCCCGTCACCTGGAAGTTGGAGCGGTGCACCTTGAGGAGCAGGCGCGTCGCGGGGCCGATGGCGCCCGCATAGTCCTTGGGGTGCGTGCGGTTCGTGGTTCCCACCTCGACGAGCTTCGCGCCGGAGCGGGCCATGATGTCGGGGATGCGGAACGCCCCGCCGATCTCCACCAGCTCGCCGCGCGACACGACCGCGTCGCCGTCGCGGGCCAGGCCCGAGAGCGCGAGCAGCAGCGCGCTGGCTGCGTTGTTCACGACGAGCGCGTCCTCCGCGCCGGTGAGCTCCGTCAAGAGACCGCGGCATAGCCCCTGGCGTGAGCCACGGACACCTCGTGCCAGATCATATTCGAGGTTGGAGTACGCGCCCGCAATGCGCGCCATCGCCTCGATCGCCGCGCGCGCCAGCGGCGCCCGGCCGAGGTTCGTGTGCAGGACCACGCCGGCGGCGTTGATGACCGGCCCGAACGACGGCGCGGCGAGGCGCTGTACCTTCGCGCGTACCGCGCCGCCCCACCCCTCAGACGGCGCCGTCCCGCCGTTGGCGCGCGCGGCCTCGATCGTCTCGCGCACGGCGCGCAGCACGAGACTGCGTGGGTGAGCCGCGAGCAGCGCCGCCACATCGGGCTCGGCGAGCAGGGCTTCTACGGCGGGCAGCCGGCGGCGCGGGTCGGTCATGGCGACTTCGTCGTGTCGCGCGGCGCCCGTGTGGTATCCCGGGCGGCCGGCTTCGGGACCGGAACGGTCAGCACTCCCTGGGCGTCCGCTGCGGCACCGTTCAGATTGGTCGCGCCGTGGAAGCGGATCAGGTACTTCGTGCCCGGCGCGAGCGGCCGCGCGGCCTGCAGGACCACGCGGTCGAATGGCACGGGGCGCTGCTTCAGGAGCCGACGGATCCTCGTAGTGTCCCCGTGCACGGCGGCGGTATCGCGAGCGGAGGGCGCACGGGGAGCGGGCGCTCGCGGGGCTGCTGGAGCCGGGGCTCCCCCGTGCGCCGTCGTGTCCTTGGCCCGCCGTAGGGAGTCCGCCGCGGCGCGTGCCTTCGCCTGCAGCGAGTCGTACTGTGCGCTCGTGAACAGCGCGCGCACCTTGACGGGGGTCGTGTCGGGAAGCGCGTACAGCCGCACCTGGGCCGCGTCCAGCGGCCGGCGCGGATCGAGCGGCGCGGTGAACTGGATGCGACAGGCGAGCGAGTCCACCGGATCGACGCTGCGGATGCGCGGCCCCACCGTGTCGTGGGCGAACACCCAAAGCACCGCGCTCCCGGACGAATCGATCGCGACCGTCGTCGAGTCGAACGGCTCACGCCGGTCGAGCTGGCGGTTGCTGTTTTGGTCCTGGATCGCCCAGACGCGGTAGCGCCCCCGCGGGATGTCGGTCAGGTGAAAGTCGCCCGCCGAGTCGGCGACGGTGACGTATGCGACGGTGTCGGGCAGCGGGGCCGTGCGGATCACCGCCCCCGCCAGCGCCCGTTGCTCGACCCATTGCAGCGCCGTTCCCGCCAGCGCGGCGTGGGGCAGGGGAGCGCCGGTCGAGAAGATCACCGTCTTCCCCTGCTTCAGGATGTTGCGCCGCAGGTCGACGATGCCGGGGAGCAGCTCGAGGTGATACACGCGGTTCGGCTTCCACCCTTCGGCGGGCTTCACGTGAATGGCGCTGCGGTGCCACGACACGTGCACGTCGCCCGCGACCGGCGAGAGCACGATCTGGCCCGCGAGCCCGTTCACAGGCGCCGCTCCCCCCCCGCCACCCCCTCCTCCACCCCGCGCGCCGCCGCCCGGCATCTCATCGATCACCTCGTCGAACTGGAGGACGGCGTCGCCCTTGAAGCCCGGGAGCACCGCCCCCGACTCGGGGACGACGCGCACCACCTGGGGCGGCGCCTTGTCGGGCGGGCCGCCCGGCGGTGGGCCCTGGTTGGCGCACGCGCCCAGCCCGGCGACTACGAGCAGCCGAGCGACTTGAGCTTGTCGGCCAGCGCCTGCCGCTGGTCGTGCCACGCCCGCTCCTTCTCGCGCTCCTTGGCGACCACCTCGGCGGGCGCCCGCGCGACGAAATTCTGGTTCGTGAGCTTCGCCGCGAGCCCGGTGAGCTGCTGCTCGAGCCGGCTCAAGTCGCTCGAAAGGCGGCGGCACTCCTGCTGCACGTCGATCTCGCCCTCGAGCGCCACGAACACGTCGCTGCCGTCGGCGAGCACGGCGTGCGCCCCCACGCCGGTGTGCGTGCCGTCGAAGGCGAGCTCGGAGAGCTGAGCGAGCCGCAAGATCGTCTCCCGCTCTCCTGCCAGCGCGCGACGCACCGGCTCGCTCTTCGGTTGCACCGACGCCGCGAGCCGCGCCTTCGGGGGCACGCGGTACTCGGCACGCAGCATCCGGATCGACGAGATCGTTTCCTGGACCAGCGGGAACTGCTGGTCGGCCTCGGGATCCGCGAGCCCGGCCTGCGCCTGGGGCCACGCCGCCGCGACGAGCAGCTCGTCCGGCCGGCGACCCGGGAGCTTCTGCCACAGCTCCTCGGTGATGAACGGCACGACCGGATGTAAGAGCCGCAGTACCGTATCGAAGCAATAGGCGAGTACGGCCGCTGACACCGACGCGGGTGTGGAGACCTCCCGGAGCGACTGCGTATTTTTGTCGCGAGGGGAGGTCTCCACACCCGCGTCGGCCACCAGCCGAGGCTTCACGGCCTCGACGTACCAATCGGCCAGCTCCTTCCAGGCGAACTCGAAGCACCGCTTCGCTCCCTCGTCCAGCCGGAACTGCTCGAACGACGCAGTGGTCTCGCGGATCGTCGCCTGCGCGCGGGACAAGATCCACCGGTCGGCGAGCGGCAGCGCCTTCAGGTCGAGCGTCTCGAGCGCCGGGACCCGCTCCGGCAGCTGCGCCAGGATGAAGCGCCCGATGTTCCAGACCTTGTTCGCAAAGTTGCGGCCCGGGGCGAACGTCGTCTCCAGATCGTTCGGGTCGAGGATCACGTCCGCGCCGAGCGAGCTGCCGGCGATCAGCGTCCAGCGCAACGCGTCGGCGCCGTACAGGCGCACTACGTCGAGCGGGTCGATCCCATTGCCCAGCGACTTGGACATCTTGCGGTGCTGGGTGTCCCGCACGGTCCCGTGCAAATACACGGTCGTGAACGGCAGCTGGCGCCCCATGAAGTGGTAGCCGGACATCAGCATCCGAGCCACCCAGAAAAACAGGATCTCCGGCGCCGTGACCAGCGTGTGGCCGGGGTAGAAGCGCGCGAGGTCCTGGGTCTCCTCCGGCCAGCCGAGCGTCGCGAACGGCCAGAGCCACGACGAGAACCAGGTGTCGAGCACGTCCGGATCCTGCTGCACCGGCCCGGCGCACTTGGGGCATGTCGTCGGGTCCTTCCGGTCGGCCCACTGGTGGCGGCAGTTGGTGCAGGTGAACACCGGGATGCGGTGGCCCCACCACAACTGCCGGGAAATGTTCCAGTCCCGGATGTTCTCCATCCAGTGCTCGAACGTCGCGTGCCAGCGCTGGGGGACGATTTGGAAGCGCTGCTGGCGGTACTGCGCGAGGACGGGCTCGGCGAGCGGCTGCATCTTCACGAACCACTGATCGCTGAGCCGCGGCTCGACTATCGTGTCGCAGCGGTAGCAATGGCGGACCGCATGCGTGTACGGCTCGATCTTCTCGAGCAGCCCCTGGGCCTTGAGCATCGCCACGATCTTTTCCCGCGCCTCGAACCGGTCGATCCCACGGAGGGGTGGGGGGACCCTTCCCCCTTCTCCCTTCCCCGGCTCTTCCCCCATCGTCCCGTCTTCCCGCATGATGAGCGGCATCTCGAGCTTGTGGCGCGTCCCGATCTCGAAGTCGTTGGCGTCGTGCGCCGGCGTCACTTTCACGAACCCCGTTCCGAAGGCCGGGTCCACCGCGTCGTCCCCGATGATCGGGATCGGTAGACCCGCGATCGGGAGGTGGGCCGTCTTGCCGATGAAGCCCTTGTGCCGCTTGTCCTTCGGGTTCACGGCCACCGCGGTGTCACCGAGCATCGTCTCCGGACGCGTCGTGGCGACCGAGAGAAACGGCGCCGGGCCGCCCTCGACCGGATAGCGGATGTAGTAGAGCTTGCCCGCCTCGTCGGCGAACTCGGCCTCTTCGTCCGAGAGGGCGGTGCGGCAATGCGGGCACCAATGGATCACCCGGTGACCGCGGTAGATCAGCTCTTCTTCCCAGAGGCGCACGAACGCTTCGCGCACCGCACGCGAGTAAGCCTCGTCGAACGTGAAGCGCGTGCGGCTCCAGTCGCACGAGCACCCGATCAGCTTCAGCTGCTCGAGGATGGCGGGGCCCGTCGCGCGCACGAACTGCCACACCCGCTCCACGAATGCCTCGCGCCCGAGGTCGAAGCGGGTCTTGCCCTCCTTTGCGACCAGCCGCTCGACGACGTTCTGCGTAGCGATCCCGGCATGGTCGGTTCCAGGGAGCCACAGCGCCTCGCGTCCGCGCATGCGTTCGAAACGGATCAGCACGTCCTGGATGACGTTGTTGAGGCCCTGGCCGGTGTGGAGGATCGCCGTGATGTTGGGCGGGGGCATCACGATTACGTACGGCTCGTGCGACGAGTCGGCGCGGGCGGTGAACACCCCGCGGTCGAGCCAGCGCTGATACAGCTGGCGCTCGACGTCGTGCGAGTCGTACTGGGGTGGGAGGTCGAACGCGGTCTGCGGCATTCCTTAATAATGTAGAGGGTTCGGATGTAGAGGGTTCCGCTCGGAGGTTCCCAGGCTGAAGCCTGGGCTCGGCGAGACACTGTCCTGAAGGACACCGTTGTCCTTCAGCACAGCGTCGTGCCGAGCCCATCCTTCAGACAACATCCGGCCCGCCTGTCCGCCCGTCCGCCGCCCCACTAGAATATCCCCCATGGCCGACGAATCCAACGTCCTACCCACGAGTCGCATCGTGCGCTGGGTCGCGATCGGCGCGTTGATCGTGCTCGCGGTGGCGCTGTACTTCCGCGACTCCCGCACGCTGCCGCCGCTCACGGCCCCTGCGACCGCGCCGGCTGACCAGCCCCCGAACTGAATCGATGGCCGCTGCCGAAGTCCGCGTCACGCTCCCCGACGGGAGCGAGAAGCGGCTGCCCGCGGGCGCGACCGGCGCCGACCTCGCTCAAGCGATCGGCCCGGGCCTCGCCAAGGCCGCCGTGGCGACTCGTGTGGACGGCCAGGTCTGGGACCTCGCGCGCCGCCTCCCCGACGGGGTCAAGGTCGCGATCCTCACCGACCGCGACCCGCAGGCGCTCGACGTGCTGCGCCACTCGTCCGCCCATGTGCTCGCCACGGCGGTGCGCCAGCTCTTCCCCCACGCGAAGATCGGGTTCGGACCGCCCATCGAGGACGGCTTCTACTACGACTTCGAGGTGGAACGGCCCTTCGGGCCGGAGGATCTGGAGGCGATTGAAAAGAAGATGGTGGAGGTGGTGAAGGCCGACTACCCGTTTGTCCGGGAGGAGGTCTCGCGCGCGGAAGCCAAGCAGCGTTTCAAAGACGATCCGCTGAAGCTCGAGCGCATCGACGACCTTGGCCCGAACGAGGTGATCTCTGTCTATACCGACGGCCCGTTCGTCGACCTGTGCCGCGGGCCGCACGTCGCGAGCACGGGGAAGATCAAGCACTTCAAGCTGCTGCACGCCGCGGGGGCCTACTGGCGCGGCGACGAGCGCCGCCAGATGCTGCAGCGCATTTACGGCACGGCATGGTTCACCAAGGACGACCTCGACGCCTACCTGCGGCGCCTCGAGGAGGCAAAGAAGCGCGACCACCGCCTGCTGGGCCGGCAGCTCGACCTGTTCTCCATCCAGGAGGACGTCGGTCCCGGGCTGATCTTCTGGCACCCCAAAGGGGCGATGCTGCAGTTCCAGCTGCGCCGCTTCATCGAGGACGTGATTCTCGAGCGCGGTTACCAGCTCGTGTACACGCCCAACCTGACGCGCGAGGAGCTGTTCCTGCGATCGGGGCACCTGCCGCTGTACGCGGCCAACCAGTTCCCCCCCATGGCGGCCGGCGAAGGAGAGTCTGAGGGCGTGCACTACCGGGTGAAACCGATGAACTGCCCGATGCACATCCTGATCTACGCCGCGCAGCAGCGCAGCTACCGCGACCTGCCGATCCGCCTCGCGGAAATCGCCAACGTGTACCGCAACGAGCGCTCGGGGACCTTGCACGGCATGCTGCGGGTGCGCGGGCTCACGATGGACGACGCGCACATCTTCCTGCGCGAGGACCAGATCGAGCAGGAGATTTTCCGGCTGCTGGACATCGTCGAGCTGGTGCTCGGCAAGACGTTCGGGCTGTCCTACCGGCTCGACCTCGCCACGCGCCCGGACAAAAAGCTCGGCACGGATGCGACCTGGGATCAGGCGGAGCGCGCGCTCGAGCAGGCGCTCAAGCACCGCGGCGCCACCTACCGAATCGACCAGGGCGGTGGAGCGTTCTACGGGCCGAAGATCGACGTCAAGTTCAACGACGCGATCGGCCGGGAGTGGCAGGGCGCGACGATTCAGCTCGACTTCGAGCAACCCGAGCGCTTCCGGCTCGAGTACGCCGGGGAGGACAACAAGCCGCATCGCCCCGTGATGATCCACCGCGCGATCTACGGCACGCTGGAGCGGTTCTGCGGCTTTCTGATCGAGCACTTCGCGGGCGCGTTCCCGCTGTGGCTCGCCCCCGAGCAGGTCCGGGTGCTGCCGATCTCGGACGCCCAGATTCCCGCGGCACGCGCCGTGCAGCAGCAGCTCGCGGCCGCCGGCCTCCGCGCGCACGTGGACGAGCGCAACGAGACGCTGAACTACAAGGTCCGCGACGGCGAGACGCACAAGGTGCCGTACATGGCGGTCGTGGGGCAGCGGGAGGCGGACGCGGGGACGGTGGCGGTGCGGGTACGGGGGGCGGGGCAGAAACAGGTGGTGCTTCCAGTCGCCCAGTTCGTCGCGCGGCTGTCGGAGGAAGTCCAGACAAGGGCGCTCGTGCCGGCGATTCGTTAATTTGGACGAGGATATCGAGTCGCGCCGCGGGTGTTCCCACCCTGAAGGGTGGGCTCGGCCCATCGCTGTGCTGAAGCACAGGGTGTCCTTTAGGACAGTGTCGTGCCGAGCCCAGGCTTCAGCCTGGGAACAACGGGTCAAGGAGAGACCAGGGTCGCCATGAGCACCGACGAAATCACGCCCGTCATCGTGAGCGCCTGCCGCACGCCGGTCGGCAAGTATCTGGGCGGACTGTCGCCGCTTCCGGCCCCACGGCTCGGCGCCATCGTGGTGCGCGAGGCCGTGCGACGCGCCGGGATCGACGCCGCCTTCGTGGACGAAGTGATCCTCGGGAATGTGCTCCAAGGCGGCGTAGGCCAGGCGCCGGCGCGCCAAGCGGCGATCCACGCCGGGCTGCCCGGCACGATCCCCTCGGTCACCATCAACAAGGTGTGCGGCTCGGGCCTCAAGGCCGTGATGCTCGCCGCTCAGGCGATCAAGGCCGGCGACGAGCAGTGCGTGGTCGCCGGCGGGATGGAGTCGATGTCCAACGCGCCGCACTACGTGTACGGCATGCGAGGCGGGATCAAGGCGGGCAACAGCCAGCTCGTGGACGGCATGATCCACGACGGCTTGTGGGACTCTTTCTCGAACACCCACATGGGAAACCTGGCTGAGTACACCGCGAAGAAAGCAGGCGTGTCACGTGCGGACCAGGACCGGTTCGCGCTCGCGAGCCATCAAAAGGCCGTAGCGGCCATGGCGGCGTGCCGCTTCAAGGCGGAGACGGTGCCCGTCGAGATCCCGGGAAGGAAGGGCCCGACCGTGATCGAGAAGGACGAATGCCCCCGTGCCGACTCGACGCTCGAAGCGCTGGCCGCGCTCAAGCCGTCGTTCGAGCAAGACGGCACGGTGACGCCCGGGAATGCGCCGGGATTGAACGACGGCGCGAGCGCCCTGGTCGTGACGTCGCTCGCGTTCGCCCAGGCGCACGGGCTCACGCCCATCGCGCGCGTCACCGCGTACGCTACGGGCGGCGGGGAGCCGAAAGACCTCTTCTTCGCTCCCATCGTCGCGGTCCAGAACTTGATGGCGAAGGCGAAGACAAAGATCTCGGATTACGACTTGATCGAGGCCAACGAAGCGTTCGCGGTCCAGGCGCTCGCCGACGGGCGCGCCCTGGGGTGGGACTGGGAGCGCGTGAACGTGAACGGGGGCGCGATCGCCCTGGGGCACCCGATTGGCGCCTCGGGCGCGCGCGTGCTCACGACACTGCTGTACGCCCTCAAAGACCGGAAGCAGACGACCGGACTCGCCACCCTCTGCTTGGGCGGCGGCAATGCAGTGGCCCTCAGCGTGGAGATGCTCTGATGCCGGTGTCATCAGCCGTCCTCGCCGCTCAACCGCTCACACTGCGCCGCGCCGGGGCCGTGATCCTGGGTGCCGCCCTCGTCGCGGTCGCGGCGCAGGTCTCGATTCCACTCCCCGGCACGCCGGTGCCGCTGACGCTCCAGCCGCTCGCGGTGCTCCTCGTCGGTGGTCTGCTCGGGCCGGCGCTGGGTGCCGCGAGCCTGATCCTGTACCTCGCGCTCGGCGCGGCCGGGCTGCCGGTGTTCACACCGTTTGGCCTCCCCGGGATCGCCCGGCTCATCGGACCCACCGGCGGCTACCTGCTCGCCTACCCCGTCGCGGCGTTCGCCGTCGGCAAGCTGGCGGGGGACGGGCGAGGGTGGGGGCGGCTCGCCCTCGCGTTGCTCGCGGGGCTCATACTCATCCACCTGGGCGGGCTGGCCCAGCTCCTGATTCTGACCGGGAGTGGCGCGAGCGCCGTGCGATTCGGCACGTTGCCGTTCGTGATCGGCGACCTGCTCAAGCTGGGCATCGCGCTGCTGGTCCTGCGATCCACCATGAGTCCCCTCCGCGCGCGCCTATGACGGCGCGCGTTTCGTTTGCGGACCGGGCGAAACGCACTGCCGCCGCGGTCGCGTGGATCGTGGCGTTCGGTGTGGCGGGTGGCGCATCCGGCTGGGCGCTTTCCCGTCTCGGGCCCGAGCGGAGCCCGGCCTGGTCGCTGGCGTGGAGCTCGCTCTCCGGGGCGGCCGGCTTCGGCCTCGCGACGTGGCTCGTCGGCCGCGTGCTCGACCGCCGCTCGTGGGCGTACCTGGGCTGGCGGCCGCGGACGGGCGTCCCGGCCGGCCTGCTCGGCGGCGTCGTGCTCGGCGTGGTGATGGCGGCCGGCGCGGCCGGGCTCGCGGTGCTGGTCGGCGGCGCAACCGTCACGAACACGGGAGACTGGTCGAGCTGGGGGCGAGCCACTCTCCCGCTCGGCGCCGGGTTCCTGCTCGCCGCGCTCACCGAAGAGCTGGCGTTCCGGGGCTACCCGCTGCGCCGCCTCGCCGACGCAGTGGGCGCAGGGCCCGCCACGACGCTCGGCGCCATCGGCTTCGGGCTCGCGCATCTCGGCAATCCGAGCGCCACGGCGTTCTCTACCGTGAACGTCGCGCTGGCGGGCGTGTGGCTGGCGTGCGCATTCTTTTCACCCGGTGGCATGCCGCTCGCGTGGGGAGCGCACTTCGGCTGGAATGCGACGCTCGCCCTGGGGTTCGAAGCACCGGTGAGTGGGTACGTCTTCCCGGTGCCGGCGATCGCGTACCATGCCGGGGCGCACCGCTGGATCGACGGAGGGGCGTTCGGGCCCGAGGGAGGGATCGTGACCACGCTGGTGATGCTCGCCGGAACGGTCGCGCTCGTCGCCTGGAGCCGGGCGTCCCGGACGACGGAGCCGGCGGCGTGAGCCGGGTGGCGGTAGTGGGCGCCGGGACGATGGGCAACGGCATCGCTCACGTGTTCGCGCAGCACGGGTGGGAAACCGCGCTGATCGACATCGCGCCCGGGCTGCTCGAGCGGGTGCTCGCGGTCATCAGGGCGAACCTCGAGCGTCAGGTGAAAAAGGGGACGGTCAGCGCAGCGCAGCGCGACGCCGCGCTGGCCCGCATCCGGACGTCGCCCAGTCTCGACGCCGTGAAGGACGTCGAGCTCGTAGTCGAAGCGGCGACCGAGCAGCCGGAGACCAAGTTCAAGATCTTCCGGGAGGTCGACCGCTTGGCGCCGCCGACGGCGATCCTCGCGAGCAATACCTCGTCGATCTCGATCACCGCGATCGCGGCGCAGACCAAGCGCCCCGGCCAGATGATCGGGATGCACTTCATGAACCCGGTGCCTGTGATGCCGCTGGTCGAGGTGATCCGGGGCATCGAGACGGCGGATGAGACGGTTGCGAAAGCTGTGGAGGTTGTGACGGCGCTGGGCAAGACACCGGTCGTGGTGAACGACGCGCCCGGGTTCGTCTCGAACCGCGTGCTCATGCCGATGATCAATGAAGCGGTCTGCTGCGTGATGGAGGGTGTCGCGACGCCCGAGGCGGTGGACACCGTGATGAAGCTCGGCATGAATCACCCGCTCGGCCCCCTGGCCCTCGCCGACCTGATCGGCCTGGACGTGTGCCTCGCGATCCTCGAGGTGTTGCAGCGCGACCTCGGGGACGACAAGTACCGGCCGGCGCCGCTGTTGCGGAAGATGGTGGCGGCGGGGCGCCTGGGTCGGAAGACCGGCCGCGGGTTCTATGTCTATCGCGATTGAGGCCACGGGCCTCACCGAGACGCAGCGTCAGATCGTCGATCTGGCGCGCGAGTTCGCGCGCACCAAGATCGAGCCGCACGCCGCGGAGTGGGATCGCAGCGCGCACTTCGCCCGCGACGTGATCGACGAGCTGGGCAAGCTCGGCTTCCTCGGCATGGGCACCCCCGAAGAGTACGACGGGATGGGGCTCGACACGGTCACCTACCTGCTCGCGCTCGAGGAGCTGGCGGCGGCCGACGCGAGCATCGCGGTCTCGGTCTCGATTCACAACGCCATCCCCACGACGATGCTGCTGCGGCACGGCAGCCCCGCCCAGAAGGAGCGGTGGCTCAAGCCGATGGCGCGCGGCGAGCTGCTGGCCGGGTTCGCGCTCTCCGAGCCCGAGTCGGGCTCGGACGCGGCGTCGCTCTGCGCGCGGGCGGTGCGGGCGGGAGACCAATGGGTGCTCTCCGGTACCAAGGCGTGGGCGACCAACGGCGGCACGGCGGACGTGATGATGGTCATGGCCCGCACCGATCGGCCCGAGGCACGGCGCGGCGCGAAGGGAATCTCCACATTCATTGTGCCGACCGATGCCGCGGGTTATCGTCCGGGGAAGCCGGAGGACAAGCTGGGCTTGCGGGCCTCCAACACGACCGCGATCGCGCTCGAGGACGTCCGGCTCCCGGCGGAGCAGCTGCTGGGTGAGGAGGGCCAGGGGTTCGTCTACGCGATGGAGGGGCTGGACGTAGGCCGGCTGGGCGTCGCGATCCAGGCGGTGGGAATCGCGCGGCGGGCGCTGGAGCACTCGGTCGCCTACTGCGCCGAGCGCAAGCAGTTCGGGCAGGCACTGCGGGAGTTCGAGGCGGTGCAGTTCAAGCTCGCCGACATGGCGACCCGGGTCGAGGCCGCACGCGCCCTGGGCCACTTGGCGGCGGCGCGCAGGGACCGGGGCGAGGAGATCACGACGCAGGCGAGCATGGCCAAGCTGTTCGCCTCCGAGACCGCCATGTGGGTCACGACCCAGGCGGTGCAACTGTTCGGGGGGTACGGCTACATGCGGGACTTCCCCGTCGAGAAACTGTTTCGCGACGCGAAGGTGACCGAGATCTATGAAGGCACCAGCGAAATCCAGCGGATCGTCATCGCCCGCGGCCTCTATCCTGGAGGTTAGCCCCGGCCGTGAGGCCGGGGAACGCGCCAGGCTCGCGCTCTTCTCCCTGCTCGCCGAGCACGACCACGAGCAGCTGAGCGTGTACTACGAGCCGTCCTGCGGCTACCGCGGCATCATCGCCATCCATTCCACGGTGCTCGGCCCCGCGCTAGGCGGCACGCGGTTCTGGAGCTACCGCAGCGACGAGGAAGCCCTGGTCGACTGTCTCCGGCTGGCGCGCGGCATGACCTACAAGGCCGCGGTGGCCGGGCTGAATCTGGGCGGGGGCAAGAGCGTGATCCTCGGCGACAACCGCACCACGCGGCGGGAGGCGCTGTTCCGGGCGCACGGCCGCCACGTGGAGTCGCTCGGGGGCCGCTACATCACGGCCGAGGACGTCGGCACCTCGACCTCCGACATGGAGTACATCAAGGCGGAGACGAACCACGTGACCGGCCTGATCGGCAAGTCGGGCGATCCGTCGCCGGTCACGGCGTACGGTGTGTACCGGGGCATGAAGGCGTGCGTCCACTACCGCTGCGGATCGGACCGCCTCACGGGGAAGACGGTGGCGCTGCAGGGATGCGGCAGCGTCGGATACCACCTGGCGAAGCTGCTGCACGCGGAAGGCGCGCACATCGTGTGCACGGACATCGACCCCGAGCGGGTGCGGCGCGTGGTGGAGGAATGCGGGGCGACGGCGGTGGCGACGAACGAGATCTACGACGTGCGCGCCGACATCTTCGCGCCCTGCGCGCTCGGCGCCGTGATCAACGACGACACGATCCGGCGGCTCCGGGTGGAGATCGTGGCGGGCGGGGCGAACAACCAGCTGGCCGAGGACCGCCATGGCGACCTGCTCGAGGAGCGGCACGTGACGTACGCTCCCGATTACGTGATCAACGGCGGCGGGTTGATCAATGTGAACGCCGAGCTGCACGGCTGGTCGCCGGAGCGGGCGCGCAACAAGGCCGGGGAGATCTACGACACGATCCTGCGCGTGTTCGAGATCGCGCGGGAGGAACGGATCCCGAGCTACCAGGCGGCGGACCGGCTCGCCGAGCAGCGCATCGCCACGATCGCGCAGGTGCGGCGCAACCATGTCTGAGCAGATCTACGTCGGCGCGGACCACGCGGGGTTTCAGCTCAAGCAGAAGCTGGTCGACGAGCTGCGGCGGCTCGGGTACGAGCCGGTGGACGTGGGCCCGAAGGCCCTGGACCCGGCGGACGACTATCCGGACTTCGCGAAGCCCGTCGCCGAGGCCGTGAGCCTCGGCGGCGCGCGCCGCGGCGTCCTCACCTGCGGGACGGGGCTCGGCATGGCCTACGTCGCCAATCGGTTCGCGCGCGTGCGGGCCGCGGTCGCCTGGAGCCCGGAGATCGCCGAGCTGGCGCGCAAGCACAACGACGCCAACGTGCTGGTGCTGCCGTCGCGGTTCGTGAGCGAGGAGGAGGGGATGGAGATCTTGCACCGGTGGCTCGAGACCGGGTTCGAAGGTGGGCGCCACGCGCGGCGCGTCGCGAAGATCGACCATGATTGACCGGCGCGCCCGACTGGCCCAGGCCGACCCGGCCATCTACGCGCTCATCCAGCGGGAGGTGGAGCGCCAGGAGCACGGGCTCGAGCTGATCGCAAGCGAGAACTTCGCCACGATGGCCGTCATGGAGGCGATGGGCACGGCGCTCACCAACAAGTACGCCGAGGGACTGCCCAGGAAGCGCTACTACGGCGGTTGCGAGGTCGTGGACGAGGTGGAGCAGCTCGCGATCGACCGCGCCAAGGCGTTGTTCAAGGCCGAGCACGCGAACGTCCAGCCGCACTCGGGCGCGCAGGCCAACATGGCCGCCTACCTCTCGATCGCGCGGCCTGGCGACACGCTGCTCGGGCTCGCGCTGTCGCACGGCGGCCACCTGACGCACGGCTCGCCCGTCAACTTCTCGGGGATGCTGTTCCGGGCGACCTCCTACGGGGTGCGCGAGGACACGGGGCGCATCGACTACGACCAGGTGCGCGCGGTCGCGCGCCGCGAGCGGCCGCGCATTCTCGTGGGCGGCGGCAGCGCCTACTCCCGCGTGATCGACTTCGCCGCGCTGCGCAGCGTCGCCGACGAAGTCGGCGCGATCTTCGTGGTCGACATGGCGCACTTCGCCGGGCTCGTGGCGGCAGGCATCCACCCGTCGCCCGTGCCGCACGCGCAGATCGTCACGACGACGACTCACAAGACACTGCGCGGCCCCCGTGGCGGTCTGATCCTCTGCCAGGCGGCGTACGGTAAGGACGTGGACAAGCTGGTCTTCCCCGGCATCCAGGGCGGTCCGCTCGAGCACGTGATCGCGGCGAAGGCGGTGGCCCTGGGGGAAGCGATGACGCCGACCTACAAGCAGTACGCGATGCAAGTCGTCAAGAACGCTCAAACGCTGGCGGCGGCGCTGGTCGAGCGCGGCTACGCGATCGTCTCCGGCGGCACCGATACCCATCTCATGCTCGTCGACCTGCGACCGAAAGGTCTGACGGGCAAGGAGGCGCAGGCCTTGCTCGATCGCGCGGGAATCACGGTCAACAAGAACACCATCCCCGGGGACCCGCAGTCAGCGTTCGTGACCAGTGGGATCCGGATCGGCACGCCCGCGGTCACAACCCGCGGCTTCGCCGAGCCCGAGATGGAGAAAGTGGCCGACTGTATCGACACGGTCCTCACGAAGCAGGACGGCGCGACCATCGCGCGCGTGAAGGCCGAGGTGCGTGAGCTCACGGAGCAGTTCCCTCTGTACGCGGCACCCGCCCGCCACGCCGTGGGGTCGCGCCATGGCTGAGACCGGCAGCGGGGGTGGGGGGGGCGGGTTCTCCGGTCGGCCGTCGCGCGGCTCGGGATCCTTCACGGTGCATCTGGCAGACGAGCTCGAGGTCTACTTCAACGAGGTCGCCCACGGCCGCCCGGTGGGCTTCGTCGCCTCGTCCAAGTGGAAGCCCCCTACGGACATCTACGAAACCGACGACGCGCTCGTCGTCTACATGGACATCGCCGGCATGAGCGCGGAGGATTTCTCCGTCGAGTTCGCCGACGGCATCCTCACGATCGGGGGCGAGCGCAAGCCGCGGCGCGAGGGCAAGCCGCACTACCACGCGATGGAAGTGCAGGTTGGGCCGTTCGAGCGCCGTTTCCGCCTCCCCGTGCCCGTGGACCCCGACTCGATCCACGCGAGCTACGAGCACGGTTTCCTCGAGGTGCGGCTCACGAAGCTCCCCCCCCGGCTCTCGGGTCCCCAGTCCGTGAAGGTGCGGTAGATGGACCGCCTGCCGATCCTCCCGCTCGGCCAGGTGGTGGTGTACCCCCACGTCGTGCTGCCGATGGCACTATCGGACCCGCACGCCGTGCAGCTCATCGACGAGGTGGTGCAAGGGAACAAGCGCTTGCTCCTGGGCATCGTGAAGCCGCTCGCCGGCGCGGAGCCGCCCGAAGGCGCGGTCATGCAGGCCCGTCCGGACGAGCTGTACGAGGTGGGGACGCTCGGGTCCGTGGTCCGGATGCTGAAGCTCGGCGACGGCTCCGTGCGGGTGATGGTGCAGGGGCTGGAGCGGGCGCGCTTCGTCGAGATCGGCCCGGCCGAGCACTGGCTCGTCGCGGGCTTCGAGACGCTCGCCTCCGCCGGGCCGGAGGACGCCCGCACCGAAGCGCTGAAGCGCACCGTGCACGCACAGTTCTCGCGCGTGATCGACATCGCGCCCTACCTGGGCGAGGAGCTGCACGAGGTCCTCTCCGGGATCACCGACGGCTCGAAGCTCGCCGACTTCGCCGCCGCGAATCTCGACCTGGCGCTTCCCGCCAAGGCCGAGCTGCTGTCGATCGACGACGTGAACCGCCGGCTCGAGCGGCTCGCCGAGCTGCTGGGGCAGGAGCTGCAGGTGCTGGAGGTGGGCACCCAGATTCAGGAGAAGGTGAAGTCCCGGCTCGACGCGAACCAGCGCGAGTACGTGCTGCGCGAGCAGCTGCGGGTGATCCGCCAGGAGCTGGGGGAGGACGACGGCGACGACGAGCTGGACGAGCTCGGACGGCGGCTCGACGAGGCCGGGTTGCACGCCGAGGCGAAGAAGGTCGCCGATCGCGAGCTCAAGCGGCTGCGGCAGATGTCGCCGCAGTCGGCCGAGTACCACGTGGCGCGCACGTACCTCGAGGTGTTTGCCACGCTCCCGTGGAACCGCACCTCCGAGGACCGCCTCGACCTGAAAGCCGCGCGCGAAATCCTCGACCGCGACCACTACGACCTGAAGACGGTGAAGGAGCGCATCCTCGAGTACCTCGCCGTCCGCACGCTCAACCCGCAGGCGCGCGGCAGCATCCTGTGCTTCGTGGGGCCGCCCGGGGTCGGCAAGACGTCGCTCGGCCAGAGCATCGCCGAAGCGCTGGGGCGGCGCTTCACTCGCGTGTCGCTCGGTGGGGTGCGGGACGAGGCGGAGGTGCGCGGCCATCGCCGCACCTACGTCGGCGCCCTCCCGGGCCGCATCATCCACGCGCTGCAGCGCTGCGAGACGCGCAACCCCCTGCTCATGCTCGATGAGGTTGACAAGATGGGTGCCGACGTCCGGGGCGACCCGACGGCCGCGCTGCTCGAGGTGCTCGATCCTGCGCAGAACGCCTCGTTCGTCGACCACTACCTCGAGGTGCCGTTCGATCTCTCGGGCGTCATGTTCATCGCCACCGCGAACAGCCTCGCGCCGATCCCCGACCCCTTGCTCGACCGGATGGAGGTTCTCACCTTACCGGGGTACACTCCCGGCGAGAAGCTCGCCATCGCGAAGCGCTTCTTGCTCCCGCGTCAGCTCAAGGAAACGGGGCTCACGACGGAGCGCGCGGGCATCGCCGACGCGGCGCTGGAGCGGCTGATCGGGGAATACACCCGCGAGGCGGGCGTGCGCCAGCTGGAGCGCGAGATCCAGGGCGTGCTGCGCAAGGCCGCCCTGGAAGTGGTGGAGGGGCGGGCGGAGGGGGCAGGCGGGAAGGGAGGGGCGGTCAAGATCTCCGTGAAGAACCTCGAGAAGTACGCCGGCCAGCCGCGGGTGCAGAGTGAGGTGGCCGGGCGGAGCCCGGAGGTCGGCGTGGCCACCGGCCTCGCGTGGACACCGGTGGGCGGCGACATCATGTTCATCGAGGCGATCCAGATGCCCGGGAAGGGTCAGATCACCCTGACCGGGCAGCTCGGCGACGTGATGAAGGAGTCGGCGCAGGCGGCGTGGAGTCTGTTGCGGGCCCGCGCCGGTGCCCTCGGCATCCCGCTCGAGGCGTTCACGCAGACGGACGTGCACCTGCATGTCCCCGCCGGCGCGGTGCCCAAGGACGGGCCCTCGGCGGGGATCACGATCGCCTCGGCGCTCGCGTCGCTCCTGTGCCAGCGCCCCGCGCGCCACGACGTGGCGATGACGGGCGAGCTGACACTGCGCGGCCGGGTGCTCCCGATCGGAGGGCTCAAGGAGAAGCTGACGGCGGCGGCGCGCGCCGGCGTGAAGACCGTGCTCGTGCCGGCGCGCAATCAGAGCGACATCGTGGAGGTTCCCGACGAGGTGAAGAAGCTGCTTGAGATCAAGCCGGTGGAGACGATCGACGAAGTGCTGGAGCTCGCGCTGCTCGAGCCACGCACGCCGCGGCCGCTCGACGTACGGGCGCGCAAGCCGGGGAGCCTCGAGGTCCGGCCGTGAGCGATTTCGCGACCCTCCAGGAAGCGTTCGAGCGGATCGGCCAACAGGACGGCCGCTACCACGAGCGCGGCTATCTGTTCGTGCTCGCGGCGCTCGAGTACGCGCAGGGCAAGCTGGCGGCGCGCCGTCACCTGAGCGGAGCCGAGCTCGCCTGGGCCTGCCGTGACTTCGCGCTCGACCAGTTCGGCCTGCTGGCGCCGACGGTGCTCCGCTTCTGGGGGATCACCGGCACCGAGGATCTCGGGCGCATCGTGTTCTCACTGATCGACGTGGGGCTGCTCGCGCGGCAACCGAGCGACAAGCTCGAGGATTTCGATCGGGTGTACGATTTCACCGAAGTGTTCCGGGTGGGGTACCGCTGGCCCGGCCTGGAGCGCAGCTAGCGGGCGCTGGATCGGGGAAGGGGGTGCCGCATGAGCACGGACGCCAGGGAATGGCCCGCCTGCCGGAAATGTCAGCAAGGTCTGCTCATCCCGCTATCGGATTACGGCCGCGACGGGGCGCCGATCACCTACAAGGCCTGGGTCTGCAGCAACCCGGAGTGTGGGTTCAACATCCGCATCGATAACGGGGAGATCTCCTTCGGTCGCGCGATCGGCCAGAGCTTCAAGTAAGGCTTGGACGCGGTGCGCGCGCCCGCCGTGAGCGGGCGCTTCTACCCGGGGACGAAGCGCGAACTGGAGCGCGCCGTCCGCCAGCTCTTCGAGGCCGTGCCGCCGACGAGCCCCGCGCCCGCCCGCGCGGCCGTGGCGCCGCACGCCGGCTACGTCTACTCGGGGCTGACCGCCGCGCATGTGTTCGCCCGTCTCGACATCCCGCCCGTCGTCGTGATCCTGGCACCCAACCACACCGGCCTAGGGGGCGCGCGGGGCGGCGCATCGCTGTGGGAAGCCGGCGCGTTCCGCACCCCGCTCGGCGACGTCCGAGTGGACGAGCGGTTCGCGGGCGCGCTGCTCGACGCGTCACCCCTGGTCGCCGTCGATCATGCGGCGCACGCCCGCGAGCACGCGGTGGAGGTGGAGGTGCCCTTTCTCCAGGTGCGCCGCGCCGACGTGCGGATCGTCCCCCTGGTGCTCCCCTGGGACGCGTGGGAGGGTTGCCGCCGCCTGGGGGAGACGCTCGCGGGCCTCACCGCGCGCTGGTCCGAGCCGGTGCTGCTGCTCGCCTCCAGCGACCTCACCCACTACGAGCCCGCCGCCGTCGCGGAGCGGAAGGACCGGCGAGCGCTCGAGTCGGTCGCCGCGCTGGACGGCGCGGAGCTGCTGCGCCGCTGCCAGAGCGAGGGCATCACGATGTGCGGCCGCGCGCCGGCCGCCACGGTCATCGCCGCGGCCCGGACGCTCGGCGCGGCGCGCGGCGAGGTCGTGCACTACAGTCACTCCGGGATGGTGACGGGTGACGACGCCGCGGTGGTGGGCTACGCCGGTGTGGTGATCCCGTGAACCCGATCCCGGTGCTCTCGGCGACTGAAGCGGCGACGTGGGACTCGGTGGCACGCACCCAGTACCGCATCCCGGCGCGCGTCCTGATGGAGGCCGCCGGCCGCGCGGTCGCCCAGGTGATCGTGCGCGAATTCCCTGCGGTGATCACGCGCGGCGTGCTGGTCGCCGCGGGAGCGGGGAATAACGGCGGCGACGGTTGGGTGGTCGCACGCGCGCTCCACGCCGCGGGCGTGCCCGTCTGGGTCTCCGGCGTGGATCCCAAGACCGACGACGCCATCGACAACCGCGTGCTGGCGCGCGTGGACGGCGTGCGCGAGATCGGCCGCGACGAGCCGTGGCCCGCCGCCGCCGTGGCCGTGGACGCGCTGCTCGGCACCGGGGCGGCCGGCCCCGCGCGCGGCGACGTGCTGGCGCTGGCCCAGCGGCTCGTCACCTACGGTGCGACCCTCGTCGCCGTCGACGGACCGACCGGGCTCGACTTGTCGAGCGGTGAGCCGCACGGGCCCGTCCGCGCGGCGCTGTCGGTCACCTTCGGCGGCCCTCGCCGCGGCCACCTGCTGGCGCGCGCGTGGTGCGGCAAGATCGTGGTCGTGGACATCGGCCTGCCGCCCGCCGACCCGTCATGGCCGGTGCTCGTCACCGACGCGTGGGCGGGCGCGCGGCTCCCCAAGCTGACCCCCACGATGCACAAAGGCGACCGCGGCCGCGTGACCGTGGTGGGCGGCTCGAACGGCATGACCGGGGCCGCGCTCCACGCCGCGCGCGCGGCGCTCGCCGCCGGCGCTGGGCTCGTGAAGCTCGTGACCGGGCCCGAGACGATCCAGGCCGCCCGGGCGAGCCTCCCCGACGTGCTCACCGTGGAATCGGCACTCGGCCCGGAGCTCGAGCCGGCTGCGGCGGAGGCGCTCGAGTGGGCGGACGCGCTGGTTGTAGGACCCGGGCTCGGCCGCGCGCCCCCACGCGCCCCGTTCCTCCAGGCGGTGCTGGCGCGTCGCCCCGTCCCGACGGTGGTCGACGCCGACGCCCTCGCGCTCTTCGCGGGACCGGTCGAGCGCCCGGTCGTGCTCACACCGCATCTCGGCGAATTCCGGGCCCAGGTCGGCGATGAATTGGCCGACGCGGCGGCGAACGACCGGTGGGGTGCGGTTGCGAAGGCCGCGCAGAAGGTGAAGGGGACCGTGCTTTTGAAAGGCGTCCCCACTGTGATCGCCGATCTCCGCGGGCCGATCCACGTGGTGGCGAGCGGCAACCCCGGGCTCGCGACCGGCGGCTCGGGCGATCTGCTCGCCGGATTCATCGGTGCCTTCTTGGCCCGCGGTAGCCCGGGCCCCGAAGCGGCGGCGCTGGGCGCGCACGTGCTGGGGCGGGCAGCCGAGCAGGGGGCGCGGCAGTGGACCGCGCGTAGCCTCCGACCGGCGGACGTGCTCGCGGCGCTCCCCGACATCTGGCGCGCTTGGGCCAGCGCGCGGCCGCTCGGTCCTCCCGTGCTCGCCGAGCTCGAGCTTCCGGAGACGGAGTGAGGCGTGTTGTATGGCAGCTCCCCAAATCCCATCCTGAAGGATGGGCTCGGCGAGGCACAACGCTGAAGCGTGTGCTTCAGCACAGTGCTGTGCCGAGCCCACGCTTCAGCGTGGGAATGACGGCGCCGGTCTTGACACTGCTGATGTTTTGGCACCCGGCAGTCGGTCTTTCCGCCCAGCGCTGGCGCCCCGAAGACCGCGTGCTCTTGAGCGACTTCTCCCATGTCGAGGCGGTTGCCGCCTCCCCTTTCACCGTGTTTGCCGCGACGACCCACGGGCTCACGATCTACGACCGCCAAGCGCGGACGTGGCGTCTGCCGGTTACCGCGCTGGACGGCTACCCCGCCGCCCGGGTCTACGCCGCGCTGGCGGACGTGGTCGACAACGCCGTATGGCTCGGCACCACTGACGGGTGGGCGCGCTACGATGCCAACGTCCGGACGTGGGAGCAGGGACGCATCCCCGGCGGCGTAGCGAACCTGATGCTCGATGCGCGCGACCCGGCGAGCGGCATCTTCGTGCAAGGCGCGTTCGGCTGGGGATTCCTGCCGCGCGGCGCCCTCTTCCCCGTGCCGGACCGGCCGCTGCCGCCGCCGGGGCAACGCGTGGTCCCGCTCGATGCCCGCACCGCCCTCGCCCAGGCGCCGCAGGCGGACGCCATGCGGGCCCTCATCCTCACCGACCCGCGCCTCTCCAGCTACCGGTTCACCGCGGCGGCCCGCTCCCCGGATCGCAGCGAGCTGTTTCTCGGCTCGGACGGCGTAGGCCTGATCCGCCTTGATCTGTCGACGGGGCAGTGGGACCGCCTCGGGTTCGGGCTCGTCGCGGCGCGCGCCGGGGCGGTCGCGGTCGATCCCGGCGGGGGGGGCGTGTGGGTGGCGTCCGCGGGGCGCGTGGGCGAGCGCCGCGGGCTGACGTGGGTCGCGGCGGATCTCTCGGCCGATACCACGATCGAGGCTTCGGGCACGCTCGGGTTCCCTTGCGTCGAGGGGCGCCGGCTGATCGCGAGCGGGCCATCGCTCTGGCTGGCGTGCGAGCGCGGCGTCGTCAGGATCGATGCAGGCGGCGCGCGGATCAAGCTGTTCGAGCTGGACGCGCCTTCGGCCCTCGCCCGAGCGCCGGACGGCGTCTGGGTCGGAAGCGCGCGCGGGCTGTTCGTGGTGACGACCGACGGAAAGGTGGTCCCGGTGGGCCAGGTCGGACAGCCGGTACTGGCTCTGGCAGCGGTGCACGAGAGCCTGTGGGTCGGCACGCCGGCCGGTCTCGGTCTGCTCGCGCCAGGTACGACCGACGTGCTCGTGCCGCCCGAGGTGGTGGAGCAGCCCGCGCTGCGGGCGCCGATCGTTGCGCTCGCGTTGCTGCGCGACACGCTCGTCGCCGTCACCCCCGACCAGCTCGGCTGGCGCGATCCCGCGTCGCGACGCTGGACGCTGGTGCGCGGGCGGCCCGAGCTGGGTCGGGTGACCGCGCTCGCCGCCGATGCCGGGGAGGGCAGGGGGGGCGGGGGGGGTGGGGGGGGCGGCGTCTGGCTTGCAGGAACGAACGGACTGGCGTTCTGGGACATCGCGCGCGCCACGTTTCGCGTCCTCGCCGTGCCGCTCGACCTGCCGTCACCCGTGCGCGACGTGGCGGTCGATCCGCCCTTCGTGTGGGTCGCGACCGACAGCGGGCTGGTACGGTTCGCGCGAGACGCGGCGCTGCGATGAGCGCCAACCTGCGCCTCGGCAGGGGCGGGGAATTCGACCGGCTGCGCCGCATCTTCGCTCGGCTGGGGCGGACCGGGCAGGGCCTGGGCGATGACTGCGCGCTGATTCGCGTCGGGCGCACCTGGCTTGCCGTCAGCATCGACCTGAGCCTCGAGGACGTGCATTTCCGGACCGCCTGGCTCGCGTTCGCCGACATCGGGTGGCGGTCGGCCGCGGCGGCGTTGTCGGACCTCGCCGCCGAAGGCGCTGAGCCGTTCGGCTTGCTCGTCTCGTTGGGAATGCCGGGAAAAGGCCGGGGAAGGGTGAAGGGGGAGGCGGGGGCCGCCGTCGAGATTATGGCCGGCGTGGGTGCCGCGGCGAGGAGCGTCGGCGCGCACGTGCTGGGGGGCGACCTGGTCCGGTCGGAGCGCTACATCGTGGACGTATGCGTCCTGGGGTGGGCCACGCGTCCGGTGCGCCGTGACGGTGCGCGGCCCGGCGACGGCCTCTGGGTGACGGGAGCGCTGGGCGGCGCGCAGGCCGCCCTGCAGGCGCTCGCGGCGGGTCGGCGCCCGCCGCCCGGCTTGTTTCGTCGCTTCGCGCGCCCCGTGCCGCGCATCGCCGCGGGACGCCGGCTGGCCGCGCTCGGCGCGCGCGCGATGATCGACGTCTCCGACGGGCTCGCGGCGGACGCGGCCCACCTCGCCGCGGCGTCGGGCATCCGGGTCGAGATCGCGCTCGAGCGGGTGCCGTGCTTTCGCAGCGTGCATGGACGCGTCGCCGTGGCGAGCGGCGAGGAGTTCGAGCTGCTGGTCGCCCTGCCGCCCGGCTTCACAGATCGGGACGCGCGATCGTTCCGGGTCGTGACACGCGTTCCGCTTACCCGGATCGGTCGCTGTGTGCGCGGGTCGGGTGTGCGGCTCACCGACCACGGCCGCGCGATCGCGCTCCCCAACGGGTTCGATCATTTTCCGTCGGGATGATCCGCACCATCTGGTTCTACTTCGTGCTGGTGGTGTCGAGCGTGATCCACGCCGGCGGGGTGATCATTGCGGCCGTGCTGGGGGTGAAGCGCCGGCGGGGCGGGATCTACGACTGGGGCGCCACCGACTGGGCGCGCGACATTATCGCTGCCGCCGGCACGCCGGTGGAGCTACAGGGGGTCGACCGCATCCCGCTGAACCAGCCCGTGGTGTACGCTTCGAACCATTCCTCGATGTTCGACATCTGGGCGCTCGCCGCGACGCTCCCCGGATCGGTGCGCTTCGTCGCCAAGCAGGAGCTCGTGAAGGTCCCCCTGGTGGGTCGCGCGATGCTCGCCGCCGGTCACGTCGCTATCGACCGCTTCAATCGGGCCCGGGCGTTCGAGGCGTACGAGCGCGCGGCCGCGGTGATCCGGGGCGGTATCTCGGCCGTGGTCTTTCCGGAAGGCACGCGCAGCCGCACCGGCGAGCTGCTGCCGTTCAAGAATGCGCCGTTCGGTCTGGCGATCGCCGCGGGCGTGCCGGTCGTTCCCGTGTACGTGCACAACAGCTTCCAGATCCTGCCCAAGGGCGGGGTGCGGCTGCACCCGCGGCCGATCCGGATCCTCGTCGGCGAGCCGATTCCCACCGCGGGCCTGTCCCTCGACGACCGGCAGCGGCTCGCCGAGCGCACCCGCGCTGCCCTGCTCGCGCTCCGGGCGCGCGTTGACTCGGGGGACGGCTCCCGCTAGGGTAGGGGCCACCATGAGTACCATCATTTCCGTGCACGCCCGCGAGATCCTCGACAGCCGGGGCAACCCCACCATCGAGGCCGACGTCACGCTGGCGAGCGGCGCCGCCGGCCGCGCCGCCGTGCCGAGCGGCGCGTCTACCGGCGAGCACGAGGCGGTCGAGCTGCGCGACGGCGACCAGAAGCGGTTCCTCGGCAAGGGCGTGCTCGAGGCGGTCAAGAACGTGAACGAGGTGATCGGGCCGCGGCTCGAGGGGATGTCGGCGGAGGAGCAGATCGCGGTGGACTACGCCATGCTCGAGCTCGACGGCACGCCCAACAAGGGCCACCTCGGCGCCAACGCCATCCTGGCGGTGTCCATGGCCGTGGCGCGGGCGGCGGCGCAGGACGCCGGGCTCCCGCTGTACCGCTACCTCGGCGGGCCGGTCACCAACGTGCTGCCGGTGCCGATGATGAACATCCTGAACGGCGGGGCGCACGCCGCCAACACCGTGGACTTCCAGGAGTTCATGGTGGTGCCAATCGGTGCCGAGAGCTTCCCCGAGGGGCTGCGCATCGGTGTGGAAGTGTTCCACGCGCTCAAGAAGGTACTCGCGAAGCGCAACCTCTCGACGGCGGTGGGCGACGAAGGCGGCTTCGCGCCCAACCTGCCGAGCGACGAGGCGGCGCTCGAAGCGGTGATTGCGGCGATCGAGGCCGCGGGCTACGAGCCCGGCAAGGACGTGGCGATCGCACTCGATCCGGCCGCGTCCGAGTTCTATCAGGACGGTTGCTACGTCTTCAAGAAGAGCGGCGCGGGAACCAAGTCGGCCGAGGAGATGGTCGCGCTCTACAAGGGCTGGATCGACCGCTACCCGATCGTCTCGATCGAGGATGGGCTCGCCGAGGACGACTGGGCCGGCTGGGCACAGCTCACGGAGACCCTCTCCAGTCGGGTCCAGCTCGTCGGAGACGACCTGTTCTGCACTAACATCGAGCGCCTCGACCGCGGGATCGAGGAGGGGGTCGCGAACGCGATCCTCATCAAGCTGAATCAGATCGGCTCGGTCACCGAGACACTGCAGTGCATCGAGCACGCGCGCTCCAACGGGTACGGCGCCGTGATCTCGCACCGTTCGGGGGAGACCGAGGACACCTTCATCGCCGACCTGGCCGTCGGCGCGGGTGTCGGGCAGATCAAAACGGGGAGCGCTTCGCGCACCGACCGCGTCGCGAAGTACAACCAGCTCCTCCGGATCGCCGAAGAGCTGGGCGACGTGGCGTATTATCCGGGCCGCGACCTGTACGGTCTATGACCCGGACGCGCATCGCCGGCATCGCCGGCGCCGTCGTGCTCGCGGGGCTCGCGTTTCAGGCGGGCGAGTACGGCACCGTCGACTGGCTGAAGCTGCGGCGCCAGCTCGCTGACGAGCGCCGGGCGGTGCGCGATCTCGAGGTCGAGCTTGACTCGCTCGCCCGGCACGCCCGCGCGCTCGAGACCGACCCCGCCGCGCAGGAGCGCGCGGCGCGCGAACAGTTCGGCATGATTCGCAAGGGGGAGATCCTGTACCGCTTGGTGCCACAGGTGGACGCGGCACCCCCGCTGCCCCAGTAATCGCCGCCCCCCCTCGCCCCCCGCCCCCCCGGCCGGCGGTTCCGCTAGCGCGGGCCGATCCCCACCGCGAAGCTCACGGCCTCGACCGACTCGCTCCGACTCCCGCCGCCGAGCTGAGCGCCGTCCACGCGGTAGCCGAGCCGCATCCACAACGCCGACCCGCGCGGTCGCAGCACCACGCCGGCTTCCCCGCCTTGCACGTGGTCGACAGCCTCGGGCAGGTTCACCTTGGCCGACAGCGCGCGCCACAGCTCGACGTACGTCTCCAGCGGCGTCGACGCCAGGGCAGTTTGCGCCCGGGCGCGCAGCGGCCAGAGCACCCAGCGCTCGGTCACGCCGTTCGTCCACACGAACGCGCGCACGTGCGGCCCCACGGTCAATCGGAGCCACGGCCACGGCTGAGCACCCACGAACGCCCGCGCTTCCACCAGATCCTTCGCCACGGAATCCGAACTCCCGGTGCTCGGCTGCACCCGACCCTCCAGGTAGCCCGCGCCCAGCCTCAGGCTGCCGAGACTGACGCCGCCCTCGACGCCGAAGGTCGGTCCGCTGAAGGACCCGGCGGGGGTCCCCGAGACCTCTCCGAACCGCACGATGGCGCCGTCGGCGAGGACCGTGCCCCGCGGGCGCTGTTGCGCCGCGAGCGATGATGCGACCAGCGTGAGGGTGCAGGCGACGCGCGCCAGGGTCTTCATTGCGCCCGCTGCTCCAGCAGCGTCGCTGGTCCGGCGCGCACCCGCAGCCGGATCTCCGCGAGGGCCTTCGCGTTTTGCTGCCGCACCAGGTCCAGGCGGCGCTTTGCCGCGTCACGCGCCGCGGCGTTCGCCCCAGCGGCGACGTCGAGGGGAGGTGCGGACCGCTGCGCGAAGAAGCTCGCGAGCCCGGCCCCACCGATGACGGCCGCGACCGCGAATCGCCCCTTGATACCGTCGGCGTCGTGGGCGACGATCGACGGCAGCACGACCACGGCGAGCGCGGCCGCCAGGCCCCCCGCGAGCGAGCGCACCGCCGGCCCCGAACGCACGCCCGACGTCGCATCGGGCGGCGAGGGCCACGCTTGCGTGTCCGGCCGCGCCCGCTCGATCTCGAGCGGGAGCTGGCGGACCAGTTGACGCGCGCCGGTTGCCGCCCGGGAGGTGACTCGCAGCAGGTAGTGGCCGCTCTTCACCGGGTCTCCCCGCTCCGTGCCGTCCCATGTCACCGCGAGGCTGTCGTCAATCGGCCCGTTATAAAGTGAATTCACCGCGGTCCCGTCCTCGCGGGTCACCGCGACCGCGATGTCGTGCGGCGTGCTCGCGACCAGCCGCGCGGTGAGGCGCTCGGCCTTGGCCCGAAACTCGGTCTCGGGCGGGACCCTGATGAAGACCGTCTTCGTTCCCAGGCGCACGTCCTGGAACATGCTGGTCACCTGCGGCGGGAAGATGATCGCGCTCGGCCGGTAGGTCGGATCGGTCAGCGCGATCTGCCGGAACGCGGCGACGGCGGAGTCCCGGCGGCCCCGGAACAGCTCGGTGGCGCCGAGATACGTCAGCGCCTGGAGCCGCTCGGGGGTGGAGAAGGTGTCGCTCGTCGCGCGCATCAGGCCCTTACGCAGCGTGGCTGCCGCCGCCTCGTAGTCGAGGTTCTGATACGAGCGCATTCCCGCTGTGAGCAGGTCGGTGGCGGACTGGGCCGCGCCCGTGGTGCCCCGGGTCACGAGCGCGAGCACGGCGACCACGAGCGTCGTGACCAGGCGGCGAATCATGGGGCGAGCTCTCGCAACACGATGTCCGTGATCACTAGCCGCTGGCCCGACGCGATCTCGAAGGTGCGCTCGTATGGCTGGAAGCCCTCACGCTCCACGCGCAGCAAGTGCGTCCCGGGCCACACGGGCAGGTCCCTCAGCGGAACGGTCCCGAGTAGCTGTCCGTCGACGTACACGTTGCCCCAGGGCAACGCGTTGACGGACAGGCGGCCGAGCTCCATGCGATGCGCCACGGCGGGCGGCGGTGCGGACTTCTTGACCGCCGGCCGCTGGGGGGGGGGCGCGGTGTGCGTCACGCGCGGCGCGGCCGCCCGCTGGGGCGCCGGGGCCAGGGGGCGAGCGGCCGGCGGACTTGGAGTCGCGGGCGCCGGCTGGGTGTCGCGCGGTCCACTGGCGATCGGCGCCGCTGGGGGCGACACGGGCGGGATGGGAGCCGACGTGGTCGCGGGCGGGCGTCCCGCCCCCAGGCGTCGCTGTAGCGTCGGGGCGGCGGGGAGCGACGACAGGCTGAGCCACACGCCGCCTGCCCCGAGCGCGAGCACGATGCCGGCCGCGGCGGCGAGGCGGCGGCCCACGCGGCGCGGCTCGGGCTCGTCGTCCATGATGACGACCGGTGAGCCGGGGCCCCGGCGCGGGTTGAGCGAGAATAGGGCGGCGCGCTGCCCGGCCCCCGGCGACGTCCCGCCGATCGCACCGACGAAGTCGAGCACCGTCGGGAACCGCTCGGTGGGGCGGCTGCTCAGGGCGCGCCGCAGCGCCTCGGCGACGTGTGCGGGAATCTCCGGGCGAACCTCGCTCAAGTCGGGAAGCGGTTCGTTCCCGGGCGGCGTGCCACTGAGGCATTCGTACGCCACGGCCGCCAACCCGTATTGGTCGGCGGTCGGCGTCGGGCCGCGGGCGTGGAAGACATCGGCCGCGGTGCGACCGGTCGCCACCACTTCGGCGACGGCGAAATCGCCCACCAGGGCCCACTCGTTCGCGTCGAGCATCACGTTGCTGGACGAGAGCGCGCCGTGGAACACGCCTCGCCGGTGCGCGTAGTCCAGCGCGCTCGCGACCTGCTCGAGGATCCGTAGGCAGTCGGCGAGGTCCATCGGTCCGTTGGTGCGGACGATCTCCGCGACGGCGCGACCCTGGAATTGCTTGGTGGAGAACCAGAGGAAGTTCGCCGTGGCCCCGCACCGGTAGATCGGCAAGATGTGTGGGTGATCGAGCGCCGCGGCCGCTTCCGTCGCGCGCCGGAATCGGTCTTCCACGCCCGCCTCCCGCAGCGGCTGGCGTGGCGCAACCTTCACCTCCACCTGCCGGTCCTGGCGGGGGTCATAGGCCAGGTAGACGATGCCGGCGCCCTGATCGCCAGGCTGGAGCAGCGCCTCGATGCGGAATTCGCGCGTCAGCTCGCGGCGCGCGTCCAGCTCCGTCAGGGCGCCGGGCGCCGCCTTTGCCGCCCCGGTGTCAGGCAGCTGGTAGCCGCACACCGCGCACGCCGGCGCGCCTTCTGGGATGTCGAACAGCGAGCAGCGCGGGCACTTCATCGGGGCACCCCGACGAGCGCTGCGAGCAGGAGGGTCCTCATGGTTTCCCTAGCGCGGGATGCAAGCGCCGCACCGCGTCGGCCGGTCGGCAGGGGCTCGCCCCCTGAAGACCAGGCCAGTCGTGCGGACCCCCCTGTGGCAGGCAAGCAACGGATGTGTCGGGAGCCCAACGCCGCCAGCCAGGCGCGCTACCCTCGATCGTGCCGCCATCGCCTGAGTGGCCCAGCAAAGGTGCCATGGTACAGTCCGCCCGTGCGCTACCTGATGAATCTTAAAGGGCCGTCGGTCATGGAGTCCATGGCACCCTGCGTCCAGGATCCTGGGTTGGAGCGTGAGGCTGTCGTTGCCACCCCGGCCCCGCTCGCAGACGATAGGCGCGCGGGCTGACGCCGAACTCAGCGCGGAAGCTGCGGTTGAAGTTTGACACGTCGCCGAAGCCGCAATCGAGCGCGATGTCGATGATTCTCGCCCGTTCTGCCGCCAGCCGCAGCGCGGCCTCACGTAGCCGTGCCCGGAGCACGTACTGATGCGGCGTCACACCCGTCACGCGCTCGAACGTACGGAGGAAGTGGTACGGGCTGAGACCCGCCTCGCGCGCCAGCCATTCCAGGGTGAGGCGGGCGCTGGGCCGACGTTCAATCGCCCGCACCGTTCGCGTCACTCGCGCCACGGCGTTGCCTGGCGCCCCGCTCCCGTCGGCTCGGAGCGCGTTCACCAGCTGCACCACCTGCGCCGCCAGGTGGACGCTAACTTCCTCCCACGCCACTGCAGCAGATCCGGCCAGACCGGCGCAGGCCCGCGCGACGAGCGGCGCTAACCTCCGTAACGGCGGCAGGCGAAGCAGCCGGAACGTGCGGGTGGCGCCGGAGGCTCCGGCATCCGCCGCGAGGCGCTCGAAATAGTCCGGGGCGTAACGAAACGCGAGGCAGCGGTCTCCCGAGCCGTGCTCATGCCCACACTCGAAACATTGGCCGGCGTTGCCCAACAGCAGCGAGCCAGGCGTCATCAGCTCGCTACCCGCCGCGGAGCGGTACTCAAACGTTCCCGCCGCGACGATGCCGATCGAGACGTGCGCGTGATGCTCTTCGAACGGACGGTCCTGGGGACCGGACGTGCAGATCACATCCTCGACGGTCCAGCCCTCGCCTCGAGCCAGCTGACGCCCGGTGACCCGCCCCCGGGCACCGGTCAGAGCGCGCTGCGCCACCGCCCGCTCCACCTCGAGCGCAATTTTTGCCAAGACGTCGCTCCCGTGACTACGTATGATGCTCTCAACTTGAAAGCCCGGGGGCCACAAAGGCAATCCCGGTTGCGCCACTCACGCGGGAGGCCATCATGAGCGTTGCGATGAAAGCCAAAACAGCGATTCCGGCAGGGCTGGATCCGAGTGTGCTCGCGCGCGTCGTCGAGGAGGGATACGGACCGGGGGCCTGGCACGGCGCCGATTTGAAGGCCGCGCTCGCCGACGTCGCGCCGCAGCTCGCGTTCTGGCGGCCGGCACCCGGGCGTCACAACATCGCCGAGATCGCGCTGCATCACGCTTACTACACGCGCTCCGTGCGGGGACAACTCTCCGGTACACCAGCGGAGCCCTTCGTGCTCGAAGGTGACGACTGGTTCGCACTGCCCGATCAGTCCAAGCTGACCTGGCCCGAGATCCGGGCTGTCGTGGAGGCGGAGCAGGGTCGATTGGCCACGGTCATCGCCGACATCCGCGCCGGCCGAGCGCTATCGTCACTCACGGACGCCGAGCGCTTCGACCTGGTCCTCGGCATCACCTGCCACGCCGTCTACCACGCGGGCCAGGTGCAGCTCATCAAGCGGCTCAAGGCGGCGTAGGCGCCCATGGCCACCGCGCTGGCGCGCGACGGCGCATACAGCTTCGATCCCCGAGTGGCGGTCGAGCACGTGCGCGCGTCCGACCCGGTGCTCGCGCGCGTGATCGAGGCCGTCGGCCCGTTTCGCTTGCAGCTCAAGCGTGCTTCGAGCAGCTTCGCCGCGCTGGCGGAGGCCATCGTCTACCAGCAGCTCAGCGGCAAGGCCGCGGCCACGATCTTCGCGCGCGTGCGCGCGCTGTTTCCGCGCACTGGCCCCACTGCCGAGCAGCTGCTGGGCGTCTCGGACACGAAGCTTCGGGCCGCCGGGCTGTCGCGCGCGAAGCTCCGCTCGCTGCGCGATCTCGCGCGGCACGTGGCCGACGGCGCGCTCCCCACGCTCGCCGCGGCTCGTCGGATGGAAGACGAGGCGATTGTCGAGCGCCTCACCGTGGTGCGCGGTATCGGCCGGTGGACCGCGGAGATGTTTCTGATTTTCCGCCTCGGCCGCCCCGACGTGCTGCCCGCAGACGACTACGGCGTCCGCAAGGGCTTCGCGATCGCGTTCAAGAAACGCGGGCTGCCGGCGCGCGAGGAGCTGGAACGACGCGGTGAGCGGTGGAAGCCGTACCGCACGGTGGCTAGCTGGTATTTGTGGCGCGCGCTCGAGGGCGC
>DASPXE010000126.1:0-6026 GCA_035637455.1 Gemmatimonadales bacterium
ACAACCCGCTCGGTCTGCGCCGTCGCGGCGCGCGGGAGAGCCACGCTGGTCGCCAGACCAAGCATCGCGGCAACCGACCAGCGCTTGACCATCAGAACCTCGTGTAGCGAGAGATGACCCCGTTCCCCCGTCGGGTCTCCCGGAGCGACTGCGTATTTTTGTCGCGCAGGGAGACCCGACGGGGGAACGGGATAAAGCTACATCCCTGCCTTCGGCAGTCCGAACACGAATACGGAGTTGCCGAGCGGGTAGCTGATCTGGAAGTTCCCCCCCGCGGCCACGGCGACGAACTCCTCGCCGTCCAGCTGGAAGACGGACGGCGCGGCGTTGGCACCGGCGCCGCAGTTGAACTTCCACAGCACGGTGCCGGTCTTGGCATCGTACGCCTTGAACCAGCCGTTGCCCTCGCCCGTGAACACCAGGCCACCAGCGGTGGCGGTCGCGCCGCCCATCATCGGCAGCTCGGTCTTGACGGTCCAGGCGATCTTCCCGGTGTTCAAGTCGATCGCGTTGACGTTGCCGTACTCCCCCGAATAACCGCCCTTGTCGTCGGGGACGCGCACGAACGCGCTCCCGAGCCACAGGCGGCCCTTCTCCCACGGCGCGTAGTGGACCTTGTAGTGCATCGGCTGGTGCAGCCCCACTGTATACGCGTACGCGAGCTCTGGGTGCACGGCGATCGGCGACCACTCCTCGCCGCCATTGGCGCCGGGCAGCATGAACACACCGTCCGCGGTCGGCTGCGTGTACATGTTCTGCTGCGGCACGAACGCCGCCGATCGGCGGATCAGCTTGCCGGTCGCGGCGTCGAGCACGTAGACGAACCCGGTCTTCCCCGCCTCGACTACGGCTTTCTTGCCGCCCACCGTCGCGATCACGGGCGGGCTCACGGCGTCCAGGTCCCACACGTCGTGCGGCACTTCCTGGTAGCCCCACTTGAACTTCCCGTTGGTCGCGTCGATCGCGACGATCGACTCGGTCCAGCGGTCGTCGCCGGGACGGATGGAGCCGTCCAAGTCGGGCGACGGATTGCCGATCGCGACGAATAGGGTCTTGGTGGCGTCGTCGTAGGCCGGCGTCATCCACACCGACCCGCCGCCGTGCTGCCAGGCGTCGGCGTACTTGGCGGAATCGGCCTTCTCCTTCGCGATATCGCGCTTCAGATCGTCGCCATCGGGCGTGGTCTTGGACCAGGGGCCCCACCAGCCGCCGTCCTCGGGCGACGGGATGGTGTACCACGTCCACACGGGCGCGCCGGTCGCGGCATTATAGGCCTTCACGTAGCCGCGGATGCCGTACTCGGCGCCCGAGGTCCCGATGATCACCATATCGCCGATCACGAGCGGGGCCATCGTCTCGGTGTAGCCGGCCTCCGGCCCGTCGCCCACCTTCACGGCCCACTTCTCCTTGCCGTTCGTCGCGTCCAGCGCGACCAGCTCGTCGTCCAGCGTGCCGAGAAAGACCGAGCCGCCCGCTACCGCGACGCCACGGTTGTTGGGGCCGCAGCACGCAGTGCTCACGGACGCGTTCTTGTGCTCGTACTGCCACAGCATCTTCTGGGTCCGCAGGTCGAATGCGCGCACGATGTTGTTCGGCGTCGCGGGCGATGTGATGTACATGATGCCGTTGACGACGATCGGCGTGGTCTCGAAGCTGCCGAGCGTGGTGGAGCCGTGAGTATAGACCGCGCGGGCGACCAGATTCTTGACGTTCGCGGTATTGATCTGCCTCAGGGGAGAGAACCGGTTGTTCCAGTAGTTGTGGCCGTACATCAGCCAGTTGCCGCTGCCCGCGGCCTGGAGCAGCATGTCGTTCGTGACGACGGTGTGCGGCGGCGCGGCGGGGTCGGCTGCCCCGCCCGAGCCCTGTCCGCACAGCGGGGCGGCGACCACCGAGGCAACGGCTACGGTCGCGCACCAGCGAGCCCAATGCGTCATACCCACCTCCGTTGAAGGTTGTGGCGGGTTACTGCCCCGCGCCCAGCGAGAACCCGATATACACGTTGCGCCCGGGAGCGGGCTCATAATACCGTCCCGGCACGAAGCTGCTACCCACGCGGATCGGCGTGGCGTTGATCGACACCGACCCGACGTACTGGCGGTTGAAGACGTTGTTGAAGCCCACGAACGGCCGGAACCGCACGCTGCCGAGCGACCCGTCCCACCCCAGCCGCACGCTCGTCGTCCACCAAGGACTGGTCCGCATGCTCAGCGTGTCGTCGACGAAGAAGCTGGAGGAATGCGTCTCTTCGAGCTCGGCCCAGGTGCCCCGGGCCCACGCGGGACGCGCTTTGACGATCAGGTGCAGCCAGTGCTTGGGGATGCCAGGGAGTGAGCGGTCGTGCAGGTCGTGGATCGTCGTGTCGCGCGGCGTGACGGTCGTGTCGACGGAGATTATCCGAAACTGGTCATAGCGATAATCCGCGAAGGTGTACGCGGCCTGCAGATTCAGGCCCGCAGTCACGGCGAGGTCGGCACCCAATTCGATACCGCGGTGAATCGAGCGCCCGGCGTTTTGGTAATACACGCGCTGCAGTGTGTCAGGAAACGGGATCAGCTGGTCCCTGACCCGGGCCTGGAACAGGGCCAGCGAGTACTCGAGCCGCTCGGTCACCTCGCCCCGCACGCCGACTTCGTACGTCGTGGCCTTCTGGGGCTGCAGGTCGGGATTGAAGCCGCCCGCCGACCCCGGACGGTTGGTGAGCTCGGTCGTGGTAGGCGTCTCGAACGAGGTCCCGACGTTGCCGTACACCGTGACCGCGTCGGACGGCGTCACCGCGGCACCGAGCGAGCCGGAGAGCGCGTTCATCAGCCGCCTCCCCGAGTCGTCGGGATTGCTCGGTGTGACGAGCCGATCGTCGACCGCGAATCGCACCCAGTCATACCGCAGGCCGCCGGTGACGGACAGCTGCGGGGTGACCTGGAGCGTGGCTTGCGCGAACGGACCGACCTCGGTGACGTGCTCCAGCTGGTCGAGCGTCCGCACTGTGGTGTCCGGCCGGCCGGCGCTGTTGCCCAAGTTCAGCCGGTCGTCCCGCTGACGCTGGAGGTCGAATCCAGTGGTGATCCGTGCCTCGTCGACGCCCAGCCTGGCGAGACGGGTCAGGCTAAAGCGCGCGCCGTACGCAGAGCGGCTCAGGTCGATGTAGGCGAAGGTGGTCGGATTCTTGAGGTCCCGTCTCAGCCCGAACAGGGTGAGGGTGGCCTCGCCGCCAGCGGCGAACGTATGGCGCAGCGTCGCCCCGCCCTGCGCCTGCCACACGTCCTTGCCGGCGCGCAGCGTGATGTTGCGCCCCGCGGCCGAGTCGGGGTTGGCCGCCATTTCCTGGGCGGTAAGCGAGCCGGGGTTGTCGGCGCGCGGATCGTTGCCGTAGTCCGCCACCACCGCGAGGGACCACGCGGGCGCGAGCGGGAAGTGGAACCGCCCGTTCAGGTTCCGGATGTCGGCCCGGCTGTGCTGGCGCTCGCCGTTGTACGCGAGCTGTGACAGGGTGACGAGCCCGCTGCCCGGGCCCGCGCGGAACTGGGTGCTGGTTTCCCACTTGTACCAGGTGGGGGCGCTGTAGGGATTGAAGATGTTCAGCTCATGCCGATCGAACGTGCCACCCGTGAACCGGATCTCCTGCACCACCTGCCGCGGCGCCGCCGGGTCGCTCCAGATGCTGATCACGCCCCCCGAGGCGTTGCCGAACAGCGCGGACGCCGAGCCACGCAGCACCTCGATCCGGTCCGCCGCCCCGAGCTCCAGGTTGGTGAGCTGGCCCTGGCCGTCCGGCAGGGTCTGGGGGATGCCGTCGAGCAGGACCTTGATGCCGCGCACGGCGAACGCCGAGCGCGCGCCGAACCCGCGGATCGAGATGCGCTGGTCGAGGGAGAAATTGTAGCGGTTCGCCGCGTACACGCCCGGGACGGTGGCGAGCGCCTCGTCGAGGCCCCACGTGGGGCGGGCGCGGCTGATGTCGGTCTTCTCGACCAGGTGGACGGCGAGCGGGATCTTGCTGATCGGGGGGTTGGCGCGGGTGACGGAGACGACGGCTGGAGGAAGCGTGTAGACCTTGAGGCTGTCGTGCGGCGGCGTGGTGTCCCGCTGCTGCGCGGACGCGAGCCGCGTAAGCACGCTGCACCAGGCGGCCATTGCCGCCGCACGCCGGAGGGTAACGAGGCGTAACACTGCACGAAGCCAACGCAAGGGATGGGTTTTAACCGCTCGACCGGGGTCAGTCAAGGGAGCGGCTGAGGCAGGTCTCCACGGGAGAAGAGCAGGGACACCCGCCGCGCACCGTAACTGGCCTGGACGATGTTGATCTGATCTTCAAAGCGATCGAACAGCAACCGGGCATGCACGCGGAGTCCGGCGAGCCCGCCCGGCGCCGGCGCCCGGAGGCACAGCCACAGCAGGTCGCCGGTGCGGCGCACTCCGCACCACTCGAGCGCCAGGCCCCGGCCGTCGCGGTCGGTGAGGGTAAAGCCCGCGGCCGCGTAGGCGAACGTCGCCGAGTCGGACACGCCACGGGCGGCGGCGTGGAAGTCGTCCGCGAACGCGCGGATCGTGATCAGCGCGACACGGTTCCCGGCGTCGTAACTGAGCTGGGTGAGCGTGGTGTGCAGGGGATGAAGCACCAACGCTCCGGCCGCGCCGACGGCCCACAGCATGCGCATGTTACCAGGGACTCCGTTCCACCGCCCAGCGTGCGGCCACGACCGCCACCAGCACCGACACCGCGACCACGCGCAGCCGCAGCGGGCTGCCGAACCGCGGCGCGACCGCGCCGACGCAGCGATCGAACCCCGCGAGCGCGGCGGCGGTGAGCGCCAGCACGACGATCTGCCCGAGCTCGATCCCGACGTTGAACCCGAACAGCGGCACCGCGATCGGGGCGACGAACAGGTCGCGCAGGTAGTTCGCGAACCCCGCCCCATGCACGAGTCCGAAAACCCCTGCGAACACCGGGCGATAACGGCCTCCCCACCTCGCGTGCGCCCGGTCGCGGACGAAGAGGTTTTCCACGCAAGTGGCCACGATCGTCAGCGGAATGAGAAACTCGACCAGCCTGGCCGGTACCACGACGGCGCCCGTCACGGCGAGCGCGAGTGTCACCGAATGGCCGACCGTGAACGCGCTGATGACCCAGAGGCTGTTGCGCCAGTCGCGCGCGCGGTAAATGGCCGCCAGCGCGAGCAGAAACAGGATGTGGTCCATCGCCTCGAAGTCGGTGATGTGGCGGAACCCGAGCGTAATGAACGCCTGAAGCTCGCTCATCGTCCGATGGCGGCCGCGTGCCGGAGGAGTAGGGGATCGTCGGTGCCCAGGGCGAGTGCCTGCGTCATCGCCGCGCGTGCTGCGGCGTGGCGGCCCTCCTTGTGCAGCGCCCACGCGAGCAGGTCGTAGCCGTACACGTCGTGCCGCGTCTCGAGCTCCCTACGGATGTGAGCCAGCACCTCTGGGACGCGCCGGTCGTGGTCGAGCAGGAACAGGCTCCAGGCCCGGTGCCACTGACCCGGCTGGCCCAGCACCGCAACTTCCATAGCGCGCGCGTACTCGGCGGCGTGGACGCTGTCGCCCAGGGCCGCGTAGGCATCGCTGACCACACCGAAGGTCGCAGGGTCGGGCAGCGTGGCGATGGCCTCGTCGCCATAGTCGATCGCGTCGCGCCAACGCCCTCGATCCGCCGCCAGCCGCGCTTCTGCCGCCAGCAGGCGGTAGTCGCCCGGAACGACGATGAGTCCTGCGCGGAACGCATACCCGGCCTCCGCGAGGCGGCCGTGGCGCAGGGCGAGGTCGCCCACCCGCAGATGGAACCAGGCGACCTGCTCGGGCGGCAGGTCGGGCCGCCTCTTCGCATCCGCCAGCGCCCGGTCGAGCAGCCGCCGGGCGAGGTCGGTCCGACCGGTGAGCTCTGCCCAGCGCGCGAGGCGCGGCGCCACCGCCAGCTCGTAGCGGGCCGGCCAAAGTGAGTCGAACAGTGCACGGGCTTCGCGGTAGCGTCCCAGCTCGAGCGCGATCTCCCCGAGGAGCGCCTGATGTCC
>DASPXE010000127.1:0-18723 GCA_035637455.1 Gemmatimonadales bacterium
GGCACGATCAAGAAGATCGCGAGCGGCAAAGTGCCCCGGGTTCCGGACGGGCGGCCGCTGAACGGCGGCGACCTGATGACCGTGGAGACGTTCGGGGATTTCGAGCTGAGCTGGGAGTGGAAGGTCACGCCGGGCGCGAACAGCGGCGTCAAGTACAACGTCTCCGAGGAGCTGTCCGTGGCCCAGGGCGGGGCGCTGACCCCCGCGGCGGTCGCGCAGGGCAGCATCGCGCCGAATCACTCCGCGTTGGGGTTCGAGTACCAGATGCTGGATGACGACCGCCACCCCGACGGCCAGCTGCCGACGCACCGCGCCGGCGCGCTGTACGATCTCGCGGCGCCGAGCGGCGCGAAACACCTCCGCCCCGTCGGCGAGTGGAACCAGTCGCGGGTGGTGTTCCGCGGCAACCACGGCGAGCACTGGCTCAACGGCGAGAAGATCGTGGAGTTCGAGCTCGGCACGGCGCGCATGGACTCGGCGCTCGCGGCGAGCAAGTACCACGCCATCCCGGGCTTCGCAGAGCGGCGCAAGGGACACATCGTCTTGCAGGATCACGGGGACGAGGTCTATTTCCGCAGCATCAAAGTGAGGGTGCTATGAAACGCCGCAAATTCCTGAAGACGGCTTCCGCCGCGGGGCTCGGACTGGTCGCTCCGCGGGGGCTATCGTCCTTGGTGTCGCGGCCCAGCGAGCAGGTCGTCGTCGCGATCATGGGCTTGAACGGCCGCGGCGCGGTGCTGGGCCGTACCTTCGCCCGCACGCCCAACGCCCTCGTGGCCTACGTATGCGACGTGGACGCACAGGTGCTGGCCAAGGCGGTGACGCAGGTAGGTGAGGCGCAGGCCCGGGCGCCCAAAGGGTTGGGCGACTTCCGCCGGGCACTCGAGGACAAGAGCGTGGACGCGCTCGTCATTGCGGCGCCCGACCACTGGCATACGCCGGCCGCGCTCCTCGCCATGCAGGCCGGGAAGCACGTCTACGTCGAGAAGCCGTGCGGGCACAACGCGCGCGAAGGCGAGCTGCTCGTCGAGGCGCAGCGCAAGCACCAGCGCGTGGTGCAGATGGGGACGCAGCAGCGCTCCGCCCCCCGCTCCATCGAGGTCGTGCAGGCAATAAAGGAAGGGGCGATCGGGCAGCCCTACCTGGCGCGCGCCTGGTACGCCAACACGCGAGCCACAATCGGACGCGGGAAGCCCGCGCCCGTGCCCGCGAACCTCGACTACGAGCTGTGGCAAGGCCCGGCGCCGCACACCCCATACCGCGACAACGTCATCCACTACAACTGGCACTGGTTCCGTCGCTGGGGCACGGGCGAGATCTGCAACAACGGCACCCACGAGATCGACGTCGCCCGCTGGGCCCTGGGCGTCGACTACCCGATCCGCGTCACGACGGTCGGCGGCCGCTATCACTTCGACGACGACTGGGAGTTCCCCGACACCCAGGAAGCCTGCTTCGAGTTCGCGGCGGGGAAGACCATCATCTGGCAGGGCCAAAGCTGCAACGGCCTGACCACGTACGGTCGCGAGCGCGGCACCGCCATCCTCGGCACCACGGGGAGCGTGGTCATGGACCGCGACGGCTATATCGTGTACGACGTCAAGGGCAAGGTCGTGAAGCAATCCGTCGCCGCGCAGCAGGGAGACGGTCTCAATACCCATGCCGACGACGACATGACCGTCCTGCACATCGCGAACTTTGTCGACGCGATCCGCACCGGCGTCGCGCTCCGTCAGCCGATCGCGGAAGGGGCCAAGAGCGTGCTGCTGGGCCACCTCGGCAACATCGCGCAATGGACGGGGCGCGCGCTGCGCACCGACCCCGCGTCCGGGCGGATCACGGGCGACGCGGAGGCCATGAAGTTCTGGCAGCGGGAGTACGCCCCGGGTTGGGCGCCGGTCGTGTGAGTACCACCGTCGCAGATTCCGGCGCCCCCCCTCCCCTGCCGGTGACGCGGCTGCTCCACGAGGACCGCGGTTTCGATCCGGACCCGGCGATCCGGCGCGTCGCGCGGACGCTGTACGAGGAGACGCGCCGGCTCCCCATCATCGCGCCGCACGGGCATGTCGATCCGCGGCTCCTGGCGGAGAACGCGCCGTTCCCCGAGCCGACCTCGCTGATCGTTCAGCCCGACCACTACATCCTGCGCCTGCTGTACGCGCGCGGCATTCCGCTCGAGCGGCTGCTCCAGGGCGATCCGCGCAAGGTGTGGCAGCTGTTTGCCGAGCACTACTTCCTGTTTCACGGCACACCCACCGGCGCCTGGCTCGATCACGAGCTACATGAGGTGTTCGGGATCGGGGAGCGGCTGACGGGGGACACGGCCGCTCGGATCTACGACGCGATCGTGGAGAAGCTCGCCAGCCCGGAGTTCCGGCCGCGTGCGCTGTTCGAGCGGTTCAACATCGAGGTGCTCGCCACCACCGACAAGGCGAGGGACCCGCTCGACTACCACCGCGCGATCCGGGCGTCGGGGTGGCAGGGACGGGTAATCCCGTGCTTCCGGCCCGACGCGGTTTTCAAGATCGCGGCGCGCGACTGGCCGGCGGAACTCGACGCGCTCGGCCGGGAGCACGGCGCACCGCTCGTCGACTACGGCGAGTTCGTTCACGCGCTCGAGGATCGCCGCCTCTTTTTCAAGCGGATGGGAGCCACCGCCACCGACCACGCCGTGCTGGAGCCGTACACCGGCTGGCTCTCCCCGGACGACGCCGAGGTGCTGTTTCAGCAGGCGCGTCAGGGGGAGGCGAGCCGGGCGGACGAACGACGCTTCGAGGGACACCTGCTCATGGAGATGGCGCGGATGTCCCTGGAAGACGGGCTGGTGATGCAGATCCACCCCGGCGCGTTCCGCAACCACAACCAGCCGCTGTTCGAGCGGTTCGGTCCCGACCGGGGCGGCGATATTCCCGTCGCTACCGAGTTCACGCGCAACCTGCGGCCGCTCCTGAACGCGTACGGCAACGATCCGCGATTCACGCTCGTGTTGTTCACCTTGGATGAATCCACGTACAGCCGGGAGCTGGCGCCGCTCGCGGGCCATTACCCCGCGGTGCGCCTCGGGCCTCCCTGGTGGTTCCACGACTCACTCGAGGGGATGCGGCGCTTCCGGGAGCGGACGACGGAGACGGCGAGCATCTACAAGACCGCCGGATTCAACGACGATACGCGAGCCTTCTGCTCGATCCCCGCCCGGCACGACCTGGCCCGTCGCGTGGACGCGAACTTCCTCGCGGGGCTCGTCGCCCGGCATGTCGTGGAGATGGACGATGCACACCGCATGGCGCGGGCGCTCGCGTACGACCTGGCGAAGGAGACCTACAAGCTCTGAGACCGGCCGTTGTTGTGGCGCACGCGCCACAGCGCTGTGCCGGCACAAACCAAAAGGCGCGCCACGGTGTCTAACTATGGCTCGGCTCCGCGCCCGCGTCCCTCCGCGAAAGGAGTTCCCATGCGCTTCCTCAATACGCGCCGGCACCGCATCGCCGCGGCCGTGCTCACGCTCGCCCTTCCCGGCGCCTGGCTCCTCGCCGGTGAGCGCCGCGGCACGGATGCGATCGTCGTGGCCCCTGTGAAGCGCGGGCAGTTCAGGGTGGTCGTCACGACGGCGGGCGAGCTGCGCGCGCGCCAATTCGTTCAGGTCACGGTGCCGCCCGGCGGGCAGCAGGCGGGCGTCTATCAGATGAAGATCTCCTCGATTGTCCCCGAAGGCACCGTCGTGAAGCAAGGGGACGTCGTCGCCGAGCTCGACCGGACCACCGTCGCTCCGAAGCTCCAGGAAGTGTCCCTCGCCTTGCAGAAGGCGGAGGCGCAGTACGAGCAAGCGATGCTGGACTCGACGCTCAACCTTTCCACGGCGCGAGAGAACATTCGGACCATGGAGCTCGGGCTCGAGGAAAAGCGGCTCGCCAAGGAGCAGTCCGTCTACGAGGCGCCGACCGTCAAGCGCCAGGCAGAGATCGACTTCGAGAAGGCCGAGCGCGCACTGGCGCAGGCCAAGGCAGACTACGAGACCAAGACCGAGCAGGCGCGGGCCAAAATGCGCGAAGTCGGTGCCGAGGTGTCGCGGCAGCGGGGGTTGCTCAAGGCGGTGCAGGATTTCATGGCCGGGTTCACCATCAAGGCACCGGGGCCCGGAATGGTGATCTATGCAAAGGAATGGAGCGGCAAGAAGCGAACGACGGGCTCTCAGGTAAACGTGTGGGATCCAGGGGTCGCCCAGCTGCCCGACCTCACCCACATGGAGTCCGTCACGTATGTTAACGAGATCGACGTCCGCAAAGTCGCCGTGGGACAGCCCGTGGCGATCACGCTGGACGCCGATCCCACCAAGCGTCTCACCGGCAAGGTGACGAGTGTCGCGAACGTAGGAGAGCAACGCCCCAACGCCGACGCGAAGGTCTTCGAAGTCAAGGTGGAGGTCGCGCAATCGGACTCCACGCTGCGCCCAGGCATGACCACCGGCAACGCGATCGAGACGCTCACGGTCGCGGACGCGCTGTTCGTGCCCCTCGAGGCGCTCGGCAGCGAAGGCGGGTTGTCGTTCGTGTATAAGCAGGCGGGCGGACGGGTCGTCAAGCAGGAGATCGTCACGGGCGCGGTCAACGACGACGAGGTAATCATCGTCCGCGGCCTCGGCGTGGACGATCGGGTGCTGCTGTCGCCGCCAGCGAACCACGAGCGCCTCACGCTCATGCGGTTGCCGGCCGGCGCGAGCGTGGCGACCGCGGTCGGCGACACCGGAAAGCAGGCGTCCGACAAGGATTGACGCCGTGCGCCTCGATCGCGCGACCCTGGCGCGGCTTCGCGCCGAGCTGGGTCCCCAGGCGAGCTTCACATTCCGCACGGCCGTCGAGGCGGTGCAACACAACAAGCTGCGTGCCTCCCTGACCTCGCTGGGCATCCTGTTCGGCGTCGCCTCCGTCATCGCCATGCTCGCCATCGGCAAAGGCGCCGAGCGCGAGATTCTCGAGCAGCTGCGCCTGCTCGGCTCCAACAACCTGGTGATCACTCCACTGGTGGCGCAGAAGGAAGGGCCGATCGAAGAGCGGTCGGAGAAGGAGGTGAAGAAGTTCTCACCGGGGCTCACCTACGCCGATGCGGAGGCGATCGCGCGGGTGATTCCGGCCGTCGATGTCGCCAGCGCCGAGATCGTGCTGAACACGACGATCACGCGCGAAGGGCGGCATCGCTCCGGCAAGGTCGTGGGCGTGGACACGACGTACTTTCGGCTGACGAACCTCGCGCTCGCGAGCGGGGATCAGTTCACGCCGCTGCAGGTGGAGCGCGGCCTGCCTGTCGCGATCATCGGGCTCGGCGTGCGGTCGCGATTCTTCACCACGGAGGATCCGATCGGCAAGCCGCTCAAGGTAGGCAACAACTGGGTCACCGTGATCGGGGTGCTGGCGGACCGGCGCGTCAGCACCCAGACCAGCCAGAAGCTCGGCATCCGCGACGTGGGCATGGACGTGTACGTTCCGGCGCGCACGCTACTGCTGCGCTTCCGAAATCGGGCCCAGCTGACCCAGCGCGACATCGAGGCCGCGGCGCGCAGCTTCAGCGTCGTCTCTTCCGACAGCGCCCCCGAGAGCGAAGAGGATCGGCGGGAGCGCCTCAATCGCAACCAGCTCGACCGCATCATCGTGCGGGTGAGCGACTCGAAGCTCGTCCCCTCCGTGGCGAGCGTCGTCCAGCGGATGCTCACGCGGCGCCACAACTCGGTCGTGGACTTCGAGATCACGGTGCCCGAGCTGCTGCTGAAGCAGGAGCAGCGCACCAGGACGATCTTCAACGTCGTGCTCGGCGCCATCGCGTCCATTTCCCTGGTCGTCGGCGGTATCGGAATCATGAACATCATGCTCGCGTCGGTACTGGAGCGCATCCGGGAGATCGGCGTGCGCCGCGCGGTTGGGGCCACGCGGCGGGACATCCTGCTGCAGTTTCTGAGCGAGGCGGTGCTCATCAGCGTCGTCGGCGGCGTGGCCGGGATTCTCGTCGGCGGCGGTCTCAGCGCCGCCATCCAGCGATTCGCGGGCATCCAGACGATTGTGTCCTACCTCTCGGTGGTAGTCGCCTTCGGCGTGTCGTTCACCGTGGGCCTCGCGTTCGGAATCATGCCGGCGCATCGCGCCGCGCGTCAGGATCCGGTAGTCTGCCTTCGCTACGAGTGACTCCCATGCACTCCTCACATCGCAGGGGCGCGGTGGCGGCGTGGCTCGCGCTGGTCGGCGCTCCACCGCTCTGCGCGCAGCAGCCGATCACGCTCCAGGAGGCCGTCGCCCTGGCGCAGCAACGGGGGCTCCAGGCCCAGGCGGCCAGAGCCGCGCGTGATGCCGCCCGCTACCGCAGCGGGGCGTTCACGGCCCGGCTCCTGCCGCAGCTGTCGCTCGGTGGGAGCGTGCCGACCTACAACCGATCCATCATCCCGGTGCTGCAGCCCGACGGCAGCACGCTGTTTCGCCCGCAGGACCAGACCAACGCAGCCCTGAGCCTCCGGTTGTCCCAGCGACTTCCGGTCACGGGCGGCGAGCTGCTCATCTCCTCGTCGCTGGCCCGCCTGACCGTGAGCGGCCCGCAGGCGATCGAGACATGGTCCTCGACGCCGATCTCCATCGGACTGCGGCAGGACATTCTGCGGCCGAACGTCGCAGCATGGGACCGCCGCGAGCAGACGGTGAGCGCGGAGCTCGCGGAGCGGCAGTATCGCGAGGCGCTGGAAGACATCGCCCTCGCGACGACCGACCTCTTCTTCGACAGCTACGCCGCACGCGTGGCGCTGGAGAACGCCGTCGTGAACGCCGCCGTGAACGACACGCTCTACACCCTGAACAGGGGTCGCTTCGAGGTCGGCAAGATCGGCGAGAACGACCTGTTGCAGAGCGAGCTGGCGCTGCTGCGGGCCCGAGCCGCGCTGGAGCGTGCGCGGCTCGAGGATGAGCGCGCCACGGCGGCGCTGCGCCTCGCGCTCAACCTCCCGCCGGGTACACCCCTCGAGATCGCCGTGCCCAGGACCGTGCCCGAGTTCGAGGCCGACACCGCGCGTGCCGTGGCGGAGGCCCTCGGGAACCGCGCGCTCATGAGCGACGCGGAGCTGCAGGACGTGCAGGCTCGGCGACGGGTGACCGAGGCCAAGCTGGGGGGAGGCTTCGGCGCGACCGTGCTGGCCGGCTATGGCTTCAACGCGACGGCGCCGACGGCGGGCCTCGCGTATCAGAACCTGCTCGAAGCCCGCCAGTTCACGGTCGCGGTGCAGGTGCCGCTGGTGCAGTGGGGCGCGCACAAGGGGGACGTGCAGGCCGCCGAGGCCGATCGCGAGCGCGTGGCAAGCCAGTCGCGGGCGGCGATCGATCTGGCGGCGCACGAGGCACATTTCGCGGCGTTGCAGTTGGCCCAGGCGCGCCGCAACGTGGTCCTGCTGGCCAAGGCCGACACCGTTGGCGCGAAGCGGTTCGAGGTGGCCTACAACCGGTACGTGATCGGACGCATCGCTATCGACAATCTGTACATCGCACAGACCGAAAAGGACCAGGCGCTCACAAACTTCGTGCAGGGGCTGCGCGGCTATTGGCAAGCGCACTACCGCCTGCGGCGCGTCACGCTGTTCGACTTCACGACTGGTCAGCCGATCCGGTGAAGAGAAGGCACCACCTGTGAAGGAGCGAGCGATGGATCGCCGCCTGTTCCTGGAGACGTCCACGGCCGTCGCGGGCAGTGCCGTGCTGGGCCGGGGCTCTGCGGACCGGAGGCGCCCGGATGCGCCGATGATCGGGATTCAGGTGGGGGCCGTGTCGTTCGTCGACGAAGGCACCAACACGGTGCTCGACGGCTTCCAGGAAATGGCGGCGATCAACACGCTGTTTCTCGCCACGTTCACCTACGGTCGCGGTATCGGCGGCCGGCAGCTGCGCGGCCAGCCGTTGCCGGATCACGGCAAACAGGAATACGACGACAGTTTTCGCGGCGGCAACTTCGCGACGCCCCATCCACAGTACTACCGCCACACCAGCATCACGCCCGAGCGGGCACCCGACCATCCGGCATACGACCTCATCGCCGACGCGCTGCCCGCGGCACACCGCCGCGGGATGAAGGTGGTGTGCTGGTTCGAGGACGTATTTCGCCGCGACGTGCCTGGTTTCGACCAGGCGGCGGAGATCGACCTCCACGGCCAGCCCACGGGACTCGCCTGCCACCGCAATCCGAACACGCGCAACTTCTGGCTCGCGCTCGCCGAGGACTACCTGCGATCGTACGACGTGGACGGCTTGATGTGGGGGAGCGAGCGCCAGGGACCGCTGGACAACGCCCTCGGCGCGAGCCACGGCGGCTCGAGCGCGGGCGGCGTCATCGGCTGCTTCTGTCCTCACTGTCTCGACGCGGCGCGAACGGAGGGGATCAATAGCGAGCGCGCGCGCGAAGGCTATCTCGCGCTCGAGCGCTGGGCCACGGCGCTGCGCGCCGGGCAGCGGCCCGCCGATGGCGCGTTCGTCACCTTTTGGCGCCTGCTGGTCAAGTATCCGGAGCTCCTCGCTTGGGAGCGCTTGTGGAACGAGGGACTCAACGATACCTACCGAGCGCTGTATGGGCTCGCCCAGGGCATCGACCCGGCCAAGGGCATCGGCTGGCACATCTGGCACAACAATTCGTTCTCGCCGTTGTACCGCGCGGAGCAGGATTACGCCGAGTTCAGCAAGTACTCGGACTTCCTGAAGGTCGTGATGTATAACAACTGCGGCGGCCCGCGGCTCGCGCAATACGTGAGAAACACCCACGCAACGCTGTTCGCCGACCTGACGCCCGAACAGACCCTGGACTTCATCTACGGGGTCCAGCAGTATCGCGAGCAGCCACTCGGGCGCATCGCGGAGACGGGCCTATCGGCCGACTACGTGCTCCGCGAGACGCGGCGCGCGGTGGCCGGCGCCGGACCGCGCCTCAAGATCTGGCCCGGCATCGACATCGACATTCCCACCGGCGCGAGTGAGAAGAAGACCCAGCCGGACGACGTCTATCGGGCGGTGCGAGCGGCATTCCAGGGAGGCGCCCACGGCGTCCTGCTATCGCGCAAGTATTCGGAGATGCGGCTCGCGAACCTCCGCGCCGCGGGGCGGGCGGTGCGCGAGCTGAAGCCGGCGTGACCCCCTTGCCCCTCCCCTACCACCCTTCGTACCTTGCTTCAGCAGCATCACCACGAGACTCAAAGGACTCTTCTCTGATGATCCGCATCCGCGACGCCTCACTCACGCTCCGCTGCCGGGCCGCCCGGGAATTCCTGTACCGGGCCCGGCCCCTGATGGAGCGTCGTGGGCGTATTGCGTCCTCCGACGCCGCGGTGCGGCGCCGACGAGCCCCCTAGAAGTCTAGGATCCACTGCCGTGATCCGGCCTTCCGGGGTGCTCCAATGAACCCCGGGAGGCCGTTCTTGTTGTCCGGACACTCGAACACGGATCACGTGCATGCATACTGAGCGTCACAACCTCCAGAACCTTCACACCCTCCACAACCTCGACACCGAGATTGTGGCGCGCTACACCGACCAGCCGCCGCGGCTGCCGCCCGAGCTGCGCCGCCTGATCGAGGCGTCCTGGCAGGGCGCCCCGGTGCAGCTGTACGCGCTCGCGGACCTGGACCACGCCCTGCGACTGAGCCACGTGTGGGTCGCGCTCGGCCCCGGGCACCTGGCCCTGGCCCAGCCAGGGGAGCGCGGCGAGCAGTGGGAGATCGCGAGCGTCGAGCGCACCCGCATCCAGGCGGTGCGCGAGGCCCCCGGTCTCTCCGCCAGCACGCTCACGCTGCTCGGGCGCCCCGGCGACCCCCCACTGGCAGTGCTGCGTTACAGCCATCGCCAGCGGCGGGCCTTCGAAAACCTGAAGTTCGTGCTGGAGGAGGCGCTCGAGGGGCGCAGCGTCACCGCTCCGGACGCGGACGAGGAGTACGCAGCGAGCGTGGCGCGGCCGATGCGTGACGCCCAGGCCCTCGTGGCCGGGCGCCGCGTGGCAGTGATCCGCCGGCTGCTCGGCTACCTCGCGCCGTACCGCAGGCAGCTCACGCTCGGGATGGCGGCGGCGACGCTGATCACGCTCGTAAGCCTGGTGCCGCCCTATCTCGCCGGGTATGTGATCGACCGCGTCGTCCGGCCGGCGCAGGAAGGCCGGTTGGACGTCGGCCGCGCCAGCGCGATCGCCTGGCTCGCCGTGGCGGCGATGGCGCTCGTGTACGTGGTCCGCCAGGCGGCGGCCGTGGTGCGCTTGCGGCTGATGTCCGTGCTGGGCGAGTGGGTCGCCCGCGATCTGCGCGCCGAGCTGTACGAGCACTTGCAGCGGCTCAGCCTCGCGTTCTTCTCGCGCAAGCGCACGGGGAGCCTGATCACGCGCGTGTCGGCGGACACCGACCGGCTGTGGGAGTTCCTGGCCTTCGGAGTGGTGGATGTGTCGCTGTCGCTCGTGATGCTGGCCGGCCTCGGGGCCGTCTTGGTGTCACTCGATTGGCGGCTCGGTCTGGTCATGATCATTCCCGTGCCGCTCTTCTGCTGGGCGATCTACCGCCACAGCGAGGCGCTCAACCGGGCGTTCCTGCGCGTGTGGCGCAAGTGGTCGCGGCTGACGGACGTGTTGTCCGACACGATGCCCGGCATCCGCGTCGTCAAGGCATTCAACCAGGAGGCCCGTGAGGTCGCGCGGTTCGACGGCCATAACGACGACGTGACGGACGAGATCAACCGCCTGCACGGCATGTGGACCACGTTCTGGCCGCTGCTGATGCTCGCAGTACACGCGACCACGCTCGGCGTGTGGGTGCTGGCCGTGCCGCGCCTGCTGGGCGGCGGGCCGGCGCTGTCGGCGGGAACGTTCGTCTCGTTCCTCCTGTACACGACGATGTTCGTCGGGCCGATCGAGGTCATCGGCCAAATGGCGCGCACCATGCAGCGGGCCACGACTTCGGCGCATCGCGTGTTCGAGGTCCTGGACACCGAGCCCGACGTCAGGGACGCGCCCCGCCCGGTGCGGCTCGAGCCGGTACGCGGGCGGGTCACATTCGAGAACGTGACGTTTGCCTACGACGGCGTTCGCCAGGTACTCCGGGGCGTGAGCTTCGACGCCGCGCCCGGAGAGTTGATCGGCCTGGTCGGCCCCTCGGGCGGCGGCAAGACGACGATCGTTAACCTGATCGCGCGCTTCTACGACGTGACGGGCGGCGCGATCTGCATCGACGGCGTGGACATCCGGCGGCTCGAGACCGGGCATTATCGGCGTCAGCTGGGCATGGTGCTGCAGGACCCGTATCTGTTTCACGGCACCGTGCTCGAGAACATCCGCTACGGCCTGCCCGAGGCGACGCTGGAGCAGGCCGTGGCGGCGGCGCGCGCGGCGAACGCGCACGACTTCATCTGCAAGCTCCAGCACGGCTATGACACCGTGGTGGGCGAGCGGGGGCATACGTTGTCGGGCGGTGAGCGGCAGCGGGTGTCGATCGCGCGCGCGATCCTCCACGACCCCCGTATCCTGATCCTGGACGAGGCGACGTCCAGCGTCGACACGGAGACGGAGCGGGAGATTCAGGAGGCGCTGGAGCGGTTGATCGCGGGACGCACGGTGTTCGCCATCGCTCACCGGCTCTCGACGCTGCGCAGAGCATCCCGCCTGTTCGTGATCGCGGACGGTCGGCTGGTGGAGAGTGGCACGCACGCCGAGCTGATGTCGAAGACGAACGGGAAGTATCGGCGGCTGTATGAGATGCAGGTGGAGCTGCAGTAGCCCGTAGCCGAGGCCGCGGCTCGGCACTGTCGCTGCAGCGCCGTCAGTTCACTGACAGGTGCCGAGTCGCGGCTTGAGCCGCGCAACTGGATCGGAGGACGTATGGACCTCGCATTGTCAGGCCGAAGTCTCAGGAGCGGGGCTGCCGCCGGAGCCCTCACGCTCGAGCGTCGGGCCGACGGCCGGCTCTGGGCGGCCCGCGGCGAGGTCGAGCGCGCCGTCTGGGTGCGGCGCTGCTTTCCGTGGTCGGAGCCGGCGCGGTTCGTGTCGCTGCGCGACGACGAGGATCGGGAGTTCGCGCTGGTGCGCGACCCTGCCGAGCTCGATCCCGCCTCACGGCGCGTGCTCGAGGAGGCGATGGTGGCCGCGGGTTTCGTCTTCGAGATCACCCGGGTGATGGCCATCGAAGAGGAAGTCGAGATCCGGCACTGGCGGGTGGAGACCCGGCAGGGGACGCGCTCGTTTCAGACCCGGCTCGACGCCTGGCCGCGGCTGCTGCCGCACGGCGGCCTCTTGATCCGCGACGTGGCGGGGGACCTCTACCACCTCCCCGAGCCGGCGGCGCTCGACCATCAGAGCCGGGCTCTGCTGTGGGCGTTCGTGGACTGACGAAGTGATGCGGGGGGACCCTCGGTCCCCATCCTGAAGGATGGGCACGGCGCGGCACAACGCTGAAGCGTGGTGTGCTTCAGCACAGTGCCTGCCGAGCCCACGCTTTAGCGTGGGGACCCGGCAGACCACGAGGCCCGCAGTCCGCGCTGCCGCCCGGTCGCGTCCGGGATCTCCTCGAGCCGCACGACCGGCCGCTCGTAGCCGGCGACCACTACCGAGGTCCGCCAGGCACCGATCGGCCGTCGGACCTCGACGCTGGTCGTGTCGCCGATCCGCAAGCCGGCCACCATCGATCGGAAGTCCGCCACGGTTGCGACCGCCGCCCCGTTCAGCGCCACGAGGCGATCGCCGGTGTGCAAGCCTGCCCTACCCCACGCGCCCGCCGGGTTGGTGATCACGAGGCTGAGCGCGCTCTCCGCCGGCGGCTGCCACGCGTACAGCCGGAGATCTGCCGTGGGCTGCCCGTCGCGGCCCAGCGCAGGAGTCCAGGAGACGCGGGTGCGCAATCCAATCAGTCGCAGATACTGGTCGAAATCGATCGGCTTCGCTCCGCGCACGTGCGTCTCGAAGAAGGCGTGAACGTTACAGCCGCATACGTCCCTAGCCGTCCGCTCGATGTCCCGCCCGGTGAAGCCCCGCGCCCCCGAGAAACGCTCCAGCATCGCACGCATGACGTCGTCGATCGAGCGAGCGCCGCTCGTCGCGTCCCGCACGATCAGGTCGAGCATCGTGCCGAGCAATTCGCCCTGCAGGTGGGTGCTGGCGCTGTAATCGCCCAGTGAGCCCGGCGGCGCGCCGTAGGCGAGCACGCTGACGGTCTCGGGCGAGAAGCGGGAGTTTCCCGGGCTCGCGAGGTAGCGGCCGATGAGCCCCTCGACGTGGGCGACACGGCTCGAGTCGAGCGTCGGGAGCCCGGCGCGCCGGAGCAGCAGGTCGGCGTACAACATTGTCAGCCCTTCGCTCCACCACAGGCCGCGGCTGCGGCGCGGCGGCCGATACGCCACGTCGCCGTACTCGGCGGGGTGGATGCGCATCAGGTTCCAGGTGTGGAAGTACTCGTGCGCGGTTTCCGCGAGCAGGGCACTGGGATCGCGCGCGAGCTCCGCGCTGGGCATTCCGAGCGTGACCGAGTTGCAGTGCTCGAGCGCGCCGCGGGCGCCGTCCTGGAGGAGAAACGAGTAGTCGCGATAGGGCGCCCGCCCGAACAGCGCAACCGCCTGGCGCGCGAGGCGCTCGATCGCGTCCACGAGCGCCGTCGTGTCCCACGGCGCCCCGTCGGGCAGCGGCCAGTACACCACGCGGTGCGGCACGCCATCTACGGCGAACGGCCAGCTCCGCAGCCGTCCCAGGAGCAGCGGCGAGTCCACCAGGACACCGACGCCGGGCGCGAAGAACGTGTGCGGATCGAGGGTCGGCTCGAGCCCGGTCGCGATCTGCCACTCAGGAGGCAGCTCGAGCGTCACGTGCGACGGCGCCAGCGTGGCGCCGACCACGTACAGGAACGAGTGCGGCCCGCCAACCAACCCACCGGTGGGAGTGAGGAACGGACGCCACGCGGCGCGGGGGGACTCGGCCGGCGGGAGGTGGATCCGGTAGCGCACCACCGCTTCGCCACCCGGCGCCACCACGCGCCACAGGGCGCTGTCTTCACGAGCCACCGCTGCCGCGCGGCCCGGTGTCTCGACCCGCAGCCCCTCGACGAAGCGCCAGTAGCGGTCGTCGTATTCCGGATGCGCGACCATCGCGAGGCGGAACGTGTCGGGGACGTTGCGAAGGCGCAGCTCGACCTCGAACCCCGCGAGGTCACGCGGGTCGACGCGCAGCGTGTATTCCACCACCGGCTGCGAGCGCGCAAAGCGGATTTCGACGGCATCGGCGGGATCGCGCAGCGGGTGCTGCGCCAGCGCGGTGGCGCCCGGCACCCAAAGGGCCAGGAGCGTGAAGCAGGCTATCGCAGGCTTGGGCATGGCGTGACTCGGTGAGTGCGGACCGGTGCCTAGGGAACATGCGTAGGATGCCGGCGAGCAGCGCCGGGTTTAGCTCAGGCTCCGTGGTGGAGCCGGCGTAGGAACGTCTCGGGATCGTTGAGGAACGCCCGGGTCAGCGCCACATGATCCAGGTCGTCGTACGCGACCGGCTCGATGGGGACGCGGTCGAAGCTGTAGATGCTCGCCCCGGGGAACGCCAGCAGCATAGGCGAGTGGGTCGCAATGATGAATTGCGCGTCGCGCTCGATCAGGTCGAGCAGGATCGCGAGCAGCCCGAGCTGGTTTTGCGGCGACAGCGGCGCCTCGGGCTCGTCCAGGAGGTAGAGGCCGCCGGGGACGAACCGCCCCTGGAACAGATTCAGGAACGCCTGCCCGTGCGAGCGCGCGTCGGGATCGCGCCCGTAGCGGCGCTCCATGTCGCTGAGCGACGCCCGCACCGGACCGGCCGCGAGGCCTTTCGCCACCGCCGACCGGTCCCGATACTGCTCGTCGAGCTCCAGCAGGCGCTGCTCGAATTCCTCCCGCTCGCTGGCGAGCCGTCGCTGAAATCCGAAGAAGTCCTCGGCGCGCAGGAAGAAGCCCCGGTGGGTGCGCTTCGACCAGGTCAGGCGCAACGCCGCCGCGAGCCGCCGCTGCGCCTCGAGCGTGCCGTCCCGTGTGACCTCCGTCGCCCCCACCGTGGGGAGGCGCGCCGCCGCCGCGATCCCCTCGAGCAGCGTGGACTTCCCCGAGCCGTTCTCGCCCACGAAACAGGTCACGCGCGCCGACAGATCGAGCCGCGGCAAGGTGCGGATCGCGGGCACGGAGAAGGGGAACGCCGCCTCGTCGCCGGCGGGCGACGCCTGCTTTAAACTGACCGCGAGGAGGTGGGGCACGCCGTCTATTGATGGCGCGCCGCGACCGGCCAGTCAACGCCCGCCACGCCGCGACGCTGCAACCGCGGGCCACTCCTCGCGGTGAATTGATTGCGGCGCTCGCCGAGCGTACACTTAGGTTGTGTTTCGATCCGACTGGCGCGAGCTCAACAACCTGAACTTTGCTCGGTTCGACGGGAGGCTCGAGCAGCGGATCGCCGATCTTCGCAAGGACATGGAGACGGGCTTTGCGCGCTTGGACGTGAAGCTCGCCGACCTCCGCAGCGAGCTGCTCAAGTGGATGTTCCTCTTCTGGGTCGGGAACGTCGCCACGACCGTCGGGGTCGCCGTCGCGGTCATCGGTCTCGTCAGACGCTAGAAGACTGCTCGGCCTTGTCGCCGCGCTGGTGGGCCCCGCTCCTGGTGGCGGCCTTCGCAACGATCCCACTCACTTCCCGGGGCCAAGCGGCCGCCAGCGACTCGGTCGTCTACCGCCTCTCATCCGCGAGCCGGCTGGACGTCAAGACGGGCAAGGCCGGGCTGTTCGGCTTCGCGGGCCACGAGCATCTGATCCGCGCCCGGGGATTCTCCGGCCGGGTCGTGTATTTCCCCGCTGCGCCGGCGATGTCCCGCATCGAGATCACGGTCCGCGCCGACAGCCTGGAAGTCCTCACGCCTCCGGACACGGAGGAGATCCGCAAGGTGACCGCCGCGATGCGGACCGACATCCTCAAGGTGGACCAGTACCCCGAGATCACGCTGGCGTCGAAAAGCATCACGCCGTCGGACCGCGAGTACCGCATCGACGCCGAGCTGACCATCGTGGGCCGGACACGCGAGCTGCCGGTCGAGGTGCGGGTCGAGATCGGGCCGGACACGCTGCACGCAGTGGCCACGTTCGGGGTGAAGCAAACCGATTTCGGGATCAAGCCGTTCCGGGGCGGGCCGGCGGGGACGGTGCGGGTCGCCGACCGCGTGACGTTCGACATCGAGGCGGTGGCGGTGCGCGAGCGCTAGCGCCACCGTCGTCCTTCCAGTCGCTTCCTTCCGGTGATCCACAGCCTCTCGTACGGCGACGTCCGGTACTTCCGCATGGCCAGGACGTTCTTGGGCCGGGCGCTGTACTGGACGGGCGTGTATCTCGTGGACGGGCTCCTCGTCGACTCCGGCCCCCCCAACCTCGCGCGCGACATGCGGCGCCTCGTGAGCGAGCTCAGGGTCCGCCAGTGCGTCACCACCCACTATCACGAGGATCACTCGGGCAACCACGCCCTCCTCGCCGGCGCGCTGCGGATCACTCCACTGGCGCACGCCGTCGGGGCGGACCGGCTCGCGCGGCGCGATGCGGCGCCGCAGCTGTACCGCCGCCTCGCATGGGGAGTGCGGGAGCCCGCCCGCGTCGCCGCACTGGGCGACTGGCTCGAGACGCCGCGCCATCGGTTTCAGGTCATCCACACTCCCGGGCACGCCCCTGACCATGTGGCCCTATGGGAGCCCCGCCGCGGCTGGCTGTTCAGCGGCGACCTCTACCTCGCGCCGAGGCTGCGCTACCTGCGCGCCGACGAGGACGTGTACGCGATGATCGAGTCGCTGCGGCGCCTCATCGCCCTCGAGCCGGCGACGCTGTTCTGCCAGCACCGCGGCCAGGTGGAGCACGGTGGCACCCGGCTCCGCCACAAGCTCGAATTTCTCCTCGAGCTGGGCGAGCGGATCCAGGCGCTGCGCGGGCGGGGGCTCGGCGAGGGCGAGATCGCGCGGGCCTTGCCCGGGAGCGATCTGCTGTGGCGGCTATGGACGGGGGGAGACTTCTCGAAGCGGAATTTCGTGACCGCCTTCCTGCGGCCGCGCAGCTAACTCCCGGGACGGCTCGCCAGGTATTCCCGCGCCACCGCGAGCACCTGCTGCTGCACATCGGCGAGCGACCCCTCGAGCGATGCTCCCGCTGCCCGTTTGTGTCCCCCGCCGCCGAACCGATGCGCCAGGTCCGCGACGTCCACGTCCCCCATGGAGCGAAAGCTCACCTTGATCCGGCCATTCGCGATCTGGCGGAACAGCAGCGCCAGGTGCACGCCGGCGATCGAGCGGGGATACTCGACGATCCCGTCGAGGTCGTCCGCAGTCGCCCCGTGGCGGTGCAGCGCGTCGGGCGGCACGGTCACCCACGCCAGACCGGCCTCTGGCTCCACCACCAGTGTCTGCAACACCTCCGCCATCAGCCGCACGCGGCCTTCGGGCGCGCTGGCGTACACCGACTCGTAGATCGACTCCGGGTCGACCCCGCGCTCGAGCAGCGCTCCCGCGACGCGCAGCGCGCGGGGGCTCGTGTTCGCGAACCGGAAGGCGCCAGTGTCCGTGAGGAGACCCACGTACAATGCCCGCGCTGCGTCGCGTGAGAGCGGCCAGCCGACGGCGCTCGCGAAGTCGAACACCAGCTCGGCTGTCGCCGCCGCTTCGGGCGCGACGAGCCGCGGCCCGTCCGGGAGCGACCCCTGGCTGACGTGATGGTCGATGCACACGACGGCATGGGACTGCTTGATGGCGCGCCGCAGATCGCCGAGCCGGCCGATGTCGGAGATGTCGAGCACGACCAAGACATCCGCGGCCTCGATCTCCTTCGCCGCCCGATCGGAGTGATCAGCCCCGTTCGGCACGAGAAAGCCGAACCGCTCGGGGATCGGCGTCGGGTTCGCGATCGCCGGCCGATGCCCGCGTGCGGCGAGGAGGTGCCACAGGGCGACTTCGCTTCCCACACCGTCGCCGTCGGCGTTGACGTGCGTCGTCAAAGCGACGCGCGCACCCGGCCCGAGCACGGCCGCGACCGTCTTCGCAGCGGCGGCGCGGTCGGCAGGAATCGGAACGCCGTTTAGCATTATTGCAAGATACGTCAAGAAGAGGCGTTACAAGAAGACGTCGCGAAGGAACGGGAGGGGCGTTACAAAAAGACGTCACGAAGAGACGTCACGGGACTACGTGAGTGGCCAGCGAGCCGACGATTCTCCGCGACGTCTCCCCGTGACGTTGCTCCGTGACGCGGTTAGACGTCCTTGCGGAGGAGTGAGTGCTTTCGACCGTACCCGAAGTAGATCGCCAACCCGACCAGCAGCCATACACCCAGCCGGATCCACGTGTCGGCGGGCAGGGTCAGCATCAAGCCGAAGCAGCACAGGATGCCCAAGATTGGGACGACCGGAACCCATGGCGTACGGAAGGGGCGATGCAGGTCGGGACGCGTGGATCTGAGGATCCACACCCCGCCGCACACCAGCATGAACGCCAGCAGCGTGCCGATGTTCACCCACGTCCCGAGCAGCTGCAGCGGCAAGATCCCGGTGGCGAGGCAGACCGCAATGCCGGTGTAGATCGTCGACAGGTAGGGCGTGCGGAAGCGGGGATGGACCTTGCCGGCCCACGGCCCGAGCAGGCCGTCGCGAGACATCGAGTAGAAGACCCGAGACTGTCCCAGCAGCATCACGAGGATCACGGAGCCGATGCCCAGCACCGCGCCGACGTCGATCG
>DASPXE010000128.1:0-9456 GCA_035637455.1 Gemmatimonadales bacterium
GTTCCTGAGCCTGAGTGCGGATCCCGAGAACGAGTATTTCGCCGACGGCGTCACCGAGGATGTCATCGCGCAACTGTCGAAGGTGGGCGCGCTCCAGGTGATTTCTCGCACCTCAGTGATGCCGTTCAAGAAGCGGGAGCAGGGTTTGCGGGAGATCGCGGCGACGCTGCAGGTGGGGACGCTGCTCGAGGGGAGCGTGCGGCGGGCCGGCGATCGCGTGCGCATCGTCGCGCAGCTCATCGATGCCGCCACCGATCAGCACCTCTGGGCGGAGACCTACGATCGCCAGCTGACTGACATCTTCGCGATCCAGGCGGACGTGGCAGTCCAGATCGCCGCCGCGCTCCGAGCCGAGCTGTCTCCCGACGAGCGCGACCGAATCGAGCGAGAGCCGACGCGCGATCTCGAGGCCTACCAGCTCTACCTTCAGGGACGGCACTGGTTCAGCCGCTACACCGTGGAAGGCATCCGCAAGGGCATCGAGTACCTCGAGCAGGCAATCACACGCGATCCACAGTACGCGCTGGCGCACGCCGGCCTCGCGCTGGCCTGGGCCCATCTGGGCATCGATCCCGGGGGCGGTGCGGTCCAACCGGCGGTGGCCTACCAGCGGGCCAAGGCGGCCGTGACCAAAGCGCTCGCACTCGACGGCGGACTGGGCGAGGTGCACGCCGTGCTCGGCCTGCTCAAGTTCGTGTGCGACTTCGATTGGGCGGGTGCCGAACAGGAGTTTCGACTGGCCCTCGAGCTGAGTCCCGGCAGTGCCGACACGTACGACCACTACGGCTGGATGTGCGCGGCGTTGGGGCGTTACGATGAGGCGATCGCGATGGTGAAACGGGCGCAGGAGCTCGACCCGTTGGCGCACGGGTCCGATGTCGCCTCTACGTTGTTGCGGGCGGGGCGGTACGAGGAAGCGGCGCATGCGGCCGCGCGCATCATCGAGTTCGACCCCCGCGCTCCGCGGGGTCACTCCACGCTGGGGTGGGCCAACTTGAAGATGGGACGGCATGCCGAAGGCCTGGCTGAGCTGGAACGAGCGGTGGCGCTCGACCCCGGGAACACGCTGTTCCTGGCGCAGCTCGGGCAGGCGTTCGCCGAGGTCGGACGCATGGCCGACGCCCGCGCGGTGCTGCGGCAGCTGGAGCAGATGGCGACGCAGCGAGACGTCTCTCCCTATCACCTGGCCTACGTCTACGTGGGCCTGGGCGAGCAGGATGCGGCGCTCGATGCGCTGGAGCGGGCGTTTGTGGAGCGTGCGGGGGCGGTGTACGGGATCAAGAGCTCGTTTCTCTTCACGCCGCTGCAATCGCACCCCAGGTTCGTGGCGTTGCTGCAGAAGATGAATCTGGCGTGACGGCAGGGCCCTACACGGGAGTCCCATGAGCCGGCGTCCCTAGTAGAATCGCCGTTCCCTCGCAACGCCCCTGATATCGCTACGGAAAGGGTCTCAGCGGCGACTTGTCGCCGACAAGCCAGAGGTGCCCGAACAGATCGTAGAACCCACCCTGTCGGTGCTTCCCCCACGGCGCATGATGGTCCCGTACGGCATCGCGACTCCCGTTCGCGCCTGCCTCGATCGCGCGCCGAACGAACGCGTCGGGGTCGTCGACGAACACCTCAACTCTCACGGTCGTAGTGCCGATCTGGGCTGGGCTGTCCCAACCGTTGTTCGCCGGCTGGCCGAGGAAGAACGGCGCTCCCTCGACCTCCAGGCCGACGACCGAGCCAACGTTCCAGAGCTCGGTCGCACCCAGGGCGCGCTTGTACCAGGCGACCGCCGTGGGCGCGTCCGGCACCGCCAGCATGAGGGAGATTACGGGCCCGCCGGCTTGTGAGATCATGACCTGCTCCTCCTGCCAGGGCGCTCAGGTGCGTGTGCGCCCGAGCCGCCACGCCCACACGACCAGCCCGGTACTCAGTGCGACGATGATACCGTCACTGACGAACACGCGAGACCGGTCGATCACCTCCCAGACATGGCCAACCGCGATGACGGCGAACACAATGCCGGTCGTGTACAAGTAGGCTTTCATGGGCGCGGCCTTCAGTTGTGAACATCGCGTTCGATAGTTGACATCCTGCTCAATAGAGAACATGGTGTCTCATATCGTCGGCGGGCAACCGATCCCGCGCGGCAACACGTACGATAGTGAACAGCAATGCCCGCTTTGTTCGGTTTCGGGACACCGACGGAAGCGGCGTTCGAACACGAGACGACGTGGCAAAGAAACCGCAGGACCGGCGCGTGCAACGCACGCGCCAGCTGCTCCAGGACGCGCTGATCTCGATGATGATCGAGAAGGGCTACGCCGCCACGACCGTTCAGGACATCATCGACCGGGCGAACGTGGGTCGCGCGACGTTCTACGCCCACTTCGCCGACAAGGAGACGCTGCTCCACAGCCGGCTGGAAGACCTGCGGAGCTTTATCCGCGAGCGGCAACGACAACAACCCGGCAGTCTCGGCTTCAGCCTCGTGATGCTGGAGCATGCGCACAGCCATTTCCGGTTGTGGGAGTCGATCGCGAGTCGGGGGGGCGGCGCGGTCGTCCTGGAGCGCATTCAGCGCATGATCGCGGATCTCGCCGCGCTCGACGTGACGGCGCTCGCCTTCAAAGGCAGTGCGCCACAGCGAGAGGTGGCGGCGCAATACATCGCCGGTGCGTTCGTCGCGGTGTTGCGCTGGTGGCTCGACCAGGGCGCGAAACTGCCGCCCACGGAAGTCGACGCCATGTTTCGTCGCCTGGTGCTGCGGGGTCTCGAGGGAGGCGTTGGGCGGATAGGCGCGTAGCCCTGGGCATCGGTCCCCTACACCAGCCGCCGGGTCACCTCGAGACACTTGGCTACTTCGTCACCGGTATTGAATAAGGCGGGGGCTATGCGAACCTGCCCGTCGCGCACCGTGACGTCGACCTTCGCCGCGTGGAACGCCGCACGCACGTCGGCCATCGGCTTGGTCGCGTACGTGGTCACAATCGACGACCGGTTCCCGGGTGGCGTGAACAACTTGTAGCCTTGCTTTGAGAGTCCCTCGTAGAGCTGCTGTGCGAGTCCAACGGTGTGTTCCTCGATTCGCGCAATGCCCACCCTTTCCAGGTACGAGAGCGCGGCACTCAACTCCCGCACGGGGCCGAACGCGCGGCTGCAGTAGTCGAATCGCCGAGCCGTCTTCGCGAGCTCGAAGTGGTGATCCGGCAGCTCCCGATCGACCTGGAACTCCCCGAAGCGATCGAGGTGGATGCGATCGTTGAGCTCGCGGCGGATGAAGAAGGGAGCGATGCCGAACCCAGCGAGCATCCACTTGTACGATCCGCAGCACAGGGCGTCTACTCCCGCCGCCTGCACGTCGATGGGGAACATCCCGACCGCCTGGATGGCGTCGGCGTAGAACACCGCGCCGTGGGCATGCGCCAGGTCCGCGATGGGACGCATGTCGTGACGAAAGCCGTTCTGATGCGACACCCACGCGACCGAGACGATGCGCGTCCGCCGGTCGATGAGGGGCGCGAAGTCGCTGGCGTCGACCATGCCGGCGCGGTGCTTCGCGATCCGCAACTCGACGCCTCGCGCGGCCTCCAGGGCCCGATACAGGACGAATTCCGTGGGGTAATGGAGCTCGTCCACCACCACGTTGTCACCGGCCACGAGGTCCAGGCCCTGCGCGATGACGTTTTCGCCCTCGGCGGTCGAAAACAGCAGGCCGATTTCGTCCGCGGTCGCGTTCACGAGCCGCGCGAACTGTGTCCTCACGGCCTGGCACGTTCCGAGCAACTCGCCGACCTCGAGTGGCCGGGTGGCTTTGTTTTCGAGGAATTCGGTGCCCGCGGCGACGACGGGTCGAGGCATCGGCGCAATGTACGCCGAGTTCAGGTACGCGCGCTCGGTGACAATCGGGAAATCGGCGCGCACGCCGAGGGGATCCGAGTCGCCGATGTCGAAATCAGGGGACTTCGCTGCCTGGGTCGGTCGAACGGCAGCCGAGGCGGCGAGTGCGGCGGCAGTGGCGACGAATGAGCGGCGGTCGATCGACATGGAGCACCTTGCGTCAAGGGGAACGCGCGCGTTTCTCCGGACAATGGCCGTCAATCGATGAGTGGTCAACATGTGTAGACAAGGCGCCGCCGTGCTGATACCTTCGGCGCTTCCCATTCAACCCTATGCCACCTTTTCTTGCAGAGCTGCTCGGCACCATGCTGCTGATCGTCCTGGGCGATGGCGTGGTCGCGAACGTGGTGCTCCACAAGACCAAAGGCCAGAACGCCGGTTGGATTGTCATCACGGCGGGCTGGGGGTTCGGCGTGATGGTCGCGGTGTATGCCGTCGGCAGCTTCAGCGGCGCGCATTTGAACCCCGCGGTGACCATCGGCCTCGCCTCCATCGGCAAGCTCGCGTGGGCCAAGGTGCCCGTGTATATCGCGGCGCAGCTGCTCGGCGCGTTGCTCGGCGCCGCGATCGTTTGGCTCGCCTATCTGCCACACTGGCCCGTTACGGAGAACCCGGCAGCGAAGCTGGCCGTCTTTTGCACCGCCCCCGCCATCCGAAACGCGAACGCCAATCTCCTCACCGAGATCATCGGCACGTTCGTGCTAGTGTTGGGTGTGCTGGCCATTCTCACGCCGAAGAACCTGAACCCCGCATACGGCTGGGACGGGGGATTCGGCCCGTTCCTGGTCGGTATCCTCGTGTGGGCGATCGGCCTTTCGCTGGGGGGGCCGACCGGCTACGCGATCAATCCGGCGCGCGACCTCGGTCCTCGTCTCGCGCACGCTGTGCTGCCGATCGCGGGCAAGGGCAATTCGGATTGGAGCTACGCGTGGATCCCGGTGGCCGGGCCGATCATCGGCGGTCTGATCGCGGCCTTCCTTTATAGGGCGGTGTGGCCGGCATGAAACACATCTTGGCTCTGGACCAAGGGACAACGAGCTCGCGCGCCATCGTGTTCGACCACAGCGGGAGCGTTGTGGCCTCGGCGCAGAAGGAATTTCGCCAGATTTTCCCCAAGCCCGGCTGGGTGGAGCACGATGCGACGGAGATTTGGGCCACGCAGAAGTACACGGCGACGGAAGCGCTCGGCAAAGCCGGTCTGACCGCGGCGGACATCGCCGCGGTAGGGATAACGAATCAGCGCGAAACCACCGTCGCCTGGGACCGCGAGACGGGCGAGCCGGTGCATCACGCCATCGTGTGGCAGGATCGCCGCACGGCCGCCGCGTGTGACCGGCTGAAGGCCCGCGGGCTCGCGCCGTTGATCAAGCGCAAGACGGGGCTCGTGGTGGACGCCTATTTCTCCGGCACGAAGCTGGAATGGCTGCTCCGCAATGTGCCGGGCGCGCGCGCCAAAGCGAAGGCCGGCAGGCTGGCCTTCGGCACGGTCGATTCGTGGCTGCTATGGAACCTGACGGGTGGCCGAGTGCACGTGACCGATCCAAGCAACGCGTCGCGCACGATGCTGTACAATCTGCGCAGCGGCGATTGGGACGACGAGCTGCTGGAATTATTCGGTGTGCCGCGCTCGGTGCTGCCTGCCGTCGGTTCCTCGAGCGAGCTGTACGGCGAGACCACGCTGTTCGGCGGATCGATTCCCATCGCGGGCATTGCGGGCGATCAGCAGGCTGCGCTGTTCGGCCAGGCGTGCACCCAGCCCGGCATGGTGAAGAACACGTACGGCACCGGGTGTTTCATGCTCATGAACACCGGCACCAAACCGATTGCCTCCAAGAACAATTTGCTGACGACGGTGGCGTGGCGCATCGGCAACCGGACCGAGTATGCGCTGGAAGGCAGCATTTTCATCGCGGGAGCGGTGGTGCAGTGGCTGCGCGACGGACTGGGCATCATCAAGTCGTCGTCCGAGGTCGAAGCATTGGCCGCGCAGGTGACGGACCCGCAGGGGGTGTATCTCGTGCCCGCGTTCGCCGGCCTCGGCGCGCCGCACTGGGATCAATATGCACGCGGCCTCGTGGCGGGTGTCACCCGCGGCACGACGGCGGCCCACCTCGCGCGCGCGGCGCTTGAGGGGATCGCGTTTCAGGTAGCCGACGTGTTGCGGGCGATGAAAGGCGACTCGGGGATCAAGCTCAAGGAGCTGCGCGTGGACGGCGGCGCGTCCGCGAACAACCTGCTGATGCAATTCCAGTCGAACCTGCTGGGCGTTCCCGTGGTGCGTCCCAAAGTGACCGAAACAACGGCGCTCGGCGCGGCCTATCTCGCGGGCTTGGCCGTGGGCTACTGGAAGGACCAGAAACAGATCGCGGCGCAGTGGCAGGTGGACCGCCGTTTCACGCCCGTGATGAAACCCGTCCAACGCAAGCGGCTCGAGGCCGGCTGGCGCAAGGCGCTCGACCGGGCACGGCGCTGGGAAGACGCGGGCTGAGGCTCGGGGAGGCTCCATGGAAGTCGTCATCAAGCGAGACTACGAGCAGATGAGCAAGGTGGCGGCGCAGCTCGTCGTCGACGTGCTCAACACCAAGCCGAATGCCGTGCTCGGCATGGCCACCGGGTCTACGCCGCTCGGCCTCTATCAGGAGTTGGTGCGGCTGCACAAGGCCGGGCATGTCGACTTCTCTCGGGTGACGACCTTCAACCTCGACGAATACGTTGGCCTGCCCGCGAATCACCCACAGAGCTACCACTACTTCATGCACGAGCACTTCTTCCAACACGTGAACATCCCGCAGCACAACATCAATATCCCCTCGGGCACGACCAGCAACTACCCCGCCTTCTGCCAATGGTACGAGGGGCGGATTGCGGAATGCGGCGGGATCGACCTGCAGATCCTGGGCATCGGCTCGGACGGCCACATCGCCTTCAACGAGCCGGGGAGCTCCCTGAGCTCGCGCACGCGGCTGAAGACGTTGTCCAAGCAAACCATTGACGACAACGCCCGGTTCTTCGAGCGCCGAGAGGATGTGCCGGTCTACGCGATCACGATGGGCGTCGGGACCATCCTCGATGCGCGGCGGCTGGTCCTGGTGGCGAGCGGGAAAACCAAGGCCAAGGCGATCGCCCAAGCCGTCGAGGGGCCGGTCACCAGCATGGTGACGGCGAGTGCCATCCAGCTGCACCGTGATGCGACCGTCATCGTCGACGACGCGGCGGCCGCCGGCCTGACGATGCGCGACTACTACGAGTTCATCTACGCGGCCAAACCGGCGGCGCCGAGGACGTAGGACACAAGTCGTGAGCGATCGCCCGATCATCCGCGTCCAGCACGTTGTGAAGTCGTTCGGGAAGGTCACGGCGGTGGGCGACGTCTCCTTCGACGTCCGAGCCGGCGAGATCTTCGCGTTCCTCGGTCCGAACGGCGCCGGGAAGACCACCACGATCAAGATGCTCACGACCCTGCTCCATCCCACGAGCGGCTCGCTCGAGCTTGACGGGCTCGATCCTACCACGGATCCGACGGAGGTGCGGCGGCGCTTCGGCGTCGTGTTCCAGGATCCGAGTCTCGACAGCGAGCTCACGGCGTGGGAGAACATGGACATCCACGGCGTCCTGTACCACGTGCCGCGCCAGATCCGGCGGGAGCGGTCCGAGACCCTGCTCAAGATGTTCGAGCTGTGGGAGCGGCGCGCGGATCTCGTGAAAACGTTCTCGGGTGGAATGAAGCGGCGCCTCGAGATCGCCCGCGGACTGTTGCACACCCCGAAGGTGCTGTTCCTGGACGAGCCGACGCTCGGCCTCGATCCGCAAAGCCGCAATCAGATGTGGACCCACGTGCGGAGCCTCAATCAGGCCGATCGCGTCACCGTGTTCCTCACGACGCACTACATGGACGAAGCCGACCGCGTGGCCGATCGCATCGCGATTATCGACCACGGGCGCATCGTCGCCATCGGTTCGTCGGCGGAGCTCAAACAGCAAACCGGCACCGACTCGCTCGAAGCGGCCTTCCTCAAGCTCACGGGCACCACGATTCGCGACGAGAGCGCCACGGCCGCGGACCAGATGCGGCAGGTGTCCCGCGTGTGGAGGCGCTAGCCGCGTGAGCGTCATCTACGTCCTGTGGCTGCGGGAGGTGAAGAAATACCTGCGCTCGCGCGTCCAGATCGTCGCGTCCCTCGGCTCTCCGCTCATGTACCTGGGCGTGCTCGGGTTCGGCTTGGGTCCCGTCTTTCAACGCGCCGGCGAAGGCAAGTATCTCCAGTTCATGGCCCCCGGCGTGATCGGCATGACCGTGCTGTTCACCGCCATGTTCTCAGGGATCGCCATGCTGTGGGACCGCCAGTTCGGATTCCTGAAAGAGACGCTGGTCGCGCCGGTGCCGCGCCTGCTGATCATGATCGGCCGGACGCTCGGCGGCGCCACCGTGGCGGTACTGCAGGGCGCGCTGATTTTTGTCGTCACCCTCATCGCGGGCTTCCGCCCGGAGAGCCTCCTCGCCGTGCCGCTCGCGTTTCTCGTGATCGCGCTGATCGCCGTGATCTTCTCGGCGCTCGCGACGGCGATCGGGTCGAGCATCAAGGAGATGCAAGGCTTCCAGATGGTGATGAACTTTCTCGTGATGCCGATCTTCTTTCTCTCTGGCGCAATTTACCCCCTCGAGGGACTTCCCCGGGTCCTCGCGGCGCTCACCCGCGTCGATCCGCTCACCTACGGCGTCGACGGCGTGCGCGGTCTGCTGATCGGGAGGACGCATTTCGGCGTCGCGTTGGACATCGCCGTGCTGCTGGGGGTTGGCGTGCTGTTCGTGGTCTTCGGTGCGTGGCGGTTCTCGAAAATCGAGGCTTAACGCGCGTGTCACCGGAGGTCGATCAGTACGAGCCGTGGTGCCCCAGTGGTTGGATCACCGGCGATGCCGGCGAGCCATAGCCCGCCCGGAAGGGCGAAGAGGCGCTCGAAGCTCAGTCCGACCCGCACGTCCTCAACCAGGACCCCGTCCGACGCGCGCAGCTTCAAGTATCCGAAGTCCTTACCCAGATAGACGGAGAGCCCGTCGGGCGCAATTGTGTTGCTGCCACCCAGGTAGTAGCTCGAGGTGAACGTCCGCAACAGGTTCAGGTTGCCATCGAACAGCGACTCGCCGATCAAGAACAGCGAGCCGGTCTGGTTGGCGGAGATCTTGGGGGTGTAGCGGCTCACGGTGGCATGCTTGACTGCCACGGTGTCCGTCGCGGTGATGTAGACGTTCCCATCCTCCGGGCAGCAATTGTTGTCGATGATGAGAAGTAGATCCGAGCGGTCCCCAGCCCGAGCGAGCGGGACAACCTCGGTCACCGGGCCGCCGACGCCGGCGTCCGACCGCGCCCGTTGTGTGCCGGAGACGAGATCGTACTCGATGACCTGGCCACCGAAGCCGGAACCCGAGAAGGAAATGGTCACCATGGCCTTGCTGTTTCCCATGACCCGCACGTTGGCCGGACCCGGGTTGAGCAGGCTGGTCATGTTGAGCCGTACGGTGTCTGTGTGTCCGCTCACGAGATTCACGATCGCGAGATAGGGACTCGTGCG
>DASPXE010000129.1:0-1641 GCA_035637455.1 Gemmatimonadales bacterium
AATGACAGTGTGGCGCCGCAGCTTAGGCGCAATCGGTTAGGCAGCAACACCCATGCTGGGAAAACCCCTGCGAGAAGTGGCTCGCTTAGTCCTGCTGGACGCGAACGGCTCCGCGCTCCTCGTTCGGTACGACGACGGCGTTGGCGCGCGCGCGTCCTATTGGGCCACCCCCGGCGGTGCACTGGAACCGGGCGAGTCTCATCGTGCTGCTGCAGCGCGTGAACTTCTGGAGGAGACAGGCTTAACCGCAGTCATTGGGCCGGAGCTATGGGAACGTCGGTTCGACCTGACGCTCCTACAGGGCCCAGTACAACAGGTCGAGCGATATTACCTGGTGCGGCTCGATGAGATATCACCGCCAGTGCTCAATTCATCCACAGAGGCCATTCGTGAGTATCGGTGGTGGTCGCTGACAGAGTTGGAAGCCACACGCGAGATCATTTATCCCGAGGGCTTCGCGTCCGCACTGGCCACCATATTGAAGCCGCGCCATGACGTGAACAGTTCAGATGATTGGTAACAGTTTGTTATCAGCTGATGGGTAACACTTTCCCTTTGTGATTCCCGCCTTCGCGGCGGGCGGCGCGACCCAGATGATCCACGATCCGGCAGGTGGTCTCGTGTAAGCGACCGAGCCACACCGGACCGAAGTACACCTCCCAGAGTCCGTCATCGATTTCCTCGAAACCCACGTCGAGTTCCGCGAGCACGTGGCTCACGTTCACCCAGCGACTGCCCCAGCGAATGCCACCGTTGCGACTCACCCGCCGCACTGCATAATGCCCCGGATACGGGATCGGCAAGAGCGTGGTGGGGTAGGGACGCGGCGACGCGTGGTACAGGCGCGCGGGCAGGCGCTGGCCGAGCGCTTCGTGTGGCCGCTCGGTGTTGTAGCGCTGCCGGAACCAGTCGAACCGCCGCTGCTGAGCGGCGAGCGTGCGCCGTGGCGGCCGCGCGGTCTCGGCCTTGAGCGTCTTGTGCATGCGCTCGTGCCGCCCGTTCTGCTCCGGATGCGGGGCTCGATCAGCTCCGGTCGAATGCCGAGCTGCACCCACCACACCGACAGCGTCGAGAGTCGCCCCAGGGCATTCGCGGAATCGCCCTTTGAAGTCCGCGGTCCAGATCACATTGGGCTGATCGAACGCCGTGTCCGGCCGCCCGGTGTGAAAGCGGTGATGGGCTCGCCGGCGTCGGCCGGTGCGGCCATGGCGCTCGAGGATCCGGTGGACCGTGGCCACCGTCGGTACGAGCTCGATCGGCACCCGCTGCGCCAGCAGCCAGCGCACCTTCCGGGCGCCCCACCGATAGCGCCGCTGCAAGCCGAGGATCTGCTCGACCGCGGCTGCTGGCGTCACGTGCGGGCAACTGTACGGCCGGTGCGAGCGATCGACGAGCCCCCCCGGTCCTGCTTTCCCGTACCGCTCGAGCCACTTGTAGCCGGTCTTCCGGCTCACCTGGTAGCGCCGGCACACTTCGGCGACCGACCAGCCCGGCCGATGCACATCCTGCACGAAGCGCAGACGCACATCCATGAGCGACCTCTCTTCCCACGGCATGGCACCTCCTGGAGGAGGCACCTAGGTTAGAGAGTGTCACCCATCAGCTGATAACAACGTGTTACCTATCAGGTGCGAATGTACC
>DASPXE010000130.1:0-20739 GCA_035637455.1 Gemmatimonadales bacterium
CCCCAGCATGGCGGTGGACACCGCGTGCTCTTCATCCCTCATGGCCGTGCACCTCGCCTGCCGCAGCCTGCGTGCGGCGGAATGCCAGCTCGCGCTCGCGGGAGGTGTCAACGTCGTTCTCTCGCCCGCGCATTCCATCGCGTTCACCAAGGCGGGCGTCCTGGCGCCGGACGGGCGCTGCAAGGTGTTCGACGCGCGGGCCGACGGGTACGTTCGTGGCGAGGGCGCCGGGCTCGTGGTCTTGAAGCCGCTGGCCCAGGCGCTCGGGGATGGGGACGCGATCTATTGCGTGATCCGCGGCAGCGCGGTGCACCAGGACGGGCGCACCAACGGGCTGATGGCCCCGAGCCGCGAGTCCCAGGAGGCCGTGCTGCGTGATGCGTATCGCGACGCCGGGGTGTCGCCGACGCGCGTCCAGTACGTGGAAGCCCACGGCACCGGAACCCTGCTCGGCGACTCCATCGAGGCGCGAGCGCTCGGGGCCGTGATCGGGTCCGGCCGCCCGGGCGGAGCTGGACCGTGCCTGGTGGGCTCGGTGAAGAGCAACGTCGGGCACCTGGAAGCAGCCGCCGGCATCGCCGGGCTGGTCAAAGTGGCGCTCGCGCTCAAGGAGCGCGCCGTCCCGCCGAGCCTGCACTTCGCGACTCCCAATCCCCACGTCCCCTTTGAGGAGCTCGGCCTGCGCGTGCAGCAGGTGCTGACGCCGTGGCCCGAGCATCACGGGGCGGCCCTCGCGGGCGTGAGCTCGTTCGGATTCGGGGGCACGAACGTGCACGTCGTCCTCGAGGAAGCGCCGCCGGGAGATGGCGGCGACGGCGATCCCCAGGCGCCGGAAGCCGACCTGCTGCCGCTCTCCGCGCACACCCCGGAGGCACTCGCGGCGCTGGCGGGCGCTCACCGGGAGCTCCTGTCCACCCATCGGTCTGACGACCGTGCGTTCCTGGACGACGTGTGCGCCGCCACCGGCCGGCGGTGCAACCACCTGGATCATCGCGTCGCGCTGATCGCGCGCTCGACCGACGAGCTGATCGCGGGCCTCGACGACTTCCTGAGGGGGATCACCCGGCCGGGCGTCGTCGCCGGACGTCGCGGCGACGGCCGCAGCCGGCTGGCGTTCGTGTTTTCCGGACAGGGATCGCAATGGCCCGGCATGGGCCGGGCGCTGCTGCGAGAGGAGCCGGTGTTCCGGCAGGCCGTGGAGCGGTGCGACCGGGCGCTGCGTCCGCACGTGGACTGGTCGCTGCTCGAGCAGCTCGAATCGGCTGAGCAGGCGGCGCCGCTCGCGGAGATCGATGTCGTTCAGCCAACCCTGTTCGCCCTCCAGGTGGCGCTGGCGGCGCTGTGGCGCTCGTGGGGCGTCGCGCCCGACGCGGTGGTCGGGCACAGCATGGGCGAGGTGGCCGCCGCGTACGTGGCCGGCGCGCTCGGCCTGGAAGACGCGGCCCGGGTCATCTGTATGCGGAGCCGGCTGCTCCGCCGCCTCAGCGGCCGGGGCGGGATGGCGGTGGTGGGGCTGTCGCTCGCGGAGACCGCGCGGGCCCTCTCGGGCTACGAGCGGCGCGTGTCCATCGCCGGCAGCAACAGTCCCCGATCCACAGTGGTCGCGGGGGACACGGCCGCGCTAGCGGAGCTCGCCCAGGCGCTCGAGCGGAAGGACGTCTTCTGCAGCCTGGTCAACGTGGACGTCGCGTCGCACAGTCCGCAGACGGCCCCGCTGGGCGATGAGCTGCGTCAGGGCCTCGCGGGGCTAGAGCCGCGGCCCGCGTGGCTGCCGTTCGTCTCTACCGTGACCGGGGCCGCCACCGGCCAGCTGGATGCGGGCTACTGGGCGAGGAACCTCACGGAGCCGGTGAACTTCACGGCGGCGATCGAGGAGCTGGTCCGCACCGGCCACACCACGTTCCTCGAGATCAGCCCGCATCCGGTCCTGCAGAGCTCCGTGCAGCAGGGATTGATCCATCTCGGGGCGCAGGGCACGGTTCTGGCCTCGACCAGACGCGATGAGCCCGAGCGCTCCGGCCTGCTGCAATCGCTGGCCGCCCTGTACGCCGCGGGCCGCACCATTGCCTGGACCGGATTTTACCCGCCGCCCCGCCACCCTGTTGTGCTCCCCGGCTATCCCTGGCAGCGGGAGCGCTTCTGGCTCGATGCGGCCGGGGCCGCGACGCCGTGGCCGACGGGCGGTGCGGATCAAGACGGCCGCGCCGTTCATCCTCTGCTGGGCCAACGAGCCGTCCTGGCGCGCTACCCGGGAGCGAGCCTCTGGCAGTCCGATCTCGACGCCGATCGCACGATCTTCCTGCGCGACCATCGCGTCAACGGAGAGATCGTGCTCCCCGCCGCGGCGTTCGCCGAGATGGCGCTCGCGGCCGCTGCATCCTCCGGCGTGTCGGGCACCCACGCGCTCGTCGATCTGGACCTGCGCCGCACCCTGGTTCTCCCCGTGGGCGAGCGTCGCACGCTCCAGGTCGCTCTCGTCCCGGGCGAGAGTCAGGGCACCCTCTCGTTCACCGTGCACAGCAAACCGGTCCGAGGTGAGCCCGAGGCCTGGACGTTGCACGCGACCGCCACGTTCGTCCCCGAGCGCGCGGGCGAGGCGCCGGAGCCCGGAGACCTCGCAGCGATGCGACGGGAAATTGCCGAGGAGGTTCCCCGGGACGAAGTCTACCAGGCCCTCGCCACGCAGGGGCTCGACTACGGTCCGACATTGCGCGGCATCGAGCGGGTCTGGCGACGGAATGGGGAAGCCCTCGGTTGTGTCTCGCTCACCGAGCTGCTCCGGCACGAAACGGACGCCTACCAGATCCATCCTGCGGTGTTGGACGCCGCGCTTCAGGTCTTGGCCGCCACGGCCGTCACATCGGCCGGACAAGGATCCGACGACTGCTACGTGCCGGTGGGATGCCGGCGTGTGCGGCTGGATCGACGCCCTGCCGGGGGCGAGACGCTGTGGAGTCACACGGTCCTCGAGCCGGGAACGGCGCCCGGGGCGAGCGAGCTCCGGGCCAGCCTTCGCCTGTTCGATGACTCCGGCGGCTCGGTGGCCGAGCTGACGGGCCTTCGCCTTGCGCGCGTCGGGGTCGGCCGCCGGGTAGCTGCTCCCGCATTGGCGGAACGTGATACGTGGCTCTACCGGGTGCGGTGGCAGCAGGCCGCGTGGCCGGCCGGGGACGCTGCCGGCGACCTCCCCGAAGCCGGCTCGAGCCGCTGGCTCATCCTCGCCGACCGTGATGGGCTCGCGGCAGCGCTGCAACGACAGCTCGAGGCACGCGGCCAGCTCTGTGTGCTGCTCCCGCTCGAGGACAGCGAGGCCGCCGCGGCGCACGCGATCCGCCAGCGGCTCGAGGCCGAGCGCTCTCCATTGCGCGGGGTGATCCATCTGTGGAGTACCGGGACGGCCTCGTTGCAGACAGCGCAGACGCTGGGCTGCAATGCCGTGCTGCACCTCGTGCAGAGCCTCGTGATGCGCGGCGCCGCGCTCGGATCACCGCAGCTGTGGCTCGTGACACGGGGCACGCAGCCCGTGCTGTCCACGGAACCGGCCGATATCGCTCAAGCGCCCTTGTGGGGGCTTGGCCGCACGATCGCGTTCGAGCTGCCGGAGCTCAAATGCACGCTGGTCGATCTCGACCCGGCGGTCGATGCCACGGCGGCGGCCACTCTGCTAGCCCGCCAGCTGGGTGTCGCCGACGCGGAAGATCAGGTCGCGCTCCGGGCCGGCCACCGCTGGGTGCCGAGGCTCGTGCCGCTGCAGTCCTGCGCGGACGGGCCGGAGCCGTTGCGCGACGACGGCACGTACCTGATCACGGGCGGTCTGGGCGGGCTGGGACTCGCGGTGGTCGGTTGGATGATCGAGCAGGGCGCCCGGCATCTGGTACTGGTCGGCCGGAGCGCGCCGTCGCAGGCGGCACTGGCGGCGGTGGAGCGGATGCGGCGGACGGGCGCGGAGGTCGCGGTCCTGTCCGCGGATGTTGCCGCGGAGGCGGAGCTGACTCGCGTCCTCGAACGGATCCGCGGATGCATGCCGCCGCTGCGTGGCATCGTGCACGCCGCGGGTGTGCTGGAGAATGCGCCGCTCATGGACCTCGACACGGCGCGCATGGCGAAGGTCTTGGCGCCCAAGGTGACAGGGGCGTGGAACCTCCACGCCGCGACCCTGCACGATCAGCTCGACTTCTTCGTGCTGTTCTCCTCGGCGGTATCCGTGCTGGGATCGCCGGGCCAGGGAAACTACGCGGCCGCCAACACCTTTCTCGATGTCCTCGCCCACTACCGCCACCGCCAAGGTCTACCGGCGGTGAGCATCAACTGGGGTCCGTGGGCGGAGATCGGGCTGGTGGCGTCGGGCGATTTCCTCCCCGCCTCCGCCCGGTCCGGTACGCAGGGCGTGAAAGGGATCACGCCGGAGCGCGGGCTCGAGGCGCTGGGCCGCGCCCTGCGGAGCGACGGCGCGCAGCTGACCGTCTTGCCCTTCGACATTGCGAGTCTGCTCGAGCTGTATCCGACGGCGGCACAGATGCCGTTCTTCGCGGACGTGGGCGGCAAAGAGACGCATGTCTCACGTCTCTACGCGCGGCCCAGCTTGCACCAGGAGTACGTCGCGCCGCGCAACGAGATCGAGCGCAGGCTCGCGGAGCTGTGGCGTCAGACGCTGCGCATCGATCGGGTCGGCGTCCGGGATTCCTTCTTCGAGCTGGGTGGAGACTCGGTGCTCGCCGCCCAGATCGTCACGTCCGCCCACAAGGCCTTCGGCGTGCGCATCGATTTGCGCGAGGCGTTCCAGGCCTTCACGATCGAGCAGCTCGCCCAGCGGTTGGAGGCAGCTGGCCACGTGCTCCGCCTCGCGCCGCGCAGCCCCGACGGCGGTGTCGTCCCCCTCTCCTTCGTGCAGGAGCGGCAGCTGTTCTTGGAGCTGCTCGATCCTCTCACGGCGGTCAACAACCTCGCGATGTGCGTGCGCATCGAGGGCTCGCTCGACCTGGCGCGGTTGACGCTGGGCGCGAATCGGCTCCTGGCCCGCCACGAGGCACTCCGGACGAGCTTCCAGACCGGCCGGGGGAGACCCGGGGTCACGATCGCACCCTCGCTCGAGATCGACCTGGGGCTCGTGGACCTCCGCGCACACGAGCCGGATCGTCTAGCAGAAGCGGTGCGGCTCGCGACGCTGGAGGCACGGCGGCCATTCGAGCTGGATCAGGCCCCGCTGCTGCGCGTCCGGACCTTCCGGCTGGCCCTCGACTCGCACGTCCTGGTCGTGGTCATTCACCACACAATCGCCGACGGCTGGTCGCTGGGTGTGTTCCTGCGCGAGCTGTTTTCCGATTACCGGGGCTCGCTGCCACCGCCGCTGCCGATCCAGTACGCCGACTTCGCCGCCTGGCAGCGGCAATCCCTGGACGGGCCGTTGTTCGAGCGCCAGCTGAGCTACTGGAAGCACCAGCTGGGCGGTGAGCTGCCCGTGCTCGATCTCCCGATCGATCGCCCGCGGCCCGCGCGGCAGACCTTCGCTGGCGCTACGCACCGTTTCCACGTGCCCGCCGACTTGACCGGGGCCGTCAGGGCACTCAGCAGGCGGCATGACGCGACGCCGTTCATGACGCTCGTGGCCGCCTTTCAAGCCCTGCTCCATCGCTGGTGCGGGCAAGACGACATCCTGGTCGGCACGCCGACCGCCGGCCGCACGCACCCCGAGACCGAGCCGCTGATCGGCGCCTTCATCAACACCCTCGTCCTGCGGACGGATCTGTCGGGAGATCCGAGTTTCGCCGAGGTGCTGTCGCGCCTGCGGGCGGTCGCCCTCGCGGCGTATGCCCATCAGGACCTGCCGTTCGAGAAGCTGGTGGCGGAGCTGCGCCCGCAACGGGACCTGAGCCGCACGCCGATCTTCCAGGTCATGTTCATCCTCCAGAACACGCCGCTCCCCTCGCTGCAGCTGCCCGAGCTGTCCCTCCAGCTGCTCCCGCTCGACCGAGGCGCGGCCCAGTTTGACCTCACGCTGATCGTGACCGAGTCGGAGGACGGGCTGGAAGGAGCGTTCGAGTACAACACGGACCTGTTCGAGGCGTCCACCATCGAGAGGCTCGGGGGCGCGTACCAGCTGCTCCTGGCGGACGCGATCGCGCATCCGGAGCAGAGGATCTCGCGGCTGAGCGTCATGACCGAGGTCGAGCGACACTACCTCGTGAGCCGGCTGAACGAAACGCGCGCCGATTACCCTCGCGACGCGTGCGTCCACGAACTGTTCGAGGCGCAGGTCGCGCAAACGCCCGACGCCGTGGCGGTGATCGCCGCCGACGGCACGCTGACGTACCGGGAGCTAGACCGCCGCGCCGGCGCGCTGGCCCTGGACCTGCGGGATCTCGGCGTGGGTCCGGACGTTCGGGTGGGTGTCTGCCTGGAACGATCCGTCGATCTGGTGCCCGCGCTGCTGGCCGTGCAGAAGGCGGGCGGCGCATACGTGCCCATCGACCCGGCGACGCCGCAGGAGCGCGCGCTGTTCATGCTCCGCGATGCGGGCGCGCGTGTGCTGCTGACCGACGGGCCGTGGGATCCGGGGATGAGCGACGGCGTCGTTGTCCACCGGGTGGGGAAAGCAAACGGCGGCGGGCCGCGCCGCCTGGCGCAGGTTGCGTATCCCGGCGTGACCTCCGAACACCTCGCGTACGTCATCTATACCTCGGGCTCCACGGGGGAGCCCAAGGGCGTGTGCATCCGGCACCGTGCCCTGGTGAACTTGCTCTGGTCGATGCGGCGACTGCTGGGCCCGAAGGCGGGCGACCGGCTGCTCGCGGTCACCTCGGTGTCGTTCGATATCGCCGCGCTGGAGCTGTACCTGCCGCTGATCGCCGGTGCCACGGTCGTGCTGGCGAGTCGCAACATGACTGTGAACTCGCGCAAGCTGCAGGACGCGATCGCCGAGCACGGCGTGAACCTTATGCAGGCGACCCCGGCCACCTGGCGGATGATGCTCCAGGGCGGATGGCTGGGCGCGCCGGCGCTCATGGCCCTGTGCGGCGGCGAGCCGCTGTCGCCGGAGCTCGCGGACCAGTTGCTGCGTCGGGTCGGCAGCCTGTGGAACCTGTACGGGCCCACCGAGACCACGGTCTGGTCCGCCGCCAGCCCGGTGCGTCGTGGCCAGTTCCAGATCACGATCGGACTGCCGCTGGCGAACACCCAGCTGCACGTCCTGGATGCCCGGCTTCAGCCGGTCCCCACCGGCGCCAGGGGGGAGCTCTACATCGGCGGAGACGGTGTCTCGCCCGGGTACGTAAACCGACCCGACCTGACCGCGGAGCGATTCGTCCCGAATCCGTTCGGCACCTCCGCAGCGGAGGGCGATCGCCTCTTCCGGACCGGCGATTGGGCGCGTCGTCTGCCGGATGGATCCATCGAGGTGCTCGGTCGCCTGGACGATCAAGTGAAAATCCACGGCTTTCGTATCGAGCCCGGTGAAATCGAGTCGGCGCTCAGGCGGCACCCGTCCGTTTGCGACATTGCCGTCGTCGCGCGGGGGAGCGCCTCCGGCGACAAGCACCTGGTCGCGTGCATCGTCCCCGCCCGCGAGCCGGCACCGGACCCGCGGGAACTGCGTGCGTTCCTCCGCGGCGTCCTGCCCGCCTACATGGTGCCGGCCGTCTTCGACGCCGTGTCGGAGCTCCCGCTCACGCCCGCGGGAAAGGTCGATCGCCGCGCGCTGGCGGCGGGCGTGTCTCCCTCCAGCCCCGCGTTCGTGGCCCCGCGGACCCCGGCGGAAGAAACCCTCGCCGCGATCTACGCGCAGGTCCTGGGGATCGACCGGGTCGGCATCCACGACAACTTCTTCGATCTCGGAGGCGGGTCCATCCAGATCCTGGAGATCATCGTCCGGGCGCAAGCAGACGGGCTGCACCTCACCCCCGACGCGTTCTTCGAGTACCAGACGGTGGCCGAGCTGGCGGCGTTCGTGAGCGGAGCGGCCTGATGCCGAACACGGTCATCGAGAGCCTCGCCGTGTACCTCCCCCGCCGTGAGGTCTCCACCGAGGACGTCGTGCAGGGATGCCGGCAGCAAGTACGGTTCCCGCTGGAGCGCCTCACGGGCATCAAGTCGCGGCACGTCGCGGGCGAGACGGAGTTCGCCATCGATCTGGCCAAACAGGCCGTCACCCGCTGCCTCGCCACCTCCCGCTACCGTCCGGCCGACGTGGATCTGCTCATCTCCGTCGGCATCGCGCGCGTGGATGGTCCGGGATTCCTGGTGTCCTACGAGCCCAGCACGTCACTCCGGCTGAAGCGGCATTTCGGGTTCGACCGGGCGATGGTCTTCGACGTGCGCAGCGCCTGCTCGGGGATGTTCGCCGGGATCTACGTCGTCGATGCGCTGATTCACCAGGGCGTGATCGAGTGCGGCCTCGTGGTGAGCGGCGAGTACATCACGCACCTGACGAGCACCGCGCAGCTCGAGATCGAAGGTCTGCTGGACCAGCGGCTAGCATGCCTGACACTTGGTGACTCGGGCGCCGCGGTCATGCTCGGGCCCGCGTGTCGCGAGGGCGTCGGCTTCGCGGCCATCGATCTCTGCACCCTGGGAGACTACGCGGAGTGCTGCGTCGCCGGGCCGACCGAGCGGGAGCACGGCGGTGCCATCATGTTCACCGACGCCCTCACGCTCACCGACGCCGCCGCCCGGCACGGATCGGATCACGCGCTGGGCACGCTGCGCGGCGCGGGCTGGTCGGCGGACGGGTTCGACCACCTGATCATGCATCAGACGTCCCGCACCGCGCTCACGAGCGCGAGTCGCGCCATCAACCGGCTCCTGAACGGCAGGGTGTGTCACGAGGGCAACACGATCGACAACCTCGAGCGACGCGGCAACACAGCCACCACCACGCACTTCGTCGCGCTGGCCGACGGCATCGCGAGCGGACGGATCCGGTCCGGCGACCGGGTGGTCTTCGCGATCAGCGGCTCGGGGCTGACGCTCGGCACGGCGCTGTATACGCTCGATGATTTGCCCGACCGGATGGCCGGTGCGACGGGCGTGGAGCGCTCGAACGGCCGGCCCGCGAGGCCCGCGCGGTCGCTGACGCGGGTGTCCGGGATCCGTATCGCGAGCGTGGGCACCGCCCCCCGGGCAGCGACGCCGGTGGCGGCAGGCCGGCGCGACACCGTCGCGTTGCTCGAGCTCGCCGCGACGGATTGCCTGCGCCGTGCGTCGCGCAGCGCCGGCGACGTGGGCGTGCTGATCTACGCCGGGACCTATCGAAGCCGGTTCATTACGGAGCCGGCGATCGCCGCGTTGCTGGCGGGCGCCCTCGGCGTGGGTCGCACCCTGGCGTTCGATATATTCAACGGCGCGGTCGGCATCCTCGATGCCTGCCACGTCGCCGCGCGACTGATCCGGGCGAAGAAGGCGGCGACCGCGCTCGTCGTCGTCGCCGAAGCGGAGAACAACGCCGACGCGTTTCCCGCGGACCTGCTGGGCATCGAGGAGACGGCCTCAGCGCTGCTCATCGACGAGGCCCCCGAGGGGGAAGCGGGCTTCGGGAGCTTCCTGTTTCGCTCGTTCACAGAGCACAGCGACGCCTTCGTCTCCTATCTGACGAACCGCGACGGGAAGGCCTACCTGCGATTCGCGCGGGATCCCGATCTTGAGCGGCACTACGTCCGCGCCATCGCCGCCACCGTGGACGAGCTGCTGCGCAACGAGGGAATCGACGTTGGAGGGATCGCGCGGATCTTCCCGCCGCAGATCTCCTCCGCGTTCATCACGGAGTTGAGCAGAACCATGGACCTTCCTCGCGACCGGTTCGTAGACGCGGTCCAGGGTGGCCGGGACCTCTTCACCTCCTCCCTGCCGTTCGCGCTACGACACGCGCGCGACGCGGGTATCGTGCGGCCGGCCGATGTCGGGTTGCTCGTCAGCGCGGGCTCGGGAATCCAGGTCGGCTGTGCGCTCTACCACTTCTAGCGTGCCCGGTGTGAGCGGGCTACGGCCGCCGGGGCCCAGGGCGCGAACGCCGCTCGGCCACCTGCTGGCGTTCCGGCGCGACGTCGTCGGGTTCCTGTCGAGCGTCGCCGCCGAGTACGGCGACGTGGCCTGGTTCAAGGTGGGCCCCATCGGGGTCGCCCTCCTCAATCACCCCGACTACGTCCGGGACGTGCTCCAGACCAACCACCGCAACTTCGTGAAGGGCCGGCCCCTGCAGCTCGCGCGGCGGTTGCTCGGCGAGGGGCTGCTCACGAGCGAGGGTCACGTCCACCAGCGGCAGTCGCGGATCGTCCAGCCGGCCTTTCACGCCGAGCGCATTCAGGCCTACGGCGCCGTAATGACCGATTGCGCCGTGCGCTGGAGCGCCCGGTGGAGCGACGGCGCTACGCTCGACATGCTGCGCGAGATGACGAGCCTCGCCACGGCGATCGCGGGCAGGACGATGTTCCACTGGGATGTGGATTCCACGGCGGCGTGCGGGATCGGAGGCGCCCTGGCCGATGCCATGAGTCTGTTCTCGCGGGCGTCCATCCCCTTCGCCGAGCTGCTGTTGAAGCTCCCGCTCCCCAGCACGCGCCGCTTCTACCGGGCCAAGGCGCGCCTGGATGCCCTGATCTACGGCTTGATCGCGGAGCGCCGGCACGAGGGGGGGGACCGCGACCGCGGTGACCTGCTGTCGATGCTGCTGCTGGCGCACGATACGCAGGGCAACGGGACTCGGATGACGGACACGCAGGTGCGCGATGAAGCGCTGACGCTGTTCCTCACGGCGCTGGACACGACGTCGCTGGCTCTGACCTGGACGTGGTTCCTGCTCTCCGAGCACCCCACAGTCGAGGTGGAGCTGCACGCCGAGATCGACCGGGCGCTTCGCGGCCGGGTCCCGACCATCGCCGATATCGAGCACCTGCCCTACACCCGCATGGTGTTCTCCGAGGCGATGCGGCTCTATCCGCCGATCTACGCGATCGCACGCCAGGCGATCGCCCCGTACGCGATTGGCCCCTACACGGTCCCGGCCGGCACCCTCGTGCTCCTCAGCCCGTACGTGATGCACCGGGATCCACGGTACTACCCCGATCCCGGGCGGTTCGACCCGCAGCGCTGGAGCGCGCAGGCCACGCCCCGGCCCCCGAAGTTCGCGTACTTCCCGTTCGGCGGCGGTCCGCGCGGCTGCATCGGCCAGTCCTATGCCATGCAGGAGGCGGTCCTCGTCCTCGCGACACTGGCCCGGCATTGGCGCATGCGGCTGGCCCCGGAGCATCCCGTCGCGTTCGAGCCCCTGATCAACCTCCGGCCCAAGCACGGCATGCGCATGGTGCTGGAGCGGCGCCGGTAGGCGGCCCATGATCCCACTGATCGCGTTCACCCTGCTCACGCCGCCACCCGACACCCTTCGGTTCGGGCCGGAGGACATCGATGCCCTGCCGGCGGCGATGACCCGCGTGGAGCAGCGCGGCGGACGTCTGATCGTGGAGCTTCCGGCCATCGAGGTGCCGGCCGAGGCGGCCATCCGCACGCCGGTGTATCGCGTGTCGGTGCCGTTCGCCGTTTCACTGTACGGTTTTGCCGTCGAAGTCGCAGACGAGGCCGGGGGAGCCCTGCCGCCGGATCGCCTCCATCACGTGGTCTTCACGGATCCGAACCGGCGCGAGCTTTTCCTTCCCCTGGCGCTGCCGATCTTCGCCGCGAGCAAGGAATCGCCCCGCCCGGTCTTTCCGAAGTATCGCGTTGGCGTGGTGCTTCCCGCGAGCACGCGCTACATCGTCGCGGCGATGTTTGCCAACCCGGAGAGCCGGCCGCGACCGATGGTGGTGCGGCTCGTCCTCTCGTTCGTGCGACCGGGACGTATCGTCCCCCTGGCGTGGGCGTACGCCTGGACCATGGATGTCACATATCCGCTCGGCGGAGCCGGCGGCCGGCATGACTTCGATTTGCCGCCCGGCCGCTCCTCTTACAGCTGGGAGGCCTCCCCGCAGATTCCCGGCACGATCGTCGCCATGGGTGGCCACGCCCACGACTATGCCACGGCCATTCAGTTCGAAGACGTCACGGCCGCCAAGACCATCTGGCGCCAGGTCCCCGTGCACGACACCGCGGGACACGTGCACGACATTCCGGGCACACGGTTCACTCGCTGGTATCGCCTCGGCGTCCACATCGAGCCGTCGCACACGTACCGGGTCTCCGTGGTCTACGACAATCCGACGGGGGTGCGCATTCCCTTCGGAGGCATGGGGTCGGTGGCAGGTCTGTTCGTTCCGGACCGGAGGCAAGCGTGGCCTCGTCTGGATCCGCGGGATCCGGTCTATCGCGCCCAGATCAACAACCTGTTGACCAACATGGCCGGCGCCGAAATGGTCGAGACGGCATCCCACCATCACTGATGCGTCGGCCGATCACTCCAGGCCCAGCAGCGCAGCACCCGAGGAGCGTCGGCCGTGGCCAGGGCCGCGACGTAGTGCTCCGCGGGCGGCGGCAGGGGCGCCACCCAGCGAGCGTCCGCGCCAGCGGCGCCGACGACGGTCACCCGCTCTCCCCCCGGGCCTGGATTTAGGCCCAGGGCGAACGCGTCCACGGGATGCGAAAGACCCAGGCCCACGGACTTCACGACGGCTTCCTTTCGCGTCCAGTAGCTGAAGAACGCCCCATCTACCTCGGCGCGGGGCAGGGCGCACAGCGTCGTGTGTTCGTCGGGAGCGAAGAACCGTTTCGCCACGTCGAGGGCGTCGGGGAACGGGCGCACGTGCTCAATGTCGACCCCGAGGTCGGCGTCGAGCTGCATCGCGAGGAGGCCGACCTCCCGGGAGCGCGACGCATTGAATCGCACGCGCTCGGCGCCGGGCCCGCCCTGCAACGCGGGCTTGCCGTGCACGCCATGTCGAAACCGCAGCTGGTGCGGCAGCTGGTCCAGGTAGGCGGCGAGGATCGTCCGCACGGACGCCCGGCCCACGACATAGCGCCGCCGATCCGCTGCGTGTCGGAACCGCGCGGCCCGAACCGCTTCCTCCGGCGAGAGCGACCGCTCAAGCTCGGAGAGCCGGGGCACCCATGGATCCAGAGCGAACGCGAAGACCTGGATCTCCCCGGCCGCCAGACGCGGGAGCGTCGGGGGACTGGCCCACAGGAGTGCCGCCGTCGTCCGCCCACTCATCGGCGAGCCGCTTGACCCCGCACGCACTTGGCCTCGTCGTGAATCGCACGGCCCGCCGTGTGAAGCGGCGGTATCTGCGCCGCGACCCATTCTGGCGCGGCTACGTGCCCGACGACCTGGTGAGGCTCACCGGCTGCCTCGCCGAGCTGGACGACGTGGTCGCCGAGTTCCACGACGCGGGCGTCGGCGCCGTGGCCACGCTCGGGGGCGATGGGAGCGCGCACCGTCTCGTGGACGCAGTGCTGCGCCGCTACCCGGAAGGCGACGCGCCCATGGTTCTTGTGCTCGCGGGCGGAACCATGAACGGCGTGGCGCGGGCGTTGGGCACGGGAGGCGCCCCGGAGGCCGTACTGCGTGCGGCCGTAGCCGACATCGCGGGGATGAGGCCCCGCGTGCACGCGCGGCACGTGTTGCGCGTCACCGACGCGCGCGGCGGACGAGCGCGCCACGGCTTCGGCTTCGCGACCGGCCTCGTGTACCGCGCGTACCAGTCCTACTATCGCCGTCCGGAGCCGGGCATCGTCGCCGCGGTGCGCGCGTCGCTGCTCCCGCTCACGGCGGCGCTCTTCGGTCGTTCGTTCTACGATGGGGTGCACCTCGAGGTCAGCGCCGAGGGCGCGCCGTGGCTGCCGGAGCCGCCGCACACGGTGGTCGCGAGCGTGCTCGACAGCCCGCTGCTGTGGTTCCGGCCGTTCGGCTCCCCGCTCGGCGACGCCGCGGCGTTCCACCTCGGCGCGACCTCCATGCGACCGAGAGAGGTCGCGCCAAGGTTGTGGTCGATCTTCCGGGGCACGTGCCGCCATCCGCGCCTCCGGGTCGGTCGCATCCGGGACGCGAGCGTTCGGGGCAATACCGGCTGCCTCATCGACGGGGATCTCTATCCCGGCGGGGGGATGGTGGACGTGCGGCTCAGCGCCGGGCCGCGGCTCCGGTTCCTCGTTCCTGCGGGAGCGCCGTGACTCCCGGCGCGGCGGGATCGGCACGGCGGGCCAGGACCCGGGCGATCACGACCGTTCGGTAGACGGCCGTTGCCAGGGATCCCACGGCGATGACGGCGACTGCTGCCCCCAGCACGGCGCCCGGACGCCATCCGAACGAGCCGCTCACCGTGGCGTCGAGCAGCGTCGCGAGCGCGAGCAGCACCAGGCGCTCGGCGCGTTGCGCCAGGCCACCGGTGCAGGTGACGCCGAGCGCTTCCCCCCGGGCGCGCGTGTAGCTCACCAGGAGCGAGCCGCCGATGGCGAGCGCAGTGGCCGCGGCCGTCCAGGCCGAGCCGGCCAGATACCACGCGACGCCGACGAATGTGAACGTCTCCGAGAATCGGTCGAGGGTGGAGTCGAGGAAGCCGCCGTACGCCGACGCCATCCCGCGCGCTCGCGCGATTCGTCCGTCGAGGATATCGGCGATGCCCGCTAGAGCGATGAGCCAGGCGGCGGGTGGCAGTTGCCGCAGGATGAACCCCGCGCCGGCGAGGAGCCCGAGGGCCGCTCCGGCCCAGTTGAGCGCGTCGGGGGAAACGCGCCGGCGCACAAGCCAGTGCTCCAGTGGGGACAGCGCCCAGACCATCCAGTCGCGCAGCCAGAACCCCAACAGCACGGACGCGGGCCGGCGCGCTACATCGGCATCGCGCGGCCCTCCCCGGACGCGGACGGCGAAGACGGACATGGTGGCGAGGAGACCGATGAGCGGCAGCCAGGGGACGATCCAGACGGCACGCATGTCAGCGCTGGTGCTGTGGCCGGGTGCGGAGGTAGCGGAGCGCCCGCGGCCACAGGAAAATCAGCGGCCACCGGCGTTCCCGCGCGGTGAGTTCGATCCTCTCGCCCGTGCTGCGATCGATTTTCCGTACCAGGTAGTCCAGCCACCCGTCATATAGGAGCGGATGCTTCAGCAGCCGCAGCGTCGTGCGCAGCTTGCTGAAGCGGAAATAGGTCCGGACGCGCAACTTGACGATGGGGCCAGGAAGGCGCCGTTGCACAAATGCGTCCCCGTCACGGGCCAGTACGCCGCGGTCCTGGAGGCGTGCGAGAACAGGGCCGTACGTGCCCATCAGCGTGTCGCGCTGCACCGCGAACAGTGTGTCCGCGTGGTTCTTGGCCTCGGGGCGGATTTCGTGTGCGAGAGCAACCTCGAGCAGCGTCCGGCAATACAGCTCCAGGTCGAACCGCCGTGGCAGAAAGACGCGCGCCCATGCGAAGGAGCGCTCGCGTGCCTCACGCACGCTGTGCAGCACCAGCTCCGCGCTCTCCGGGTCCCGGGACCAGACGAGGACGATGCATTGCGACACGCGTCCCTGGAAGAAGTGATCGCGGGCGCGGGACGAGCACTCGCGGCGGAAGTGGGGTATGGACGCGATCACGCACTTGGCCTCGTGCTCGCCGTGGGGGCCTCGGTGGCGGACCGAAATGGCGTTGGGTGGCAGCACGCGCGCCAGCACCATCGCTAGGTTCGGGTGGTGTGGCATGCCGAGGTTGGCCGCGAGCGCCCGGTACGCTTGCCGGTAGCCGTCGACGATGATGAAGAAATCGAAGGCACTGTCCGCGCGAGGCGCCCGCCCTTGGGCCCGCGATCCATAGTGGAGAATGGCCCGCGTCGTGGGGCCGAACATCGAGGCTAGAGATTCTGCAAGCGAGCGCGCCGTAGGTGTCGGGTCCTGCAGGCCATCAGCGGACCGATCACGGTCGATGAACGATGGGAAGCCGCCTTCCACGACCACAAGGTCGGGCGGGCTGCGGGTCTCGTCAAGCCACGCGGTTCGGCGGTGCAACTCCATGCGCCAGCCGCGATTCGAACGCGGGACCTTCGGCTCCGGAGGCCGACGCTCTATCCAGCTGAGCTACTGGCGCGTGTTGTGCTACAACAACGTAACCGACGGCGGGCGGCGGTGCGCCGGACCGATGTTTGACGCTCTGTCCTACCGACTCCTCAACTTATCTTGCTACAGGTCGATGCGGTACTCCACCGCGCGGGCTCTAGCGATTTGGCGGGATCGTCTTCAGCAGCTTCCGGATCTGGGTTTCCAGCTCGCTGATCGTCCAGGGTTTCGCGAAGAACGCCGTGCCCGGCCTCGACCGGAGGACCGCTAAGGCGTCACCGCCGATGCGCGGGCTCGTGAACAGAAACCGCGTGGCCTGTCCGACGCGCGGGATGACGACGTCCGACACGACAACGTCGATGCGACCTGGATTCATCAAGAGGAGCTTGAGCCCGGCCGCGCCGTGGCGGGCGAGCATGACCCGGTAGCGCTTCCGTTCCAAGCCCCGCCGCACCATTTGGCGGATCCCAACCTGGCCGTCCACGCACAGTATGGTGCGGCGGTCGCGCCGCCGGGCTGCGGTCCTGGCGGTCCTATCGGGCCCCTTCAGCACGGCCGATGCCCACTGGGGTCGCCACAAAGGTGAGAGTCTGGCCGGTGGTGTGATCGCGCACCCTACCCGTGATCTGCCCGGCATCGTTGATGTCTTGGGCGGAGAGTAAGACATCGAGATTTCCAGTCCCGACGAGATCGTTCAGGTCCGTCATAGCCCCGTCTTCCCAGATAAAGGCATGGGGACCGTTCGGACCGCCGAAGGAAACGCCCACCACCTGACCCCGCCCGTTGATGGCGAAGGCTTCGCTGAAGAAGTCTCCGCCGAGCGTGCCGAGATCCTGAGCCTTGTCGGTGCCTCTGGCCCAGAGGAAGGCGTGCGATATGAAGTCGCCCTCCGGGTCGCCCGGGCCGACCGGGTTGGAAAACCCGACGACGTCACCGGACGCATTGATGTCCATGGGTGTGTTCCAGGTCGCCCCTCCCAGGTTGGGGATGGCGGTCACCGTGCCGTTTTCCCAGAGCACGGAGTGACGTGCGCTGAAGCGTCCCACCGCGATGTCGCAATCCCCCGAGATGCCCACCGCCTGGCCCTTGTCGTTGATCGCCGTGGCTGCCGAGGTCGAGTCGCCCGGGAGCGGCGGGAGCTGTTGCATCGCGCCGTGCTGCGGCTGCCATAGGACCGCGCGGAACTGGAGCACCTGGGGCGAGTTGCAGGTCGGGTCAAGCACAGCAGTCTCCGCCCACCCGACCACCTGGTCCCGGCTGTTGACGCCGGTGGCGAAGCCCTGGTTGCCGCCGAGCGTGGGCAGCGCTTGCATCACGCCATTCTCCCATACGAACCCACGACAGATATGGCCGGTCACGCTGGGGAAAAACGCCGTGCAACTCCACTCTTCCCCCAGTGGGTCGAGGTCGGCAGTCTCGGCGATGCCTACGACCGTGCCCTGGTCGTTGAGCCCGGGCCAAACCACGCTGCTGTTGCACGCTGGACAGTTCGGCCCCCCGAGCGTGCCGAGGTCGCGTATCGATCCGTCGCGCCACAGGGCCGCATGCCGGGTGTTGTCCCCGGGCAAGTTGGAAAAGCCCGCCACCCAGCCGCGATTGTTGATCGCCGTGCCCCGGCTCGTCACTCCACCGAGCGACGCGGAGAACTTGGTGATCGCGTATTGCGCGTTCGGCGTCGACTGGGCGAGCGCCTCGAGCGGTTGGGTGACCTGTGTCTCGTCGCCACAGCCGGCCAAGCCGGCGATCAGGATCGTCCATGAGATGAGACGCATAGCACCCTCCTGGGTTGTGAAAGCGTTGGGTCGCCGGCGCGCTGTACCGGAGCCAACGTTCTCATGACGGGAGGTGGGTTACAACGAAATTGCGACGACTAGTACCAGGCGACCGCGGAGGGGGCCTCGCCAGCGACGAACGGCGGCCCGGGGCTGGTCGAGCGGACGCTAGAGGCGGTGGCCGAACATGGCCTCGAGGTGATCCCGGTAGCCGCGACTCAACTTGAGCTCGATGCCGTCGTACAACACCACGACGTATTCGCCTTTGAACATCTGCTGCAGCTCCTTTACGCGCTCGATGTTGACGATCGTGGAACGGTGAATGCGCACAAAGCGTGCGGGGTCGAGCTGTCCCTCGAGGATTTTCATCCTTTTGCGGATCACGTGCGCCTGCTTGCCCACGTGCAGTCGCACGTAATCCTTCTCGGCTTCGACCCAGTCGATGTCCCGCACCGGCAGCAGCGCGACGCGGCCGCCGCCCTTGATGGCGAGCCGCTGGAGGTAGCCGCCCGGCGGTGCCGCAGTCGTCCCGCCCACCTCGGTGAGGAGGGCGGTGAGCTTGCGGCTCAACTCGCCCAGCCGTCCGTGTCGGACGGTGGCCTTGGCGCGCTCCACTGCCTCGTGAAACCGCTCATCGGTGAACGGTTTCAGGAGGTAGTCGAGGGCGTGCACGTCGAAGGCGTGCAGGGCGTGCCGATCGAACGCCGTCACGAAGATGATCGCCGGCATATGCTGCGCACCGACGGCGCCCACGACCCCGAAGCCGTCCAGCTCGGGCATCTGGATGTCGAGGAAGACCAGATCGATCCCGTCCTGCTCGAGCGCGTGGACCGCCTCGCGGCCGTGGCGCGCTTCCCCGACAACGACGATGTCGGGATCGTACTTCAGGAGCCGGCGAATGCCGTTCCGGGCGGCCGGCTCGTCGTCTACGATCAGCACCCGAATCCGCTCCACGCCCTTCCTCACTCCCGCGTGATCGTGGCGGTCGCCTGGCGGTAGGGCAGCGTAATCCGGGCTTCGGTGCCGCCCGACGGCGCCGGCTCGACCACCAGCTCCGAGTCCGCGCCGAACAACTGGGCGAGGCGGTGCCGAATATTGGTGAGGCCGAGCCCGCGCCGGTACGCGTGTCCGTTGCCGCCATCGAGCCCACGTCCGTCGTCGCGCACCGCGAGCAGCAGCCGGCTGTCCATCCGGCGGGCCGACACGATGACCCGGCCGCCGGCGGCAGTGGGCGCGATGCCGTGCCGCAGCGCATTCTCGACGAGCGGTTGGAGGATGAGGTGGGGCACGCTGGCGTCGAGCGTTTCGTCGTCCACTGCGAACACTACCTCGAGACGGTCGCTGAAGCGGATCTGCTCGATCTCCAAGTAGCTCCGCAGGAACGCGAGCTCCTGGCGGAGGGGAACCACCTGCGTCGCGACGTCGTCCAGCATCGCTCGCAGCAGGTCCCCGAGGCCCGCGACGACGCGGACGGCGTCTCGTGACTGGCCGGTCCGCACCAGTGTGCCGATCGTGTGCAGGGCGTTGAACAGGAAGTGCGGCTGGAGCTGCATCTTCAGCCCGGCGAGCCGGGCTTGGGCGAGCTGCGCTTCGAGCTGCGACGCCCGCAGCTCGCGCTCACCCGCCGCGGCGTATTGACGGATGCCGTAATCGACAAAGATCACCGCCCAGTACAGGGGCGAGTCCGCGACGAACCAGAAGGCAAACGCCCGCACGGAGCGGGCGAGCAGCGGTGCCGCCTCCGCCGGGGCACCGCCGGTCCAGCCCGCGACCGCGTGATACAGCGTGGCGAGAGCGAGCACGATGACGCTCGAGACAGCAACGTGCAATCCGAGCCGGAGCAGCCAGGAGCGGCCCTCCAGCGGCCAGCGACGCCCGAGCCACAGGATCCCCGGCGTGAAAAACACCCACCCCAGCGCCGACGCCATCTGCGGCAGCAGCGCCGTGCCGATGGACCTCGGCCCATCGCGCACGAACTCGTCGACGCCCCACAACAGTCCCCACGCCATCCAGGCGCCGAAGACAAGGGCCCAGCCCCGAGGGGAGAGAATCGTTCGCCGTGCGCTCACGAGGCGATTATACCGTGGGCGCCGTGGTCGAGGCTAGGTCGCCGCAGCCTCCGCCCGCTCGTCGCGTGCCGGCCGCGCTTCGTCGCGTCCCGCTCGAAGTCGTCGCCGGACTGTTAAGGGCGGTGCCACTCGCGCTTTAGTATTCCGCCGATCGACTCCACATCGGAGCAGCACCGTGCGTCCTACCAGGGTCGTAAGCCTCGGCGGTGTGGTAGCGCTCGCCGCCGCCTTCGGAGCGTGCGCTCGCGCGAGCGCCGGCGACGCCGCGCCGTCGGCGGGTTGCGCGAGCTCCGAGTTCCGGCAGTTCGATTTCTTCGTGGGTGACTGGGATACGTACGACGTGGCCGCTGCCGCGCAGCTCGTGGCGCGCAACAACGTGACCGTGACGCTCGGCGGCTGCGTGCTGCACGAGGTGTACGAGCAAGGCGACGGCTTGGTCGGCGAGAGCTTCAGCCTGTACGATGTGTCGCGCGCCATGTGGCATCAGAGCTGGTTTACCAATCGCGGCCAGCTGCTGCTGCTGGACGGTCGCTGGGAGCACGGTCGCATGGTGCTGACGGGGACGGAGCCGGCGGCGGACGGCGCGGCGTCGCTGCTGCGCGGCATCTGGCGTCCCGAGGGGACCGCCGTACGCGAAACCGCGGAGCGCTCGAGCGACGGCGGCAGGACGTGGAAACCGATGTTCGATATTCTGTTTCGGCCGCACAGCGGGACAGTGACCGTTCGCACGGATGACGCCCAGATCGTGAGCGCGCTCGACACCAAGTATCAAGCCGCCGTGCGAACCCATGATGTAGCCACGATGGATGCCATCCTCGCCGACGATTTCGTGCTGGTGACAGGAAGGGGCCGTACCTACACGAAGGCAGATCTGCTCCAGGACGCGCGCAGCCAGGACGTGATCTACCAACAGCAGGAAGACACCAGCCAAACCGTTCGCGTGTGGGGGAACACCGC
>DASPXE010000131.1:0-2689 GCA_035637455.1 Gemmatimonadales bacterium
GCCGCGTTCCAGTCGTTGCTGAGCCACACGCCGTTCACGACGAAGTCGAGCACGTTGAGCACGAGACCGGCCAACAGCCCGCCGACGACCACACGACCCCAGTTGATCTTGCCCATGGTCACCTCGAGAGAGGGGGAACGGATCAACGGCCGGGCCAGAGTATGGCGCGAGTACCCCCGGGCGCAAGGCCGGCCGCGTCACCTTCCCCCAACCGCCTTGTACAACGCCGCGTACGCCGTCGCCGCGTCGATCCGCCCCTGGGCCAGGCGATCCTGAGCCTCGAGCTCGGTCCGCTCCGCATCCAGCACCTGAAGAAAATCGGTGACCCCTTCGCGGAACCGCAGCCGCGCCAGCTCGGCGGCTCGCTCGCTCGCGGCGCTCGCCTCCTGGAGTCGTTCCACCTGGAGGCGCGCCGCGCGATACCGGGTGAGGCTGGTCTCCATGCCTTCAATCGCCGCGAGGACGACGCGACTGTATTCTGCGCGGGCCGCCGCCTCCCGCGCCTGCGCCGCGTCGGCCTCCGCCTTCACCCGCCCCAGGTTGAGACCAGGCCAGGTGATCACCGGCCCGACCGCGTAGCGCAGCGTCCCCTGGTTGCCCACCGCATTGAATTCGGGCGCGGCATAGCCCACGCTTGCCCCGATGGTGAGCCGCGGCAGGTAGCTCGCCTTGGCCGCTCCGACCAGCGCCCCCTGCGCCGCGGCGAACCGCTCGGCCGCGGCCACGTCGGGCCGGTACCGGACCACCGCGTCCGGTGTCCCGATCGAGGTCACCTCGGGAAGCGGCGGGAGCTGCCCGGTCTGCTCGAGCTCCCGGGCCACGTCGGTCGGTGAGCGGCCCACCAGCGCACCGATGCGGTACTGGGCCGCCGCCACCTGCGCCTCCCGGGCGGGAATCGATGCCAGCGTGGAGCTCAGCTGGGCCTGCGCCCGGTCGGTATCGAACGCGCTGCCGCGCCCCGCGTCGAGGCGCTGGCGCGTGAGGTCGAAGGTGCGCCGCTGGTTTTCGGCGTTCCGCCGCGCGACCTCGAGCTGCTCCTGCGCTCCCCGCAGCTCGAAGTAGGCGCGGGCCAGCTCCGCCGTCAGCGTCACCTGCACGTCGCGCAGCTCTTCCTGGGCCACGCCCACCAACGCGCCCTGCGCCTGGACGCTGTGGCGGATGCGGCCGAACACATCCAGGTCCCACGAGGCATTCACGCCGGCGTCCCACACGCTCTGGTCCGGAAAGATGCCCGATGCGCCGGGGAAGCTCGCGCTGGACAGGCGTTGCCGCGCGTAGCCGGCGGACAGCGTCGTCGACGGCGTCAGGTCCAACGCGGTGCGGACCCGATCCGAGCGAGCGGCGCTCACCCGGGCCCGCGCTGCCCGCACGTCGAGGTTACCGCGCGCCACCTCGCCGATGAGGCGGGACAGCGTCGTGTCGCCCAGCTGGTCCCAATAGTCGGTCGAGACCGCAGGCTCCTCCTTCGTTCCCCCTCTCCCGGAGAGCCCGCCCTGAGCGAAGCGAAGGGGAGAGGGGGCCAGGGGGTGAGGACCCTCTCTCCCATCGGGAGAGGAGGCCGGGGGCTGAGAATCCTGGGTCACTTCCCGGAACGACGCCGGTGGCTGTACTGCCGGTGATCGGTAGCCCGGGGCCGAAGCGCATCCGGAGAGCGCGAAGAACCCCAGACAGTAATAGACGATCGCGCTACGCATTGGCCGCCTCCCCCACCAAGACAGGTTCGAGAACGAGACGCTCGCTTGCCTCTTCCGTTTCGGGACGGTGCTCGGCCGCGATGAACGAGTAGAAGACGGGGACCACGAATAGCGTGAACAGCGTCCCCACCGTCATGCCCGCCACCAGCACGGCGCCGATGCTGTTGCGGGCCGCCGATCCCGGCCCGGTCGCGAACACCAGCGGCAGGTGCCCGAAGACGGTAGCCGCCGAGGTCATGAGCACGGGCCGGAGCCGTGTGAGCGATGCTTCGCGCAACGCCGCGAGCTTCGCCATACCCTGCGACTGCAGCGTATTAGCGAACTGCACGATCAGGATGCCGTTCTTCGCGATCAGTCCCACCAGCGTGATCAACCCCACCTGGGAGTAGATGTTGATGGTGGTGAAATCGAGGTAGCTGAACACCAGCGCCCCGGAAATCGCGAGCGGCACCGAGCCCACCAGCACGATCAACGGGTCCCGGAAGCTCCTGAATTGCGCCGCGAGCACCAGGTAGATGAGGATCACGGCGAACCCGAGGGTCACGGTGAGCGCCGCCCCTTCGAGGCGGATCTGCCGCGATTCGCCGGCGTAGTCGAGCCCGACACCCGGCCCAGCTGCGGCCGCCGCAGCGGTCTCGAGGACCCGCAATCCCTCCTCCTTGGTGACGCCAGGTTTCACGCCGCCGAAGATTCTGACTGCGTTTCTCTGCTGAAAGCGGTTCAAAGTGCGCGGCGCGGTGCTCGACTCGATGTGCGTGAACGTCGAAACCGGCACCAGCCGGCCACTCGGCGTCTTGATCTTGAGATCGAGCAGCGGCCCCACCGTGGTGCGGCGCTCGTCGCCGATCTGGGGGATGACCTTGTAGCTGCGGTCGTAATAGTTGAACCGGTTGACGTACGCGCCGCCCAGCAGCGTGCCGAGCTCGCGGCCCACGCTGGCGAGGTCGAGCCCCAGGTCGGCCACCTGGTCGCGATCGATCACGACTCGCGCCTCG